>NZ_JAGINT010000001.1:948192-1264256 GCF_017876295.1 Kribbella aluminosa | reverse complement strand
CGAGGTCTTGGAGGAGGTCGTCGATTGTTTCGATGCCTACGCTCAGGCGGATCAGGTCCGCGGGGACCTCTAGCGGTGTGCCGGCGACCGAGGCGTGTGTCATCTTGCCGGGGTGCTCGATCAGGGACTCGACGCCGCCGAGCGACTCGCCGAGTGTGAAGACGTCCGCCTTGTTGCAGATGTCCAGCGCCTGCGCCTCGCCGCCGGTGACCCGGAAGCTGACGATCCCGCCGAAGCGCTTCATCTGCTTGGCGGCGGTCTCGTGACCGGGGTGCCCGTCGAGCCCCGGATAGAGCACCTGGCTGACGGACTGGTGCCGCTGCAGGAACTCCACGACCTTCTCGGCGTTGTCGCTGTGCCGATCCATTCGGACCCCGAGCGTCTTGATGCCCCGCAGTACCAGCCAGGAGTCGAACGGCCCCGCGACCGCACCGATCGCGTTCTGGTGGAAGGCGATCTTGTCCGCGAGCTCCGGGTCCCGGACCACCAGCGCGCCGCCGACCACGTCGGAGTGGCCGCCCATGTACTTCGTGGTCGAGTGCACGACCACGTCCGCGCCGAGCTCGAGGGGCTGCTGCAGGTACGCCGAGGCGAAGGTGTTGTCCACCACGAGCAGCGCGCCCGCGTCGTGCGCGATCTGTGCCACGATCGCGATGTCCGCGACGTTCAGCAGCGGGTTCGTCGGGGTCTCAAGCCAGACGACCTTGGTCTTCCCGGGCTGGATCGCGGCCCGGATCGCCTCCGGATGCGTGACCGCGGCGGGCGTCATCTCGACGCCCCAGTTGCTCAGCACCTTGGAGAACAGCCGGAACGTGCCGCCGTACGCGTCGTCCGGGAACACCACGTGGTCGCCCGGCGCGCACACCGACCGGATCAGCGTGTCCTCGGCGGCCAGGCCGCTGGCGAACGCGAAGCCGCGGTTGCCCGCCTCGATCGCGGCGAGACACTCCTCCAGCGCCGTCCGGGTCGGGTTCGCCGACCGGGAGTACTCGTACCCGTTGCGGAGGCCGCCGACGCCGTCCTGCTTGTAGGTGCTGGTCGCGTAGATCGGCGGCACCACCGCTCCGGTCGTCGGGTCAGGCTCGTTCCCGGCGTGGATGGCAAGCGTCTCGAAGCCGTAGTGGTGTTCGGTGTTCACCGGACCAGCGTACGGCCTGGTCTGCTGAACCCCCGCAGCCCGTCCACAGCCCGGCGGATCGGCGGAACCGAGTTGTCCACAGGTACGTCGTACCGGCTGGCGGAATGACCCACCCGCCGCCTACGGTTGCTCGCAGGAGACCCACGGGTGGGATCGGGCAGGAAGGACGACGGCGCCGGATGAAGACGCAGGACAGGCCGCTCGACCAGGACGACCTGGCGATGGCGGACCTCGCCGAGATCCCGGACTGGACCGTGATCGCGGGTCCGGACGGCGACGAGGCCGGGCCGGAGGTCGTGCGCGCGCTGGTGCATCGGGTGATGGGCCGGACGTCCTGGCAGCCGTGGCCGCTGCAGGCCGGCGAGGTGATCGCCGCCGACATGGTCTCGTGGGGGTTCACCACCCGGCGCGGGACCACGATGATCGTGTTCGACGGGCTCGCGTTCCCGGACTGCCCGGACAGCGGCTGGTCGGCGTACGAGATCGGCCCGAGCGACATCGCCGCCGCCGAGACCGGCCTGGACGCGCACTGGCCGGATCACCTGGCACTCGCGACCCGGCACTGGGGGCAGCCCGACTATGTCGGTGACGAGAGCAGCCCGACGTTCGCGGACGAGTGGGAGCCCGGCGCCGGGACCGGCCGCCGCCACCTCGCCGTCTGGCTGCGTCCGGGGGCCCAGATCCACCTGTACAGCACCAAGCCGAGCAAGGACCCGCTGACAACGTCCGTCGGGGTCAACTACGCCGTGTACATCGACTAGGAGACCTCATGAGCCAGTCCTACCCGGAGAACCCGCGGGGCATCCGCCAGCGGTTCTCGCGGTGGAACACGACTCGTCGCGGTACCAAGACGCTGAAGGCGGCGTACACGCAGGCAGCCCGGGACGTCAAGCGGATGGACCCCGCCGTCCGCGAGCAGATCGGCCGCGCCCACATGACGCGTGCCGACCTGCAGATGCTGGCCGGCACCCACGTCGACGCCCAGTTCCGCTCGGACCGGTACGGCGCGGTCTCGCAGCAGCTCGGCGCCGCCATGTCCGCCCGTACGTCCACGCAGGCCCAGACCAGGAACCCGCTGCGCCGGATCGCCAACCGGTTTTCGCGGTGGCGCAACACCCGGCAGGGGACGAAGGCGCTGAAGGCCGCGTTCACGCAGGCGGCGCGCGACGTCAAGCGGACGGATCCGTCGGTGCGCTACGCGATCGGCCGGTCGACGATCAACCGCTCCGACCTGGCGGCGCTCGCGTCGGGCCGAATGGACGAGGTGTTCCGGCCGGAGGGCCGATTCCAGAACGTGCCGGGCCAGCAGCAGGGCCAGGTGCAGCAGGTGCAGGGTCAGCAGGTGCAGCAGCCGACGGCGGCCGCTCAGCAGCTGAACGAGCAGATGGCCCAGCAGATCCAGGCGCTGCAGTCGACCATCGATCAGCAGGCGCAGACGATCTCGCAGATGGAGGACAACCTCAGGCTGCAGACGCAGCTGCGGGGTCTGCTCGAGACCCGCGTACAGCAGCTCCAGCAGGAAAGTGCCGCGAACCAGACCGTGGAGCCCGGTCAGCAACGAGAAGGCGCCAACCAGCTCGAGACAGGCAGCGACCAGCAACAAGGCGAGGCCCAACCCCAAGCCCGCACAGAGGGCGACGCAGAAGTAGGCGAGCCCCGCACCGAGGGCGAAGTCAACGAGCCCCGCGCCGCCGGTGACGCCGAGGTCGCCGGTGAGGCAGACGTCGCCGGTGAGGCAGACGTCGCCGGTGAGGCAGACGTCGCCGGTGAGGCAGAGGTCGGTGGTGAGGCAGACGTCGCCGGTGAGGCAGAGGTCGGTGGTGAGGCCGAGGTCAGGGAGAACAACGGACTTCAGCTCGGTGAGAGCGGAGAGCCGCAGGCGACGCAGGGCAGCCCGGTGGTCGAGGGTGGGGAGCCGCAGGCGGTGCCCGCCGCCCAGCCGAGCACTGCTCAGCGCTGGATCGACTCGGCCGCGACCCAGGGCGCGTCCGTCCTCGCCGCCGAGGCGCAAGAGGAGCGGCAGTCCGCCAACGAACTGGACGCACCCGCAGCCGCCGCTCAGGTCCCAGCAACCACCCCAGAACCAACCGTCGCCCCCCAGCAACCCGGGGTCAACGCACAGCAACCCGGCGCCAACCCCCAACAGCCCGGCGTCACCGGGCAACAGCCCGGGCCTGATCCCCAGCAGCCTGGGACCAACGACCAGCAACCTGCGGCCAACACGGAGCAACCGCAAGGGCCCGCCGCGGGGGAGAAGCCGAGAACGCCTTCGACCCGTCGGGAACTCGTGGCAGACACAGCCGGGCCCGTCACCATCGATGCTGAACTACTGCGATCGGCCGGCAAGGTGTCGGTTCGGGTCGACCCGAACTGCAAGCAGGCCACGATGGTGATCTCGACCTCCGACACCGACGGTCCCTCGGCCGAGGCCGTGAACCGCGCGACGCTGACGCAGAACAGCGATGGTGTGCTGTCGGCGAAGGTCACCGGCGCGTCGAACGGCGGGATGACAATCAACGGCGCCGGTGGCGACATGACGATCGGCCATATCAGCGGTGGAGTGATCACCACCGACAGTGGCATCGAGATCTCCGGTTACAGCGGTCCGATCACGGTCAACGGCGTACAGATCAACGGCAACGGTTCCGGGGTCGGCGTGCCGGTGGCATCGCCGATCGAGATCACCGCCGTAGTGCCGCCGGGCAGTGCGCTCAGCGCCCACACGCAGAGCGCCGACATCGAAGCCAACGGTCTCAGCTCCGTCGATGCGCGGACCCACTCCGGCGACGTGAACGTGGATGCCGCATGGACCGTCAACGCCAACACCCAGTCCGGAGACGTGTCCGTGGGCTGGGTGCAGGACCTCGACGCCAAGGCGCAAAGCGGAAACGTCACCGCGGACTGGGCGCAGGGGCAGGTGAACGCGAAGACGCAGAGCGGGAACGTCGACGTACGCCAGTTCGCCGGCGGCACCGCCCAGGTGAACTCGATGTCCGGCAACGCCCAGGTCCATGTGGTCGCACCGCACGCGGATGGGTCCAGGATCGTCCGCGCCGGCGCGATGTCCGGCAACGCGACCGTCACTGCCGAGAACGCCCAGGTCGAGCAGAACATGAACGCCCAGGCGACCTCGCTGTCCGGTCGGGCCAGCGCCCCGCAGCCTGCGGCCGGGGCCGCGGCCGCGGCCGCGCGACCGCAGCACCAGGCGGACGGCGGCGCTCGGCAATACAACCACCAGATGCCGGGCCGTCAGTCCAGCGACTCCCGCGGATTCTAGCCAGAATCCGGTGAGGACCAACTGGGTATCGACGGGGCGCCCTCGAGTAGGGCTTCGGCGGTCCGGACCGGTTTCTTGACCGGGAGGGCGTACGCGCCGGTCTTGGTCGGGAAGACGGACGTCCGCCAGGTACTAGCGCCGACCGTCACCGTGACCCGCACCGACCCGAATCCCTTCCGCTGCCCCTCGGTCAGGTCTCTGATCTCGTCGCTGACGTCCTCCGGCACCCTGACGAAGTACCACCTGCGTTCGCCCGGGTACTGCCACAGCGGCGCCGTGAACCGGTACCCGCTCACTCCCCCACCGGGGTCCCGCGCCGACCAAGAACCGCGGTGGCAGCGTCGAGCAGTACCGCGCGGATCTCCGCGTCGCTGACCGAGAGATCGAGCTCGGCGGACATCCTGCCGTACGCCGGGAAGCTGGCAAAGGTCGACGGTGTCGGCGGAGTGCTTCGCTGATCGCGCCGCTGGTGCTGATGTTCGCGGTGGTGCTGAGCTTCTTCAGCTCGATCGGCGCGACGGTGTTCGTGAGCTCTATCTTGTCCAGCAGTTGCTTGATCAGTTCCCGATCGGGAACGACCGCGACGATGCATTGCTCCTGACTCTCCGGCTCGCCACATCGTAGCTACTCGCGCTTCAACCGGACCGTGAAGATCGGTAGCAGGACGTGGACGAGCGGGCCGATCGAGAGGGCGTAGACGACGGTGCCGATGCCGATCGAGCCGCCGAGGAGGATGCCGGTGGCGAGGACGGCCAGCTCGAGGGTCGTCCGGACCAGGCGGACGCTCAGTCCGGTACGGCGTACCAGGCCGGTCATCAGGCCGTCGCGCGGACCCGGGCCGAACTGCGCGCCGATGTAGAGCGCCCCGGCGAGCGCGTTCAGGACGACGCCGGACAGCATGAACACGATCCGCAGCCAGAGCGCGTGCGGCCGGTCGACGGTGGCCAGCGTGAGGTCCGTGACCAGGCCGATCACGATCGCGTTGCTGATCGTGCCGAGCCCGGGCCACTGGCGGAGCGGGATCCAGGCGAGCAGTACGACGAAGCTGATCGCGATCACCACGGTCCCGAAGCTGAGCGCGAGGTGCTTGGTGATGCCGGAGTGGAACACGTCCCACGGGTCCAGGCCGAGGTTGCCCTGGATCATCAGGCCCATCGAGGCGCCGTACAACGAGAGGCCGACGTACAGCTGCACCAGGCGGCGCGGAAGGTGGCCTGCTTTCAGCTGCTGGATCGGGTTGATCGGGGCGAGCTGCCGCGGCGGGGCATCGGAGGTGGCGGTCACGTATCCCAGTGTCCGGAACAAGTGGCCTGGTATTCGATAGCCAATTGCGCGATAGTGGACTGCATGGAAGCCCGTTATCTCCCTGCGAGTACGTTGACCGGCCTGCTCGGCGAGTGGGCCGGCGGTCCCGGTCCGGCGTACCGGGTGCTGGCCGAGCGGCTCCGGCTGCTGATCGCGGACGGCCGGATCATGCCCGGCTCGCGGCTGCCGAGCGAGCGCGAACTGACCGAGGCGCTGGGCGTCAGCCGTACGACGGTGGCGTCCGCTTATCGGGAGCTTCGGGACAGCGGGTACCTGATCAGCCGGCGTGGCTCCGGCAGCGTGACCGCGCTGCCGTCGAAGGTCGAGCCCGAGCTCGGGCGGCACCACGCGCCCGGCGTCGACACCGAGGGGCTGTACGACTTCACCTGCGCGGCGCCCGCGGCGGTGCCCGGCATCAGTACGGCGGTGGCGGCCGCGGCTCTCGACCTACCGCTGCACCTCGCGACGCCAGGGTACCACCCGCAGGGCCTGCCGGTACTGCGGGCCGAGATCGCCGCGGCGTACTGCGAACGCGGCCTGCCGACGACCGCGGACCAGATCGTCGTCACCGCCGGGGCGCTCGCGGCGACGTCGATCGCCGTCCGGGCGATGACCCAGATCGGCGACCGGGTGCTCACCGAGAGCCCGACGCACCCGAACTCGGTGGACGCGATCCGGCGCAGCGGCTGCCGGGTGGTCGCCGTACCGATGTCGCCCGGAGGCTGGGACCTGCCGTTGCTGGAGGCAACCATCCGGCAGACGGCGCCGCGGGCCGCGTGGCTGGTGGCGGACTTCCAGAACCCGACCGGTTTCCTGATGCCCGCGGCGGACCGGCAGCGGCTGGCGCGGGCGTTCGCGCGGTCGCGGACGACGGCGATCGTGGACGAGACGCTGTTCGAGCTGTCGCTGGACGGGCAGGAGATGCCGCCGCCGTTCGCGGCGTACGACCCGGACGGGGTGATCACCGTGGGGTCGGTGAGCAAGTCGTTCTGGGGCGGGCTGCGGATCGGGTGGATGCGGGTGCCGGCGGCGCTGGTGGCCCGGGTGCTGGACGCGCGGGCGTCGCTGGATCTCGGGGCGCCGGTGCTGGAGCAGCTCGTGGTCGCGGATCTGCTCCGGCGGCGCTCCACGCTCCTCCCGGACCGCCGTACGTCGCTGGCCCGTCGACGGGACGCGCTTGCTTCCGCCGTAGCGGAGGAGCTCCCGTCGTGGAAGTTCCGGCTGCCGTCCGGCGGGCTGTCCCTGTGGTGCGAGCTTCCCGAGCCGGTCGGCTCCAGCCTCGTTGGCGTCGCCCAGCGCAACGGCGCCCTCCTCGTCGCCGGCTCCCGCTTCTCCCCCGACGGCGGCCTCGAGTCCTTCATCCGCCTCCCCTTCACGCTGGACGAGGACGCCCTCCGGGACGGCGTACGGCGGCTGGCGGCGTCGTACACCTCCCTGACCACCGCGGGCCCCACCAGG
Organism: Kribbella aluminosa; assembly: GCF_017876295.1. Lineage (NCBI taxonomy): Bacteria > Bacillati > Actinomycetota > Actinomycetes > Propionibacteriales > Kribbellaceae > Kribbella > Kribbella aluminosa. The sequence goes on along the minus strand of NZ_JAGINT010000001.1, from coordinate 1,257,078 downwards.
CGGACTGGGGTGATGATCGCGTGATGCCGTACCGAAGGACGGGCAGTGGTGGCCTCCGGCCGCCCCTTGCCGTCGTGTCGCCGCGTGACGTCGCTCGCCGCCGCCGACCACTGCCCGTTCGTCGGTACGCATCCCGGACGTCATGACGCCGTAAGGGGTGCGGGGAAGGTTCGCCCTGCGGGAGGCGTTGCGAGACTATGAGAGTCAGACTGCGAGAGGCGTGAGAATGTCGTTCTTCACCCGCAACACCGCCATGGTCGAGCCGCAGGCCGCGCTGCCCGGCCGGCCCACCCGCGGCTTCGCCGTACCGGACGAGAACATCGTCCTGCGCACGCCGCAGACCGCCGCCGCGCCCGAGGGGTTCGAGGAGGTCTGGTTCGGTACTGGATGCTTCTGGGGCACCGAGGAGATCTTCTGGCAGCAGCCGGGCGTCTACACCACGGCCGTCGGGTACGCGGGCGGTTACACCCCAAACCCGACGTACGAAGAGGTCTGCACCGGCCCGCACCGGTCACGCGGAGGCCGTCCGGGTCGTCTACGACCCCACCAAGACCACCTTCACGAACCTCCTGAAGGTCTTCTGGGAAACCCACGATCCGACCCAGGGCATGCGCCAGGGCAACGACCTCGGCTCGCAGTACCGCTCGGCCGTCTACTACACCACCGACGCCCAGCGCGCCGAAGCCGAACGCACCCGCAACCTCTACGCCCCCGTCATCAAGCCCCTCGGCTACGACGACATCACCACCGAAATAGCCCCCGCAACCACGTTCTACTACGCGGAGGACCACCACCAGCAGTACCTCCACAAAAACCCCAACGGCTACCGCTGCCACAGCAACACCGGCGCACCGTTCCCGGCCGACAGCTGAGCTTGTAGTCGCCCGGCCAGGTGGCGTACGGCCAACGAGATGTTCACCCCGTCGTAGGGTGAGTTGTCGGATTGGGGTTGTGGCGTTCGTGGTGAGGGTGGAAGGGCGGCGTTGGGCTGCCTGTGGAGGAGGGTGTTATGGCTGAGTACCTCGTTGCGTTCAATGACGAGTGGGTGCCGGAGCATACGGATGCGGAGCTGGCGGCGAAGTCCAAGGGGTTGCGGCCGTTGCTGGCGGAGATGCGGGAGGTCGGTGTGCTGATCTTCACCGGTGGGCTGGATCCGGAGGCGCCGGTGTTCAGCGTGGATGCTTCCAGCGGTACGCCGATGTTCACAGACGGGCCGTACGTCGAGTCGAAGGAGCACCTGGGCGGGTTCGCCGTCCTGGATGTGGCCGACGAGGAGGCGGCACGGCACTGGGCGGGGAAGATCGCCGAGGCGTGCGGCTGGCCGCAGCAGGTGCACCGCTTCCAGGTTCCCAGGAAACGGCCGGAGACGTCGTGACGGTCCGGGGCGCCTCTTGTTGAAGGCGCCCCGCGTCTGTCAGCCGGCGCGGTAGAGGGAGCCGCCGGCGGAGATGGCTATCGCGGTCTTTTGGCCGGCCACGTTGAGGTTGACGATGAACGTCGTACCGGACTGGCGGACGGAGTACGTGACCGTGCCGGTGGATCGGACGGGGACGACGAAGGACAGGATCGACGCCGTCTTGCCGGCCCGGGCCAGCATGAGCGTTGGGGCGGACTGGCGGTTGTAGCTGGTCGGGTAGTACCAGCCCTGGATCGGGTTGGTCTGGGCCTGCTTGACCAGGATCGCGCCGGCCGGGAGTGCCTGCTTGAACGGCACCTGGAACAGGATCGTCCTGGTCGAGTCGCCCGGCGCCATCGCCACGGCGGTCGTCCGTGAGTAGACGGTCGCGCGCTGGTCCGGCGGGAGGTGCCACAACGTCTGGAACGCCTGCGCGGTCTTCGCCGAGGCTCGGTCCCACACGACGAGCAGGTCCGGATCCTTCAGCACCAGCACCGAGCGGGCGCGGCTGATCCCACTCCCCGGCGCGTCGGTGAACACGTACGACTCCGACGTATCCTTCACCGCCGAAGCAGTCAGCCGCGTCACCGGATTCAGGTACGTCGACATCGGCGTCGTCATGGCACTGTGCGCACTCGGGCTGACGGCCCAGGTCCGATACGCCCCGGCGTTGTACGCCGCGTACCCGCCGTCCACGATGATGTCCCGCCCACGCGAGGTGTAGGTGATGCTCGTGTGGTCGAAGTGCCCGTGGAACGCCCGCGCCGCGCCGTACCTGATGCTGTACGTCGATTCGCCCGCGAACCCGCGCGCCGGATCGGTCCCCCAGCCCGTCCGCCCGAACACGTACCCGGCCGAGTAGACCCCGACCCGCCACGGCGGCACCGTGCCCGTGGCTCCGAGCGAACCGGCGTACTCCAGGGGCGTCCCCGTCCACGGGTATGTCGCCTGTACTTCGGTGTCGCCGAGCTGATGGAGCTTGCCGAGCGAATTCGTTGCCAGCGTCAACCATTTGGCGAGTAGCGCGCGCCGGGTCGCGATCGTCGTACCGGGATCGACGCCGCAGTTCTGCAGGACCGTGATCGCACGGCCCCAGAGCGAGTAGTTGAAGGACGCGTACCCGGTCGACTGTTCGTTGGTCGACCCCTGTGCGTCGATCGACGTGGTGATCCCGGCCGCGAGGCGTTGCTGGGCGAGGTTCTCGTAGTCGGTCCGGCCAAGTGCGCAGCCGACGCCGAAGAGCGCGATGCTCTCGTCGGTGCCGTGGTTCCACGCGCCGCTCCAGTAGTTCGTGAGGAAGCGGGCGTGGCTCAGCAGCGCGGCATCCACCCAGGCGTAGCGCGTCGGCAGAGTCGTGACCTGCAAGCCGGACATGATCGCCTGGCGCAGGCAGTTCAGGACGTTGGTGCGGTGCATGGTGGACTCCCACGCGCCGACGTTCGCCTTCCACGAGTACGGGTTGTCGCGGTACCAGTCGTACGCGATCGTGTTCACCCGGGTCAGCGCGGCCAGATCACCCTTGCCGGCGGCAATGATCCCCTGCCCGAGCCAGCGCAGCGAGTGGAACCACATGTACCAGCTGGCGTTCTTGTACGGGTTCAGCGACCAGTTGATGTTCCCGCCACCGTTACCGACCTTGTACGCCGCGTAAGGACCCCAGGCGAACTTGTCGGCGTACAGATTCGCCAACGGGTTCGTTGCCTCCAGCCCGCTGAACCCGGGACACGCGTAGAACGGTGCCGCGACTGCCTGGGCCTTCATCTGCGTCCTGCCGATGTCCGTCGCCGGCGCCGCGTTCGCGGGTACGACGTTGCTCGCGCCCGGTACGAACTGGGCCTCGCCCGGCTCCTCCGGCCCGGGCACGATCCGGATGCCCGGGTTGTCCCCCGGCGTCCGCGTCGCACCTTCTGCTGTCGCTGCCCCCAGCAGCAGAACAGCGATCCCCACGGCCAGACCGGCCGTTCCCCTGAATCGCATGAAGTTGTGCCTCCCCCACCGTCCCCGGACACCGGCGACGGTCTCCTGAGCGGACAGGCGCACCGCGACGCGGCACACCGGACCATCGGTGGCCCACGGATTTCCATGGGGGCGGTCAGCTCACCGAGGTTTGTCTCTCCCCTTACAAACCACGATGCAGCACGACGACCAAAGGTTTCGAAGCGCCAGGAGAATCTCCTGGCGCTCATGTTCGTTGGGTCAGCCCATGGTCTTCTGACCGTCGATGGTTTCGCGGATGATGTCCGCGTGGCCGGAGTGCTGGGCCGTTTCGGAGGCGATGTGCAGGAAGGCCATCCGCACCGACCAGAAGACGCCCGGCGGTTGCCAGGGGGCGGCGGGCAGTTCGTACTTGGCTTCGAGGTCGAGGGTGCGGACCAGGTCGGCGGTGGCGGCGGCGACCTTCTCGTACTCCGCCAGCACGTCCGCGAGCGTCTCGCCCTCGACAAGGCGGAACTGGTCCGCCCAGGCGGCGATCACCTCCGGCGTGAACTCGGTCGGCGCCGTGTCGGCCGTACCCTGAGCGAACTCCGCCCAGTGCTGCTCGACCGTCGACACATGCTTGATCAACCCGGCGACCGTCAGCTCACTCTTGGTACTGCAAGTACTCGCCTGCTCGTCGGTCAACCCCTGGGCGGTGTGCCGGAGGAAGTGCCGACGGGTGGCGAGAAGGTCCAGAAGGTCCGCCCGCTCACCGGAAACGGCCTGCTCGTTTGTCGTCATGCCATGACTCTAAACGGCATAGCGGCCAGGTACTGACCTCTATACAATCCGTCGGCCGCTGCGGGACGACGATCCGCCGGTGATCGCGCCGGCGTTCGACGAACTCGGCTGGCGCTGATGTTCACCAAGCGGTTGAGGTAGCGTCGGTGGGGTGCGAGCTGTCGAGTACTCCGTGACCGGTGAGCCCGAGGTCCTGACTCTGGTGGACAGGCCGATGCCTGAGCCGGCGGCGGGAGAGGTGCGGGTGCGGATCCACCGGTCGGGCGTCAACCCGACCGACTGGAAGTCGCGCCGCGGCAGTGAGGCCGGTACGCCGGTGCATCCGGCGCAGGTACCGAACCAGGACGGGTCCGGGGTCGTCGACGCGGTCGGGCGAGGCGTCGACGCGGGGCTCCGCGGGCGGCGCGTGTGGCTCTGGGAGGCGGCGTACCAACGGCCGTCGGGTGGTACGGCGCAGGAGTACGCCGTGGTGCCGGTGCGGCATGTGGTGCCGCTGCCGGACACAGCGTCGTACGACCTCGGCGCTGCGCTCGGCGTACCGTTCCTGACCGCGCATCGCTGTCTGACGGTGACCGAGGACGGGCCGGTTCATCTCGGGCCGGGCAAGCTGGCCGGGCGGACCGTGCTGGTCGCCGGCGGTGCGGGCGCGGTGGGCAACGCGGCGATCCAGTTGGCGCGGTGGTCGGACGCGACCGTGATCACGACCGTAAGCAACCCGGAGAAGGGCAACCTCGCGGCACTGGCGGGCGCGGACCATGTCATCGACTACAAGCAGCAGGACGTGGTGTCCGAGGTACGGGCGATTGCCCCGGGCGGCGTCGACACGATCGTCGAGGTGTCGCCGGCGGCGAACGCGGCCATCGACGCCGCGGTGATCGCCACGCACGGATCGGTGGCGGTGTACGCGACCGACGGCGGCGGCACGATGGAACTCCCGGTCCGGGCGTCGATGGTGCCGAACGCGCGCTGGCAGTTCGTGCTGCTGTACACGGCGCCGGACTCCTGGCGGCCGCGCGGGCTCGGCGATGTCGCGGCGGCGGTCGCGGCGGGGGCGATCCGGGTCGGGCCGGAGGCCGGGATCCCGTTGCACCACTACACACTCGAGCAAGCAGCCGAGGCGCACACCGCGGTCGAGAGCGGCGTCGTCGGCAAGGTCCTGATCGACGTCACCTGATCAGAGCAGCCCCCAGGCGGCCGGTCTCTGCCGGAGCGCGGCCGGCACAGCAGCAAGCCGGGTCGTCCAGAGAGCTCGCCTACCAGCCCGGTCTCCTCCGTGAACTCGCGGGTCGCCGTACTGCGGAAGCTGTCGCCGGGCTCCGCGCCGCCGGCGGGGAGTTCCCACAGGCCGGTGTCGCGGCTGCGCTGGAACAGGATGCGGTCGGCGGCGTCGATCGCCAGCACCTGCGCGCCGGGCAGCAACAGCAGCCGGGAACCCACGTCGCGACGGAGCTGAGCAAGGTACGGATCCACGGATGAGAGGGTAGTGCCGTGGACTGGGTGCGGCGTCGGGCGGGATCTTTGCTGGGGCTGGGGCTGATCGGCGGGCTGGTGTGGACGACCGTGGTCACGTTGTCGCAGCCGAACTGGTACGACCCCGGTCAGGACTGCGCGCGCAGGACCGGGGCGATGGACGCCGTACCGCGGACCAGCTGGTTCCCGCCGTCGGCGAGCTGCGTGTCGGGCGGCGAGGTCCACCAGTACATGTCGACGACCCGGTCCGTGGTGCTGTCCGTCCTCGGCGTACTGCTGCTGATCGTCCTCGCGGCCGGCCTGATCCTGACCGTACAGCGCCTCACCGGCGAACCCGGCCCGCTCCGTACCGGCGACGGCGTCGCCCTCGGCCGCCGGCGCCGGTCACACCTCGCGTTCGGTGCGCTGGACATGGCGGTCGCGTTCGCGCTGATCACGTTCCTGAACGCAGTCGCGATCGTCTTCGGTGGCCTGCCCGGCGGCGTCCTGGTCATCGTCACGTCACTCGCCGGGCTGAGCGCGTTCGGCACGGTGCTCGACCGGCACATGGGTCCGTTGCCGAGCACCGCGCTCGACTCCCGGCGGCGCGGGACGGTCGCGGGCGTCGCGACGTACGGCGTGGTGTTCGCAGCGACCGCGGTCTCGGGTCAGCTCCCGTTCTTCCGGTTCTGGGCAGTCCCGCTCGGCGCCGTCACGTACGCCGTGATCGCCGGCGTGCAGTGGACGCGCACCAGTCAGCCACAACCGTCACAGCTGTGATCCGGCGCCGCCCCTTAGTAGGGTCGAGGTGTGACTAATGCGGCGGTGATCGGTGGTGCGGGTCAGGTCCTGACCGAGGACGAGGTGACGGCGTTCATCGGTGACGCTCTGGCCGGTGCGGGGCTGGAGGGCCGCAGCGTCTGTGTGATCGTCCCGGACGCGACCCGCAGCTGCCCGCTCCCGCTGCTCCTGAAGGCGGTCACCCAGGCCCTGAAGGGCAGCGAGGTCACGATCTTGGTTGCCCTCGGCACCCATGCGGAGATGAGCCCGGAGCAGCTCCGCAAACACCTCGGCGACGACTACCCGAACGTGATCAACCACGAGTGGTGGAAGCCGGAGACGTTCGCCGACCTCGGCACGATCGGTCCCGACCGGGTCGGGGAGATCTCCGGCGAGATGCTCCGCGACGAGGTCCCGGTCCGGCTGAACCGGGCGGTCGTCGAGCACGACGTGGCGCTGGTCGTCGGGCCGGTGTTCCCGCACGAGGTGGTCGGGTTCTCCGGCGGCAACAAGTACTTCTTCCCGGGCGTCGCCGGCCAGGAGGTGATCGACTTCTCGCACTGGCTGGGTGCGCTGATCACCAGTGCGAACATCATCGGTACGCCGGGCATCACGCCGGTCCGGGCGCTGATAGACGAGGCCGCTGCGCTGATCCCGGCCGAGAAGCTCGCGCTGTCCGTGGTCGCCCAGTCCGGTACCGACTCGCTGCACGCGATCGCGTTCGGTGACACCGTCGAGTCGTGGCGCGCCGCCGCCGAGATCTCCGCGCTGACCCACGTCCGCTACCTCGACCATCCGATCCGGCGCGTGGTCTCGGTGATGCCGCCCAAGTACGCCGACATCTGGACCGCGGCGAAGGGGTTCTACAAGCTCGAACCGGTGGTCGCGGACGGCGGCGAGGTGATCCTGTACGCGCCGCACGTCACCCAGCTGGCCGCGATGCACCCGGAGATCGAGGAGATCGGGTACCACTGCCGCGACTACTTCCTCGGCCAGTGGGACAAGTTCCGCGACCTGCACTGGGGTGTCCTCGCGCACTCGACGCACCTGCGCGGCGCCGGCACCTGGGACCCGGTCAGCGGCGAGCACCTCCGCGTCCAGGTCACGCTCGCGACCGGCATCCCCGAGGACGTCGTCCGCGGCGCCAACCTCGGCTACCTCAACCCGGCCGATGTCGACCTCGACGCCTACGAGGCCGACCCGGACACCTTCGTCGTCCCGAACGCCGGCGAGACGCTCTACCGCCTGAAGGCGTAAGTGGACGCCCGCGCAGGCGTAACCGTCGTATTCGGGCCTCGAAGTGCCCGATTCAGGCACTTGTGCCTGCGTGCACGTCCACTGTCCCCTTCCGCCGGCGTGTGACCCACCGGTAACCTCGGCTGCTATGGCTGAGGTCGTGATCATCGGGTCCGGGTTCGCCGGGTTGTGCATGGGGATCAAGCTCAAGCAGGCCGGCTGCGAGGACTTCGTGATCCTGGAGCAGGCCGACGACCTCGGCGGCACCTGGCGGGACAACACGTATCCGGGCTGCGCCTGCGACATCCCGTCGTACCTCTACTCGTTCTCGTTCGAGCAGAACCCGCGCTGGACACGGATGTTCGCGCCCTGGGACGAGATCCTCGCGTACCTGCGCTACTGCGCGGAGAAGAACGGCATCGCGGACAAGATCCGGTACGGCGCGGAGGTCACCCGGGCGGAGTTCGACGAGGCGTCCGGGCACTGGACGGTCACGGTCAACGACGACGAGACGCTCGAGACCCAGGCCCTGGTCGCCGGCGTCGGCAGCCTGCACCGCCCGAAGCTCCCGGACATCCCCGGCCTCGACTCCTTCGACGGTACGGCGTTCCACTCGGCGCAGTGGGATCACGACCGGGACCTCCGCGGGCGGAACGTCGCGGTGATCGGGACCGGCGCGTCGGCGATCCAGTTCGTACCGCAGATCGCCCCGCAGGTCGCGCAGCTGGACGTGTACCAGCGCACGCCACCATGGGTGACGCCGAAGCCGGACCGGGCGATCGGCGGCTGGGAACAAACGCTGCACGAGCGTTTCCCGGCCGCGCAACGGACGATCCGGAACGCCGTCTACTGGGGACTCGAGGGCCGCGGCGCCGGCTTCGCCGGAAACCCGAAGTTGATGAAAGGCCTTGAACTCCAGGCGAAACGGCACCTGCACAAGCAGGTCACCGACCCCGAGCTCCGCGCGAAGCTGACCCCGGACTACCAGATCGGCTGCAAGCGGATCCTGATCTCGAACGACTACTACCCGGCGCTGGCCCGGCCGAACGTCAGCGTGGTCAGCACTCCGATCGCGCGGATCACCTCGACCGGCGTGATCACTGCCGACGGCACCGAACGTTCCTGCGACACGATCGTGCTCGGCACCGGGTTCGACGTCTCGGCGAACCTCACCCGGATGCCGATCCTCGGCCGGGACGGCGTCGATCTGGCCGACCACTGGAAGCGCAACGGCATCGGCGCGCATCTCGGCATCACGGTCGCCGGCTACCCGAACCTGTTCCTGCTGGTCGGCCCGAACACGCTCCTCGGCCACTCCTCGATGGTCTTCATGATCGAGGCCCAGGTCCGGTACGTGCTGCAGGCCCTGCACCTCCTCCGCCGCCGCAACGCGACGTACGTCGAGGTCCGCGAGGACGCCCAGGAACACTTCGTCACCGACGTCCAACGCGAACTCGACGACTCTGTCTGGCACTCAGGCTGCACCAGCTGGTACCTCGACAGTTCCGGGCGGAACTCCACGATCTGGCCGGAGTGGACGTTCGCGTACTGGCGCCGGACCCGGAAGCTCGATCCGGCCGACTTCGCGGTCGTCCATTAGGTTCTGTGCCCTTAGGGGATGGCCCGGACTCCTCTAGTAGGAGACCGGGTATCCCGGCGTACGACCTTGGGATGAGCGAAAGACCGACCGGGAGGCCGATGTCTACCGGGCGGAACTGAAGGACTCTTGAGACATGGACATTCTTCAGATCGCAGGCGCGGCAGTCGTGGTGATCGGCATCGTGATCACCGCACTGATCGCCATCATCCCGTCAGTCGTAGACCGCTAGAGACCTCAGTCGGCGGACAGATGGACCAGTAGGTCCTGCCGGGTCAGTACGCCCACCGGCTTGCCGTCGTCCAGCACCATCAGGGCGTCCCGACCCTCGAGCAGCTCGACCGCCTTGGTCACCGGTTCGCCGGCGCCAAGGGACGGCAGCGCCGGGTCCATGTGCTGCTCGACGATATCGGCGAGCCGCGCCTTGCCGGAGTACAGCGCGTCCATCAGCGTCCGCTCCGACACCGCGCCGGCCACCTCGGCCGCCATCACCGGCGGCTCCGCCCGGACGACGGGCATCTGGGAGACGCCGTACTCCCGGAGGATCGCGACCGCCTCGGCGATCGTCTCGTGCGGGTGCGTGTGCACCAGCGGCGGCAGGCTGCCGTCCTTGCCGGCCAGTACGTCACCGAGCGTGGTGCCCTGCTTGGAGTGCGCGAGGAAGCCGTACTGCGCCAGCCAGTCGTCGTTGAACACCTTCGTCAGGTAGCCGCGGCCACCGTCCGGCAGCAGTACGACGATCACCGCGTCGGGGTCGTCCAGCTCGTGCGCGAGCCGGATCGCGGCGGCAGCGGCCATTCCGGCCGAACCGCCGACCAGCATCGCCTCCTCACGGGCGAGTCGCCGGGTGAGCGCGAACGAGTCCGCGTCGGACACCTCGATCACGCGGTCGCAGATCTCCCGGTCGTACGTCTCCGGCCAGAAGTCCTCACCGACACCCTCGACCAGGTACGGCCGGCCGGTGCCGCCGGAGTACACCGAGCCCTCCGGGTCGGCCCCGATGATCTGCACGCGACCGTTCGAGACCTCCTTGAGGTACTTCCCGGTGCCGCTGATCGTGCCGCCGGTGCCGACGCCCGCCACGAAGTGCGTGATCTTTCCCTCGGTCTGCTCCCAGAGCTCGGGACCGGTCGTCTCGTAGTGCGAGCGCGGGTTGTTCGGGTTGGCGTACTGGTTCGGCTTCCAGGCGCCCTCGATCTCGCGGACCAGGCGGTCGGAGACGTTGTAGTACGAGTCCGGGTGCTCCGGAGCCACCGCGGTCGGGCAGACCACGACCTCCGCGCCGTACGCCTTGAGCACGTTGCGCTTGTCCTCGCTGACCTTGTCCGGGCAGACGAAGACGCACTTGTAGCCCTTCTGCTGGGCGACCATCGCGAGCCCGACACCCGTGTTGCCGGAGGTCGGCTCGACGATCGTGCCGCCGGGCTTGAGCTCGCCGGAGGCCTCCGCGGCCTCGATCATCCGGACCGCGATCCGGTCCTTCACCGAGCCGCCGGGGTTGAAGTACTCAACCTTGGCCAGGACGAGGGACTTGGCCCCGTCGGTGGTCTTGGACAGCCTCACCAGTGGGGTGTTGCCGACGAGGTCCAGGAGAGAGTCTGCGTAGCGCACGATCTTTACTGTAGTGATACTCGCGGCATTGCCCTATTTTCACTTGCATCGCTGTAACGCCGTGTAATCCTTGACTCATGAGTAGAGCCCGGGCAGCCAAGAAGCTGGCCCAGGCCGCAGCCTTCGGGGGCGGGGGTCTCGGACTCATCGGTGCCACGCTGTACGGCGTACTGACCGCTGAGGCCGAGTACGCGAAGCGCGTGATCGGACCGACGAGGTACTACCCCACTCCGGGCGACGGCCTGTACGGCCGGCATCCAGGACATCCGATCACGTTCGCCATGATCGGCGACTCCAGTGCCGCCGGCTACGGCACCGAGTCGCCGGACGAGACTCCCGGGGTGCTGCTCGCCTCCGGTCTCGCCGACCTGGCCGAGCGTCCGGTGCGGCTCGTCGACGTGTCGAAGACCGGGGCGAAGTCGACCGATCTCGCGGCCCAGGTCGACTCCGCGCTGCAGGCCGGTCCGCATGTGGCCGTCATCCTGATCGGCGTCAACGACGTGAAGGCGAAGATGCCGCCGTCGACCTCGGTCCGGTTGCTCTCGACCGCCGTCCGCCGGTTGCGCGCCGCGAACTGTGAGGTGGTGGTAGGTACCTGCCCGGACCTGGGCGTGGTCCGGACGATCATGCCGCCGCTGCGGCAGGTCGCCCGGTCCTGGAGCCACCGGCTGGCCGCCGCTCAGACGATCGCCGTCGTCGAAGCAGGCGGCCGGTCCGTGTCGCTGGGCTCACTGCTCGGCGAGGTGTTCCGCACCGATCCGTCGATGTGGGGCCGGGACAACTTCCACCCGTCGGCGACCGGGTACGCCGCCGCGTCCGCCGCACTGCTGCCGTCGGTGGCGGCCGCGATGGGGGTCGGGCCGGAGTCGTTCGTGCACCCGGAGCCGTTCCGTGGCGAGGCGATCCTGCCGATCGCGCAGGCTGCCGTCCAGGCCGCCCGCCGGGCCGGTACCGAGGTCGCCGCCACCGAGGTGGCCGGCCGGGAACGCGGCCCGCGCGGTCGCTGGGCGGAGCTGCGGCACCGCCGCCGGCACCCGAAGGCCGAGGTCGACCGGGTCGAGGAACCCGCAGCGGAAAATCCGGAAACCGTGCCCGTCTGCCAATAGTTGCTGGAATTCGGCGTCCGCTGAGCGGCGACTTTCCTGTCGGGAGTCTTGATTCCGGGCGGCCAGGTGGTGCACAGTCGATAACTACGCGGTACCCCGATAACGGGAGGCGAAGATGGGCTTGAACCACTCCGAAGAGACGCATCAGCGTTTGGTGGAGGCCGTGCCCAGATGCACCGGACGCGCAATGACCGAGTGGTTCCAGCTGATGAACGACGGACCGTCGTTCCTGCGCTTCGACGACAGAGTGCGATGGCTCTCCAGCGAGTACGCGCTCGCGCATGGGCACGCGACCGCCATCGTCCACGAGTTCGACCTGGTCAAGGCGCATCGGCGAATGAGCTGAGCCGCAAAGGAGACAAACTCGAAGACCTGCCCCTTCAGGTGGAGGGGCAGGTCTTTCACGTTCCGGCGAGTACTTCGTTGCCCTCCGGATCCGCCACCAGGTAAGGGTTTCGGCCCGCCAGCTCGAACCGGATCCGGTTCCGCTGCGGCCGGGGTTCCCGCAACTGCTGGAAGAACAGCACCGGATTCAGGTCGCGCGGATCGTAGATGTCGGTGACGTCCGGCCTGCTGTCCCTTTCGTAGCCCAGCAACTCGGTCCAGAACGCCCGTACCGCTTGAACATCGAGGGCGTCGATGCCGAACTGCACGAACCGCAACGGCGCCGGATCCGCACGGAGTCCGAGATCCTTGGCCGCACCCTCGGTCTGCCGGGCGAGTGCGACGAACGCCGGATCCGCCGCACCGGTGCCGTCCGCCCACGCGTCCTTCCGGCTCGCGATCGTCACGCCTTCCGTCCGTACGTCGAGCTGCAGCGGGACGCCCGCGGCGTCGGCCAGCTCCGCCACGGTCGTGACGAACCCTGCCGGCGCCTTCGGGTAGTGGACCATCGCGCTGAACAACGCGTACCAGTCGGTGGTCCTGGGGAGCGGGTCGCCCGGGACCAGGTCGACCTCGTTGCCCTCGTCGTCGGCCAGCATCACACCGAACGGGCCCGACGGTTCGCGGTCGCCGCGGGCGCGCAGCACTTCGTCGTACGGGCGGACCACGTCCACGTGGATCCGGTTCCGGAGCGGCCGCGGCTCGTCGAGGCGCCGTACCGGGAAGATCGAGGCGCCGAGCATCACGTCCCAGAAGGCCTGGATCGCGGGCGGGTTCGCCGCTTCGATCAGTACGGTCAGCGTTCGGGTCGAGCCCTCGGTGAGCCCGAGCTTCCGGGCCGCCGCCGAGACCGCGGTCAGGTCCTCGGCCCGGACCCGTACGCCGGTGGCCCGTATGTCGACGTCGGCGGCTGCCGTGACGGTGGCGGCCAGCGCGGCGCCGGCCGTGTGCGAGGGGGCGTCGTACCACGCAGTCTGCATGCGACCACGGTAGAACCGGAACCGGACGGGCCACTTCCGGAACCTGCCGGCGCCGCGCCGTCGCCGTTCCTCAGCGTCCCGGATGCACAATGGCGATCTGGGGAAAGGAGCTACCCGGTGAGCTTCACCATGCTGGCGGTGGTCATCGCGGTCGGACTGGCCGGGCCGCTGCTCGCGCTGCGGCGCGGCTGGCACATCCCGATCGTGCTCGGCGAACTGATCGCCGGGGTCATCCTCGGCAAGACCGGGATCGGGTACCTGAGCGCGTCCGACCCGAGCTTCACGTTCCTCGCCGACATCGGGTTCGGGCTGGTGATGTTCGTTGCCGGCACCCACGTTCCGGTCCGGGACGAGAGCCTGCGGCGGGCGATCCGCCCCGGCCTGCTCCGCGCGGTCGTCACCGGGATCGTCGCGACCGCACTCGCGTTCGCGCTGAACGCCCTCTTCGGCACCGGCCACATCCCGCTGTACGCCGTACTGATGTCGTCCTCGTCGGCGGCGCTGGTCCTGCCGATCGTCGACTCGCTCGGGCTCGGCGGGCGGTCGGTGGTCGAGCTGCTCCCCCAGGTCGCGATCGCGGACGCCACCTGCATCGTCGCGCTGCCGCTCGCGATCGACCCGCCGCACGCCGGCCGGGCGGCGTTCGGCGCGCTCGCGGTGCTCGTGGCGGGCGTGGTGGTGTTCTTCGGTCTGAACAAGGCGGAGAAGTCCGGCGTCCGGCACCGGGTGCACGACGTGTCCGAGGACCGGCGGTTCGCGGTCGAGCTGCGGATCAGCCTGATGGTGCTGTTCGCGCTGGCCGGGCTGGCGGCCGCGACACACGTGTCGATCATGCTGGCCGGGTTCGTGCTCGGGCTGGCCGTGGCCGCGGTCGGCGAGCCGCGGCGACTGGCCCGGCAGCTGTTCGCACTGACCGAGGGGTTCCTCGGCCCGGTGTTCTTCGTCTGGCTCGGCGCGTCGCTCGACCTGCGGGAACTCGGCACCAAGCCGGCGTTCATCGGTCTCGGCGCCGCGCTCGGTGTCGGCGCGGTGATCAGCCACCTGTCCGGGAAGCTCACCCGGCAGCCGCTGAGCATCGGCGCGCTCGCGGCGGCCCAGCTCGGCGTCCCGGTGGCGGCGGCCACCGTCGGTACGTCGCTGCACGTGCTCCAGCCGGGTGAGCCGGCTGCGTTGATCCTCGGCGCACTGATCACGATCGCGATCAGCGCCGTCGCGGGCGGATTCGCCGTACGGCGTGGATTGGTGGCAACGAAATGACAGTACAGACCGCGACCGCGGCGTACGAGAAGTGGCTGGCGGCCAGGATTCCCGTCGTACCGGAGGATCTGAAGCTCAAGCATCACGAACTGGCGGGTGATCCGCTGCGGTTCCTGCGCGGGACGTACTACCTGTGGCTGGAGCGGGTCGCCGTACTGGCGCCCGACCTGCTGGCGGGGCCACAGGTACCGACGGTCGGCGATCTGCATGTGGAGAACTTCGGGACCTGGCGGGATCATCGCGGCGTTCGGCGCTGGGGCGTGAACGACTTCGACGAGTTGGCGTGGGGGCCGCCGACGCTCGATCTGTTGCGGCTCGCGGTGTCCGCCGTACTGACGCCGCAGGTGGCGATCAGCCCGAAGCGGATCTGCCGGGTGCTGCTGGACGCGTGGTCGACGGCGAAGCCGGGGCGGGCCGTCGACCTGGCCGGCCCGGGCGCGAAACACCTGCGGGCGTTGGTACCGAAGCCGCCCAGCGCCGCTCGGTACTACGGCAAGCTCCGAGAGGGGGCGGCCGCCGATCCGTCGAGTCTGCCGGCCGCCGTACGGAAGGCGGTGGCTGTCCCGGACGCGTCGTGGCATCGCCGTCAGGCCGGCACCGGGTCGCTCGGGCATCCGCGGCTGGTCGCGGTCGGTCACGACCTCGCACGCGAGGTGAAGGTGGTCGGGCCGGCCACCGCGGACTACGTGGACGTCGGGCTGCAGCCGGACGACCTGCTGTACGGACGGATCCTGAGCACCCTCCGCGGGCCGGATCCGATGCGCCGGATCGCCGGATGGCAGCTCCGCGGGCTCTCCCCCGACGTCGAGCGGATCGCGATCGAGTCGCTGCGCCCGCGCGCGGTCGAGCTCGTGCTGACGTCGATGGCCCACGCGGCTGCCGACGTACATGGTGCCGTTCCGCACCACTTGCGGGAGGCGCGACGGCACGTCGGGACGCTGCCATCCGACTGGTTGCTGGAGGGGACGCAGCGGCTCACGAAAGACACGACGGCGCTGTACAAGCAGTACGCCGGTTGAGAACGACAAGCAGTACGCCGGTTGAGAACGCCGGAAGGGCCGGCCCACCTGGACCGGCCCTTCCGTTGCCTGTTACCTGCTGGGTCAGTCGCCGCCGCGGAGGATGGCGAGGATGCGCAGGATGTTCCAGTACAGCCAGACCAGCGTGACGGTCAGCGCGAACGCCGCCCGCCAGGCCTCGTTCTGCGGGGCACCCTGGCGGACGCCCTGCTCGACCATGTCGAAGTCGAGGATCAGGTTGAACACCGCCAGGCCCGCGCCGAGCGCCGCGAACAGCAGCCCCATCGGACCGAACCCGCTGATCCCGGTGCTGAGGCCGAACAGGCTGAGCACCAGGTTGATCAGCATTACGCCGGCGAAGCCCATCGTGCCGATGATCACCATCTTGGTGAACTTCGGCGTCACCTTGATCGCGAAGTACTTGTAGCTGGCCAGTGTCAGGCCGGCCGTCACCATCGTGGCCAGCACGGCCTGCACGATGATGCCGGAGTCACCCACCCAGTGGGCGATGAACTTGCTGCCGATCCCGAGGAACACGCCCTCGGCGGCGGCGTACACCATCACGAGCGCCGGGTTCACCTTGCGGGAGAACGACAGCACCATGGCGATCGCGAAGGCGACCAGCATGCCGCCCAGGAACGCCGGCGTGACCAGCGTCGCCGGAATCATCCACCACGCCACCGCGGCAGCCGCCACGACGACGCCCAGGGTGACCGCGGTCTTCACGATCACGTCGTCCAGCGTCATCGGCCGGCTCGCCGCCGGAGCCCCCTGGTACTGCTGCGGCGGCATACCCGACCCGCCGTAGCCGTAGGGAGCCTGCTGACCGTACGGAGCGGCCCCCGGATAGGCCTGCCCGTGGCCAGGCGCAAACGCACTCGACCGGTTCAGCACCGGGTTACTGCTCTGCATGTTTCCTCCTGATGACCCACATCCGGGGCCGTATCAAGATCCTACGACCCCTTCCTGAACACAATCTGAGAATCACCCCTGATGTTTCCCAACCGAAACCCCTGCAATTCCAGGAGTTGTATCGGGTGTTGATGAAGTTTACGGAGGGTCAGACGTGGGGGCGGGCGGGTTCTTGGGTGTTGAGGGCGGCGCCTACCTGGTCGGCGAGGGCCACGGCTACCAGGCGTTGTTCGAGGTCGGGGCGGGCGATGCGGGCGGCCGCGGTGAGGAGGAAGCGGCCGCGGGGGATGCCGGCGTGCTGGACGGGGAGTTCGATCTCGGCGTTCGTGGGGAGGCCGTCGCGTTCCACCTTGAGGACGTGGGATCCGCGGGTGACCGAGCCGTCGGGGTTCAGTCGCGGGGCCGTGGTCTGTTTGCTTCCGGCAACGAACTTCACGCCGTCGATGCCCAGTACGGCGGTGAGTTCCGCGCGGACCTGTTCGATCAGGTCGTCGGCCGACGCGCCGGTCGCAACCGCCTGGGAGACGGTGATCACGCCGTCCAGGTATCCACGCCGCCGGGACGCTCTGGCTTGTTGCCGGTGCCCCCAGATCGCGATCTGGGTGACCGCGAGGCCGATCACCAGCAGCAGCACGGCCTGCTCGACGTCGTTGCTGTTGTCGATCGTGAAGCTGTCGTACGGCGAGGTCAGGAAGAAGTCGAACCACAGCGCGCTCGACACCGCCGCGAGCACCCCAGCCAGCCGGATACCGAATACTGCGACCGCGACGATCACGACCACCAGTACCAGTGCGGCGTTCGCGTTGTCGAAATGTTCCCGGAACGGAATCAGCAGCGCACAAACCGCCGGCGGGGCCAGCAACGAAGCAGTCAGGACCGGGGCGCGGTAGTTCTCCACCCCCCTATTGATGCGCACATCTCACCTCGGATCAACAGTTCTCGCAGGAGTCTGTCGATAACGGGTGGCTGTCCGCCAGGTGCGTGCGTAGGTTGCTCGGCATGTACCGACTTCGACCCGCGACGGCGTCCGACGCCGGCTTCCTGGCTGACGTGACGATCAGCGCCACCCGTGCGCAGGGCCGGCTGGCTGACGGGTTCGACGAGGCGGCCTGGCGGGCGGGTTTCGTCGAATGGACGCTCGAGTCGATCGAGGACCCCGGTACGGAGCTGTACGTCGTCGACGTCGACGAGCGTCCCGCCGGGCGGCTAAGGGTCAGCCGTACGCCGGAAGCCGTAGAGCTGAACGGTATTCAGCTTCACCCCGACATCCAGAACCGCGGGATCGGTACCGCGATCATCACCGACCTCGAGTCCGAGGCCGTCCGTCGCGGCGTACCGCTGCAGCTCAACGTCGAGCGGGACAACCCGAACGCGCGCCGCCTGTACGACCGTCTCGGCTTCGTCAAGGTCAGCGAGGACGGCGCCCAGGACGTACTGCGCTGGACCAAGGGCGTGGAGCAGAACCAGCTCTGGAACGCGGACGTCGCGGCCAGGTACGACACTCCGGACACCGGGATGTTCGCGGACGACGTGATCCGGCCGACCGTGGCCCGGTTGGCCGAGCTGGCGGCGGGTGGCCGCGCGCTCGAGTTCGCGATCGGCACCGGGCGGGTCGCCGTACCGCTGGCCGGGCACGGCGTCCCGGTGAGCGGGATCGAGCTGTCGACGGCGATGCTCGACCAGCTGCGGACGAAGGCCTCCGCGGAGTCGATCCCGGTCGAGGTCGGAGACATGGCGACGACGCGGACGCCGGGCGAGTTCACGCTGGTCTACCTCGTGTTCAACACGATCTCGAACCTGCTCACCCAGGAGGAGCAGGTCGCCTGCTTCCGGAACGCCGCCCGGCACCTCTCCCCCGGCGGCCGCTTCGTGATCGAGCTCTGGGTCCCCGAACTCCGCCGCCTCCCACCCGGCATCCCCGCCACGGTCGGTGTCGCGGACCCCGGCTACATCCTGCTGGACACGTACGACGTACTCCAGCAGCACGTCGTCTCCCACCACTTCCACTTCGGCGAGGGCACCGAGGCGCACCTCGGCCGTACTCCGCACCGCTACATCTGGCCCGCCGAGCTCGATCTGATGGCCCAGCTCGCCGGCTTCACCCGCGAGTCCCGCCACGCCGACTGGTCCGGTACGCCGTTCACCGCCGACTCCCCCTCCCACGTCTCCGTCTACCGCCTGGCCGACGCATAACGCAGGCTGATACGGCTGACCACCGACACGCTGTATCTACCGCCGCCTGCTGCTCCGAACGCCGAGCGGCTACCGCCTCACCCTCGAAGGACCGACCGAATAGAAGGTCGCCCATCCAACTGGAGGGTTGCCTATCCAACTGCAGGCTTGCCCCCTCGGATTTTCAAGGGGCAACCCTCCGAGTGAGTGGGCAACCCTGATGTGCCAGCCCCCCGAGGGCTGATAACCGGTGTCTTGCGGTTTTCCGGCGGGGGTGGTGGGCACGGGGACGGGGGCCGCACCATGAGGGGATGAGAGGTCCCTCGGGTGGGGGATGTTCGGTGGGTGAGATCACTCCCAGGGGGGTTTGTGAAATCTTTCACGAGCGTTTAGCGTTGAAGTGAACATGAAGTCGGAGATCCACTCAGGGAGAGTGAACCGGATGACAGCCCAGGTGCCGCACATCCTCGTAGTCGGAGGCGGTTACGTCGGGATGTACACCGCGTTCGGCCTGCGCCGCGCCGCCCGTCAGGGGCGGATCCGCGTGACGGTGGTCGACCCGCGGTCGGTGATGACCTACCAGCCGTTCCTGCCGGAGGCCGCGGCCGGATCGGTGGAGCCGCGGCACGTCGTGGTGCCGCTGCGCAAGACCCTCAAGGGCTGCCGCGTGGTGACCGGCCGGGTGACCGGCATCGACCACGCCCACAAGGTCGCCAAGGTGATGCCCGAGGAAGGACCGGAGTACGAGCTCGCCTACGACCAGATCGTCGTCGCGCTCGGCTCGATCGCGCGCACACTGCCGATCCCCGGCCTGGCCGACGAGGCCACCGGGTTCAAGAACGTCGAAGAGGCGATCGCGCTGCGCAACAAGGTGCTGGACCGCCTCGACGTCGCGTCGAGCCAGCCCGACCCGGCGCTGCGCAAGTCCGCGCTGACCTTCGTCTTCGTCGGCGGCGGGTACGCCGGTGTGGAGGCGTTCGCCGAGCTCGAGGACATGGCCCGCTACGCCACCCGCTACTACGACAACATCAAGCCCGAGGACATGCACTGGGTCCTGGTCGAGGCCACCGGGCGGATCCTGCCGGAGGTCGGCGAGGACCTCGGCAAGTACACCGTGGACCAGCTGCGTAAGCGGAACATGGACATCCGGCTGGAGACCCGGCTGGAGTCCTGCGAGAAGGGCCACGTGATCCTCAGCGACGGCGACGAGTTCGACGCCGACACGATCGTCTGGACGGCCGGTGTGAAGGCCAACCCGGCACTCGCCGCGACGGACTTCCCGCTGGACGAGAAGGGCCGCGTCAAGACGCTGCCGAACCTCCGGATCGAGGGCGTCGACGACGCCTGGACCGCCGGCGACAACGCCGCCGTACCGGACCTGACCAGCGAGACCGGTGCGTACTGCGCCCCGAATGCGCAGCACGCCGTCCGCCAGGCCAACCGCCTCGCCGCGAACATCCTCCGCGTCGTCGACGGGCAGCCGCCGCAGGACTACAGGCACAAGTACGTCGGCTCCGTCGCGAGCCTGGGCCTGCACAAGGGCGTCGCCCAGCTGTACGGCGTCAAGGTGAAGGGCTGGCTCGCCTGGTTCCTGCACCGGACGTACCACGTGTCCCGTGTGCCTACCCTGAACCGGAAGGCCCGGGTGATCCTGGACTGGACGCTGGCGCTGTTCTTCCGGCGCGAGGTGACCAGCCTCGGCAGCCTGCAGACCCCGAACGAGGAGTTCCGCCGGGCGACGCAGTCGTAGCGAACACCACCTGATCGGCCGGGCCTCCAACTCGCCGGGGGCCCGGCCTCTTCTTTTCAGAAGACACAGCTATTTCAGAAGTCACAGCTACCCGTGCAGTAGATCGGCGTCGTGGACGAGTAGCGCGATCTGCACGCGGTTGTTCAGATCGAGCTTGGTGAGGATGCGGGAGACGTGTGTCTTCACCGTCGGGACGCTGAGGTAGAGGGTCGCGCTGATCTCGGCGTTCGACTTGCCTTCCCCGACCGCGACGGCGATCTCGCGCTCGCGGTCGTTCAGCTGCGCGAGCCGGGCGACCGCCTTGGACTTGCGGCTGTCCTGGCCGGAGTCCGCGACGCGCGTGATCAGCCGCTTCGTGACGGCCGGCGACAGGACGGGCTGGCCGGCCGCGATCCGGCGTACCGATTCGACGATCTCGGCGGGCGGGGTGTCCTTCAGGATGAACCCGGCGGCGCCGGCGCGGAGCGCCCGCAGTACGTGCTCGTCGGCGTCGAAGGTGGTCAGGATGACGACCTCCGGCGCGCCCGGCCGGCGGCGTACCGCTTCGGTCGCGGTCAGGCCGTCGGTGCCGGGCATCCGGATGTCCATCAGGATCACGTCCGGCGCCAGCCGATCGATCAGCCCCTGCACCCCGGACCCGTCCCCCGCCTCTCCGACCACCCGGATCTCCTCGGCACCCCCCAGCATCAACTTCAGCCCGGCCCGCAGCAGCGGATCGTCGTCAACGATCAGTACCCGAATCGTCATGCCGGCCACGGTAGCCAGGCGTAGAGGCGGAAGTCGCCTTCGGGGGTGCGGCCGTGTTCGAGGCGGCCGTCGACGAGGGCGGCACGTTCGGCGAGGCCCTTCAGTCCTTGGCCGTCGCCGCGGCGGCGGTGCGGGGCCGGGTTGCGCAGTTCCACCGCCAATCCGTTGCCGGGGGCACCGACCACGCTGATCGTCACGGGTTCACCGGGTGCGTGTTTCACCGCGTTCGTCAGTCCTTCCTGGACGATCCGGTACGCCGTACGTCCGACGTGCTCGGGCATCGGGCCGTCCGCGTCCAGCGTCAGCTCGACCGGGATCCCGGCCGCGCGCGAACCCTCCACCAACTCGGGCAGGTCCGAGAACGCGGGCTGCGGCAGCTCGCCGACCGGTGCCCGCAGTACGCCGATCACCTCGCGGAGATCCTGCAACGCCTGGTGGGCGCTCGCGCGGATGATCTCGGCGGCGCCGGCGACCTCCGCGGTGGACGCGTCCGGGCGGTACGCGAGCGCGCCGGCGTGCACGGTCAGCAGCGACAGCCGGTGCCCGAGTACGTCGTGCATCTCGCGGGCGATCTCCTCCCGCGCCCGGAGCTGCGCCTGCTCGGCCTGCAGCTTCGCCACGGTCTCGGCCCGGTCGGCGCGGTCCCGCAGCGTCTGCAGGAGCTGCCGGCGGGACCGGATGTACTGCCCCCAGCCCGCCACGGCGACGTACAGGATGACGGCGATGACCAGGAGCGTCGTCCGGTCCTGCGTGTGCCGGATCTGGAGGAAGGCGACGGTGGCGAGGAAGTTCGCCGCGAAGACCCATACCGACGTACGCCACGGTTTGTGGACGGCGACGGTCATGATCAGCACCAGCGTCGGACCGGCCGCCGAGTCGGAGTACGTCGAGACCAGGGACGCGAGCAGCGCCAGCTGAACGGGCCAGCGGCGGCGGAACCACAGCGTCAGACAGAGCGCCATCCCGGACCAGAAGTCGATCGCGAGCAGCATCCGCGGCACCGGGTCGGACGAGCCGTCGCTGTAGGTGAGCAGTGCGATCAGGATCGCGAGCACGAACGCCAAGCTGTCCACGATCCAGTCGCGGGTGCTGCGCTTCCGGCTCATACGTCGAATGTAGCGGTGGGTAAGCGGTCTCTGGCGGTTTGCCGGTTGTCCGGATACCGAAGTCGCTGCCTGAGCGACTTAGGTCGCCCGGTAGGTTTCCGGGCATGAGTCAGCTCGCTGTCACCGTCATCGGCCCGGACCGCCCGGGCATCATCGCGGACGTCACCGAGGCCCTGGTCGGTACCGGGGTCAACCTCGAGGACTCGACCATGACGCTGCTGCGCGGTCACTTCGCGATGATGATCGTCTGCGCCGGACCGCTCGACGAGGTGAAGGCGGCGCTCGAGCCGTTGCGCGGCGAGCTGGTGATCACGGTCCGCACGATGGGCCCGGAGCACCGGCACGCGCCACTCGGGGCGCCGTACATGCTCAGCGTGCACGGCGCGGACCGGCCCGGGATCGTGGCCGCGGTGACCCGGATGATCGCGGCCGCGGGCGGCACCGTCACGGACATGTCGACGCGGCTGAGCGGCGGGCTGTACGTGCTGACCGCCGAGGTCGAGCTGCCGCCGACGGCCGAGCTGGAGATGCTGAACCGGGCGCTCGAGATCACCGCTGAGGAGCTCGGGGTCGGCGTCACGCTGCGACCGGCCGAGAGCGACGACCTGTGATCACCGACTGGTCACCCGCCCGGCTGGACGTCGAAGGCGCGATCCTCGAGGTCGTCCGCGCGCCGCACCCGGTGCTGGCGACCGAGAGCGCGCCGGTGGACCCGCTCGACCCGGAGGTGATCCAGCTCGCCGCGGACCTGATCGAGACGATGCGCGTCTCCCCCGGCTGCGTCGGCCTCGCGGCGCCGCAGGTCGGCGTCGCGGCGCAGATGTTCTCGCTGGACGTCACCGGGCACCCGAAGACGCGTACCTGCCACGGCGTTTTCGTGCTCTGCAACGCGGTCGTCGTCGAGGCCTCGCGCAACGAGAAGGCCCGCGAAGGCTGCATGTCGGTGCCGGACTTCACCGGCGACGTCAAGCGCGCGACGCGCCTCACTGTCGCGGGAGTCCTTCCCGGTACGACGGAACCGGTCACGATCACCACCGACGCGTTCGAGGCCCGGGCCCTGCAACACGAGATCGACCACTGCAACGGCAAGCTGTTCCTGGACCGCGTCGCGGGCGCCCACGCCGTGTACCCGCGGAAGACGTATCAGTAGCGAGTACTCTCGTCCCCGGAGCCCGGGTGGCGGAACGGCAGACGCAGGGAGCTTAAACCTCCTGGCCCTCACAGGCGTACGGGTTCGAATCCCGTCCCGGGCACGGCTCGTCAGAGGTCGCGGGCCTCTTACTTCTTCAGCAGGTTGTTGACCACGGCCCAGGTCGGGAACGCGATCGTGATGACGATCGCCAGCCAGGCGATGGTTCTGCCACGCTGACCGGTCCGGCGGATCTTCCGCAGGCCCCGGATCGCGAGGATGAGTGAGGCCGGCGGGCAGACGATCGAGGTGAACAGCGCGATCAACGCATCGCTGTTCACGCCGCCGGGGCGGTGCACCGGCGCCGCGTACGGGTCGCGGTGCGGCGCGGCCGAGTAGGGATTGCGGAACGGCGGGGCAGTATGCGGATCGCCCTGGTACGGCGGCGCAGTGCGCGGGTCGGCCTGGAACGGTGGGACCGTGTGCGGGTCGGCCCGGTCCTGGTACTGCGGGGCCGTGTGCGGGCCTGGCCGGCGCGGGGGCGTGTGCGCCCGCTGGGTGTACGGCCCGGACGACCACTCGAAGGGGTCTCCGGCAGGCTCCTCTGGCTCCGGCTCGGGTTGCGCCGGCGGCCCGTTGAGCAGCTTCAGGTAGTCGGCGCGCCGGACCGGGTCGGACAGCACCTCGTACGCGCGATTCAGCTTCGCCTGCTGGGTCGCGTCGCCGCCGACGTCGGTGTGATGGCTGCGGGACAGCCGCCGGTAGCTGCGGCGGATCTCGTCGGCGTCCGCGTCCCGGCGTACGCCGAGCAACTTCCAGGGATCGGCTCCGTCGAGGTCCCGGAAGTCCCGGACAGCGCTCATCAACGTCCTCCGGACGCCGATGAGCGCAGGGGGGCGCTGTATTTGATGGTGACCTCGCTTCGCTCGCTCACGGTCGAGTGACGTCCGCCTGGTAACAGACGAGTCGCCAGGCCGCCTGCTGCGGGTCGGACCCGGCCGGCAGCGTCCGGTGGCCGGTGGCGAACGTGACAGTCCGCTCGCCGGCCAGGAACAGCCACATGTCGAGGTCCTCGTCGTTGCCGTAGTAGTACGACTTGTAGTGCTTGACCGGCTGGGATCCGAGGAACGGCGTCTGCAGGCGCTGCTGGGCCTCCAGCGGCAGGTTGCCGAGGATGCCGCGCATGTGCGCCGTGAGCGCGAGTTGCGGCGCGGCCGCCGGCTGCTGCTCCCCGCCACGCGGCGAGATCAGCGACCGCAGGCCGGACCGCGGCATGGTCGGCTGCTGCTGGACGACGGCGTGCTTCAGGCTGGACGGGACGAACGTGTCGACGTGCACGGTCTGTGTCCGCTGCCCGTGCTGGTTGACCTTCGGCGTGGTGACGGCGAGCCCGTTCGGCCCGAGGACCACGGCGTACGGGCGGTCGCGCTCGCGCTCGTGCAGGTCGGCCCACCACTCGACGGCCGGCCCGACCTTGCGCTCGACGTACGACTTCACGTCGCTGGACAGCTCCGCCCACCAGTGGAACCGGTCCGGGCTGGGCACGAACCCCAGCGGCGCCGCCTGGTGCGAGGTGGGCAGCGTCGGCCCACCTCCCTGCGAGCGCTCGACGCCGCCACCCGCGGGTCGTTGCGCTGCCGGAAAGCCCCGAGACTGCTCGGGCAGGTTGTCACGACTCATGAGCGCCCGCATGCATAGTGGAGAGCCTCCAACACCGCGGGGGGCATGGTCAACTCCCCTTCGGCCGGCCTGTGGACAACTCCTTGGCGCGGGTCAGGACCGCGTCGAGCATCTCCTCGGTGAGCTTGCCGGTGAACGTGTTCTGCTGGCTCGGGTGGAAGCAGCCGAGCACAGTGACGTCGCCGTACGGCGTTGGGATCCGGTACTCCACCGCATGCCCGAACTTGGGGCGCGGCCGCGGTACGTCGGCGCCCAGGGCGATCAGCGCGACGAGCAGGGCGTCGTACGCGAACTTGCCGAGGCAGACGATCGACCTGGTGCCGGGGAGGACGAGCTCGAGTTCGCGGCGGTACCAGGGGGCGCAGGTGTCGCGCTCCTCCGGGGTCGGCTTGTTGGCGGGCGGGGCGCAGCGGACGGCGGCGATCATCCGGGTGTCGATCAGGTGCAGGCCGTCGCCCGCGTGTTCGCTGGTCGGTCGGCTCGCGAGACCGACTCGGTTCAGGCTCGCGAACAGCCAGTCGCCGGAGCGGTCGCCGGTGAAGACCCGGCCGGTCCGGTTCCCGCCGTTCGCGGCCGGGGCGAGGCCGACGATCAGGATCTTCGGGTCCGGCACGCCCCAGCCGGGGATCGGGCGGCCCCAGTACGGCTGGTCCGCGAACGACTTTCGCTTGCCGACGGCAACCTCCTCCCGCCACTCCACCAGCCGCGGACAGGCCTTGCAGACCGACACCCGGGCTTCCAGCTCGCCCAGGTCGTCCGTCGCCGCGAGCTGCCGCACCTCGCCGGCGTCCAGGGCCACCGGCGTACCCACCTCCGCCGGATCCTCCGGCCACCCCGTCCCGGCCGGCACCGGACTCTCGAACAACTCCCCCGTCAACGGATGCCGCAGCGTCATCCCTACAGACTAGAGACATGAGCACGACAGGAGTGGCCGGCGGCGTCGAGCAGTTGCGGGAGCCGCGGGCTAGCGGCGGGCGTGAGCTGCCGTGGGGGCGGATTCTGGGAGCGGTGCCCGGCTGACCTTGCGGTTCGGGATTGCCAGGGCCAGTACGACGGCAGCGGCGGCGAAGGCCGACATCAGGAGGAAGGTGTTCGTGAAGCCGGACTCGGCGGGGAGGCCGGAGGGCTGGACGTGACCGGTGATGATCGAGCTGGCGAGGGCCGTGCCGATCGAGCCGCCGATCGTCCGGATGTTGGTGTTCATCCCGGTCGCCACGCCGGTCTGTTCGCGCGGGACGTTCTGCACGATCAGGCTGGTCATCGCGGCGTACGCGAGCCCGAGCCCGAGCCCGAACAGCGCCGTCGACACCGCGATCTGCCACCGCGCGTCGTGGAGCTCCGCGAACATCAGCGCCCCGACCAGGATCACCGACGACCCGGACACCACCTGCGCCTTCGCACTGAACCGCGCCGCGAGCGCGCCGCTGAACGACCCGGCGAGCGCCATCGTCACCAGCATCGGCAACATCAGCAACCCGGCCTGCGTCACGCTCGCCCCGAACCCGAACCCGGCCGCCTTCGGGATCTGCAGGAACTGCGGCACGAACGCGTACACCGCGAACATCGCGGCACCGAACAGCAGCGCGACGAGGTTGGTCGTCCAGACCGCCGGACGGCGCATCATCCGCATGTCGATCAGCGGGTTCCGCGAACGCAGCTCGACCGCGATCCAGCCGGCGAACAGTACGACGGCCAGCGTGAAGAGTCCGACCGTACGCACCGAGCCCCAGCCCCACGAACGGCCCGTGCTCAACGGCAGCAGCAGCGCGATCAACCACCCGGACAGGAAGGTGGCAGCCAGCCAGTCGATCCGCCCGGGGACACGGTTCGGCGACTCCGGGACATACCGGCGTACCAAAGCTGTGGCGGCCGTGACGACCGCCATCGGGATCCAGAACAGCCAGCGCCAGCCGAGCCACTCGACGATCGGGCCGGCGAGGACGATGCCCAGCCCGCCGCCCGCGGCGATGACGGCCGACACCACGCCGACCAGGGACGGCACCCGCTCGGCCGGGAACTCGTCGCGGATGATCCCGAACGCCAACGGGAACACGGCACCGCCGACCCCCTGGAAGATCCGGGCGGCGATCAGTACGCCGATGTTCGGCGCGAGCGCCGCGACCAGGCAGCCGACCGCGAGCGCGGCCAGCGCGACGAACAGCGTGCGCTCCTTGCCGGCCATGTCGCCGATCCGGCCGAGCAGCGGGGTCGCGACCGAGACCGAGAGCAGGAGTGCGGTGAAGACCCAGGTGACCGTGCCCGAGGTGGTGTGCAGGTCGTGCTGGATGACCGGCAGCGCCGGGCTGACCAGCGACTGCAGCATGGAGAACGAGGCGACCACCGTGGCGAGTACCGCCAGGGTCAGTCGTGGATTGCCAGACCTGATGACAGGCATGCGGAAGTCCTTCGGAAAAGGAGGGTGCTGCGCCGGGATCCAGCGCAGGAGTTTCTCGGCCTGGTAAAGTCGAGGTGTGCCTCCACTATAACGGAGGGGTACCTCCGGTATCAAGCTGGTTAAGGTGAGCGGATGAGCGAGCAGATCCGGCCTGCGCTGCAGGTCGACGTACGGCGGCCGCAGCGGGCGGACGCGCGGCGGAACTTCGACGCCCTGCTCACCGCCGCCCGGGACGCGTTCGCGAGCAAGGGCGTCGGAGCGTCGCTGGAGGACATCGCCCGGCAGGCAGGCGTCGGCATCGGCACCCTGTACCGGAACTTCCCGAGCCGTCAGGACCTGCTGCACGCGGTGTACTTCGGCGAGATCGAGGAGCTCTGCATCGCCGCCGAGGACGCGGCCGGCCTACCGCCGTGGGAAGCACTCACCACCTGGCTGCACCGCTTCGTCGAGTACGCCGCCACCAAGCGCGCGATCTGGGAGTCGCTGAACCGCGAGTCGGACAGCTTCCAGACCGCCCGCGCCGCGATGTACGCCGCCGGCACCCCCCTCTTCGAGCGCGCGCAGCAGTCCGGCGAGGCCCGCACCGACGTCACCTTCGACGACCTCCTCCGCATGGTCAGCGGCCTCACCGCCGCCGGCTTCGTCGACCAGCCCCAACGCGACCGTGTCCTCAACATCGCCCTGGACGGCGTCCGCGCCCGGTGAGTTCGCGCTACCCGAGGGAGAGCGCGACGCCGTCGAGGATGTCGTGTTCGGAGATGGTGAGGGACGTGATCGGGAGGCGGTCGACGAGGCGTTGGAGGATGAGGGCGCCGGCGCCGATGACGTCCACGCGGCCGGGGTGGATGGAGTGCACGGCGGCTCGAGCGGCGTGGGTCGAGGTGGTCAGCCAGGTGGTGGTTTCGCGGAGTTGAGCTGTGGTGAGGCGGGCATGGTGTACGGCGGTCCGGTCGTACTCCGGGAGGTCCAGGGCCACTGCGGCGACGGTGGTGGCGGTGCCGGCTACGGCGATCAGGGCGCGGGCCTCGTGCAGCGGGACTGTGGTGGTGTCGAGGAGGGCGTCGATGTCGCGGGCGATCGCGGCCAGTTCGGCGGGGGTGGTCGGGTCGGTGGTGACGTGGCGCTCGGTCAGGCGGACGGAGCCGATGTCGAGGGACTGGGCCGCTCGTACGCCGGTCCTGTCGCCCAGCACCAGCTCCGTGGAGCCGCCGCCGATGTCGGTCACGAGATACGGCTCCGGGAGGTCGAGCGCGGTGGTGGCGCCGCGGAAGCTCAGCTCGGCTTCTTCGTCGCCGGAGATGATGTCCGGACGAACGCCGAGGCGCTGCTCGATGCCGGCGAAGAACGCGTCCCGGTTGCTGACGTCGCGGGCCGCCGAAGTGGCGACGAAGCGGATCCTGCTGACGTCCTTGGACCGGACAACCGCTGCGAATTCCTCAGCTGCCGAGAAGACCCGCTCCAGGGCTTCTGGCGCGAAGGCGCCGGTCGCGTCCACGCCCTGACCCAGCCGGACGATCGTCATCCGGCGGTCCACTTCCTGTAGCTCACCGTCCGTCAGCTCCGCGATGAGCAGCCGGATGGAGTTGGTACCGCAGTCGATCGCGGCGACCCGGTCAGACACAGGGGCCCCGGCGGCCCCAGTCCTCCAGCGTCGCGAGGGCTTCGTCGCCCAACGGGTTGACGCCTGGGCCGGCTGCCAGCGAATGGCCGACCAGAACGTGGAGGCATTTGACCCGGGTGGGCATGCCGCCGGCGGTGATGCCGGAGATTTGCTCGACGTGTTCGATGGACTCACGGTGGGCGAGGTACGACTCGTGGGCGGCGCGGTAGCGACCTGCCAGCTCCTCGTCGTCGGCCAGACGGTCGGTCATTTCCTTCATCAGGCCCGAGGACTCGAGGGTCCCGATCGCGGACGCCAGCCGCGGGCAGGTCACGTAGTACGTCGTGGGGAACGGCGTGCCGTCCGGCAGGCGCGGCTCGGTCTCGACGACGTCGGGAAGGCCGCAGCTGCAGCGGTGGGCGATCGAGCGGATGCCGCGGGCGGTCCGGCCGAGTTGCTTACTGACTGCTTCCTGGTCGGAAGGGCTGACGGTCACTTGGTCACCTTAGGTGACGGCGCCGGCGGGTTGCCGGCGCCTTCCACACTCCCCCAGAGCTTCGTGTACCAGGTCGGCTTCTGCGCGTCCGCCGTACCGTTGGCCGGCGTCGACGGCTCCGGAGGTGCGCCGACCGGTTTCCCGTCGGCGCCGATCACGCGGTACCCGACCTCGCCCGGCATCACCCAGCCGAGCCGCTGCCGCGCCTGCGCCTTCACGTACGCGTCGTCCTTCCAGCGGGCGAGCTCGTCGTTCAGCTCGCCGACGCGCTTCTCCCGGTCCCGGATCTCCTGGTTCAGCGCGCTGATCTGCTGGTGCTGGTCGAACCACACCCGCAGGCTCTGCGCGTACGACACGATCAGCGCACCCAGCACCAGCAGCACGACGGCCGCCCGTCCCGTCAGGTTGCGGGACCCGCGGGTCCGCTCGGGCTCGGCCGGTGTCCCCGCCGTACGGCGTTTCGGCTGGTCGCCCCGCCGGGCCGGTGGACGCGACTGGGTCCGGCTCGACGGACGCGAGCCGGGTCGTGCACCAGAATCCCGACGGGACGGCATACGGCAAACCTCCTGGTCTAACCCTGGAACCGCGGGAAGGCCGAGCGACCGGCGTACGTCGCCGCGTCGTCGAGCTCCTCCTCGATCCGGAGCAGCTGGTTGTACTTCGCGGTGCGGTCGGACCGGGCCGGGGCGCCGGACTTGATCTGGCCGCAGTTGGTCGCCACCGCGAGGTCGGCGATCGTGGTGTCCTCGGTCTCGCCCGAGCGGTGGCTCATCATGCAGGTGAACCCGTTGCGGTGCGCGAGGTCGACAGCGTCCAGGGTCTCGGTCAGTGAGCCGATCTGGTTCACCTTGACCAGCAGGCTGTTCGCGGACTTCTCGGTGATGCCGCGCTGCAGCCGCTCGACGTTGGTGACGAACAGGTCGTCGCCGACGATCTGGATCTTGCTGCCGAGCTCACCGGTGATGGCCTTCCAGCCGTCCCAGTCCTCCTCGTTCAGCGGGTCCTCGATCGAGACGATCGGGTACGACGACACCAGGTCGGCGTAGTACGCGATCATCTCGTCGGCGGACTTCTTGCCGCCCTCGAACGCGTACACACCCTCGGTGAAGAACTCGCTCGCGGCCACGTCCATGGCCAGCGCGATGTCCTTGCCCGGCTGCAGGCCGGCCTTCTCGATCGCGACCAGGATCAGGTCCAGGGCGGCCCGGTTGCTGTCCAGGTTCGGCGCGAAGCCGCCCTCGTCGCCGAGGCCGGTGGACAGGCCGCGCTCCTTCAGCACCGCCTTCAGCGCGTGGTAGACGGTCGCGCCCTGCATCAGCGCCTCGCCGTACGTCGCGGCGCCGATCGGGGCGATCATGAACTCCTGGACGTCGACGTTGCTGTCCGCGTGCGCGCCGCCGTTCAGGATGTTCATCATCGGCACCGGCAGGACGTGCGCGTTCGGGCCGCCGACGTACCGGAACAGCGGCAGGCCGGAGCTGTCCGCGGCGGCCTTCGCGACCGCCAGGCTGACGCCGAGGATCGCGTTCGCGCCGAGCTTGGCCTTGTTCGGGGTGCCGTCCAGGTCGAGGAGCGCCTGGTCGATCAGCCGCTGCTCGTGGACGTCGTACCCGACGATCTCCTTGTCGATGTCCTCGAGGATCGCGGTGACGGCCTTCTGGACGCCCTTGCCGCCGTACCGCTCCTTGTCGCCGTCGCGCAGTTCCACGGCCTCGAACTGGCCGGTGGACGCGCCCGACGGGACGGCCGCGCGGGCAATGGTGTCGTCGTCGAGCAGAACCTCGACCTCGACAGTGGGGTTGCCGCGCGAGTCGAGGATCTCGCGCGCGCCGACGGCCTCGATGGTGGCCACATTGACTCCCAAGTTCTCGATGACGAATCGCTCCCGAGCCTAGCCCCCAGACCACCGGGCTCAGTGGACCGCGTCACTGCCAACAATCGCATCCGGAGGTACCTCTCGCGTCAGTAACACTCCGTTGGGCGCCCGATAGACCGCGAGATTGCCCGGATCCACGCCCAGCAAGACTTCTACGCTCGTCCGCCGTCCGACCCGGCTGTCCTTCGCAGCCGCCAGATGCACGTGGGTACGCCGCCCCGCGCGCAACCCTTGGCAAGCACGGATCCGCTCGCCGTCGACCTGCAGCCGCCGCTTGTCGTTCTCCCGTACGGCGACGCCCAGGCGCTCACGGGTCAGCTGGAGAACTCGCAGTACGTCGGTGATCGCCGCCCAGCCGTCCATACTCATCGTGAGACCGCGTTCACCCGCTGTATGGCGCAGGAGCTGGAGATCGCGTGGCTGTCGCGGCTCATCCCAGCGCCTTCCTCAGCCCGTCCACCCGGTCGTCGCGGCCCGGTCGGGTGATCACGTAGTACCGCACCGGCGGCAGGTCCTTGACGGGAACCTTCCGGACGGCGCTCGTCGTACGGACCGAACCGTTGACGACCGCTGGTCCGATACCGAGACGCACGAAGTGGACCAGCAGTTCCCAGCCTTCCGCCTCCACCGCCACGGACCACCGGATGCTCTGGTCGAGCAAACTCCGCTCCAGTTGCTGCCGGTGCGGGCGATCCCTCGGCGGTACGACGATGGCCTCGTCCTGGAGGTCCTTCAACCGGACGGTACGACGGCCCGCGAGGCGGTGGTCGTTGCGCACCGGTCGACCCCCACCGCTACCTCTTCAAGTGTTGGGTGGCAACGGAGAGGGCGGTGCTGCGGGATCTACAGGCCGAACGAGCGGCGGGCGTCGGCTAGGCCCTTCTGGTTGTCTTCCGGCCCAGAGATGCCGGTCAGGAGGTTGGTGGTGATGCGCCAGGCGAAGTAGCCGGCCTGGACGGCGTAGCGGACGCGGAGGAAGACCTCCAGGCCTTCCCGGAGCTCGTCGGCCAGGTCGGGGCGTCGCTCTAGGTACGCCGGTACGACGGGGCGCCCGACGTACATGGCGGCGGACGCGACGTCGTACAGGATCGGTCCCCGCATCGCGCTGCCCCAGTCGATGAGGGCGACGCGACCGTCGGCCTGTCGCCGGAAGGCCTCCGCGGCCGGGTCGCCGTGCAGCCAAGCCCACGACACCGGCCCCAGCGCGATCGCCTCCGCGACCGCCCCCTCGACAGCCGGCCGAATCCACGGATCGAGATCCAGCGAACCCTCGAACGGCAGCAGGAAACGGAGCCAGTCACCGGTCTCCCCGGATGCGACCGGCGCCGCCGAGTGCACCCGCCCGAGCACGTCCCCGATCGCCGCCTGATCGAAAGGCACCAGCTCTTCCCCGTCGACATACTCCAGTACGGCGACCTGCCGCCCGTCGACCCGCTCCACCAGCCGACCGCGCTTACTCACCCGCGGCCGTCCCGTCGGCACGCCCGCGTCGTCCAGGCGTACAGCCAGCTTCAATCCAGGCTCGAACCCCGCGTCATCCGGCCCGACCGCCTTCAGAACCACCCGATCCGCTCCGGTCGACGCCAGCCAGGTGACCGAGTTCATCCCCCCGGTGAGCACCTCCAGCGTTGCGTGCTTCAGGTCCCAGTGCTCCCGCAGTACCTCAGCAACATCCACCCGCTCCACCCTGCCAGGCCCAGCAACAGACTCGCACCCGCATTTCAACCATCGTAAGATCGGAAATCATGAGTGACGGTCTCGGCGACCTGCTGGCTGACTTGGCTGACGCACATGGCCCGGTGACGGACGAAGAACTCGCGCATACATGTTCGCGGTGGGTCTGCGGTGTAATGTTTCCCCTTGTGGATAAGGGAAAACCGCCCCACGCGCGAGTTGGCGAGGCAAGCGGGGTTGGCGTAGAATCGAACACATGTTCGAGGAAGCTCTGGAAGCACTCCGCACCCGCGACCTGCTGGAAGAGGCCGCGCAGTGCCGCGTGATCGCCAACGGGGCCGACGCTCGGGTGCTGGAGTGCGCCCAGATCTACGCCGACCGCTACCACCCGTCCGTCTGCGCCGTCCGGCCCGCCCGCCGGATGGCCGACGGGCGGGAACGGTCTGTGGTCCTGGGCGGTGACGGCTGTCCGGAGATCGCCGAGTTCGCGATCGCCGAGTTCGGGGTCGTACTCGGAGTCTCGCCCGGCGTCGCCCGTGACCTGATCGCCGACGCCCTCGCGCTACGGCACCGGTTCCCGGAGACCTGGGCCCGGATCCTTGCCAGTGAAGCCACCCCCTGGAAGGCGCGCCAACTCGTGCGCGCCTGCACCAAGCTCGACCAGGCCGGCGCCGCCTACGTCGACCAGCGGGTCGCGCACGTCGTGGACACGCTCCCGCCGTACCGGCTGGACAAAATCATCACCGCCGCCAAGAAGTGCGCCGACCCCGCCGTGGCCGCCGACGAAGCCGCCCAGGCCGCCGACGAACGCGGCGTCTACGTCGGACGCGGCGACAAACACGGCAACAAAACCATCTACATCAAAGCCGGCGCCGCCGCCGTCAACCGGTTCGACGCCAGGATCACCGAGCTCACCGACGCCCTGAAAAGCCTCGGCGACACCCGCCCGATCCAGCACCGCCGCGCCCAGGCCATCGAGATCATGAGCGATCCCCGCTTCACCCAAGAACTCCTCACCCAAGCCCGCAACCAAGCCCCGCCCAGTGGCCAAGCCCAGCCGGACATCCACCCGCAGACCCACAGCGAGACTCGACCAGATGACCGGGCGGAGTCCGCCGGCGAAGCTCGATCCGGGAAGGAGACGCAGCCCGGGAACGGCGCCCAGCCCGAGGAACAGGCTCGAGCCGACAGCCAGGACGGCTCCGACCGCGAGCCTCGGGCCGAGGAACAGGCCCCGACCTACGACAGGTCCTACGACCGGGTCCCGTCCGGCGATGAAGCCTTGTCCGACGACCAGGCACTGTCCGCCGATCAGGCTCGATCTGGGGAGCGGGATTGGTGCGATGGCCGGGCTCGAGCCGACTTGGTGGAGCCGTTCGGGCCGTGGGAGGACCCGTGGCTGGAAGCCGCCGGGCCCTACGACTCCGACCCGCCGAGCGACCCGTTCGACCGGCGGACAGCGACCGAGGCCACCGACGCTGCCGGCGAACCCGCTGAAGGTTCGCCGATGGATGCTGCCGCGGTGCGGGCGCTCGGTGCCCGGCTCGTGCAGATCAAGCACGACACCTACACCAACCCCAGCTATCTCACTCAGTCCAAGGGGCAGGTACGTCCGGGGCAGACCGAGGTCGTCGTACACCTGACCGACCACACCGCAGCCACCAGCACGGGCGTGCTGCGCGCCGAAGGCATCGGGCCGCTGCTGGCGGCTCAGCTGACCGAACTCATCGGGCATGGTCCGTACACGGTGCAGCCGGTGATCGACCTGAACGACGTGGTCGCCGTCGATGCGTACGAGATCCCGTCCCGGATCCGGGATCGGGTGAAGCTGACGTACCCGGTCGAGTTGTTCCCGTACGGCACCCGCGAAACCAGTCACACCATCGACTTGGACCACATCGAGCCGTACGACCCGCGCGGGCCTGCCAAGCAGACCAGTACCACCAACCTGGCACCCCTGAGTCGTTTCGGGCACCGGGTAAAGACGCACGCGCGGGGCTGGAGCGCGCGCCGCATCGACCACAGGACGCTGGAGTGGACCACTCCGAACGGGTTCGCCTTCCACGTCGACCCCGAAGGGACCCACCGCGTCGACCGGCCACGTCCGACCGGGCTGACACCCGCCCAGTCGCCGCTATCACCTCTGCGTTCAGCCAGCGCCGGGTCTGGCCACGACGCGCCACCGGACGCCAAGGCAGGTGACGCATGAACAACGGCGGTCTCGTGCCTGGCCAGCGCCTCTGGCGTCCAGCTGAGCTTGGCCGGGGATCGCACCGCGAGCCGTCGGCATTGGTTCACATCTCGCACGCGCCTCGCGCTGGTGAACGTCACCTCGGCGCTCGTCGCCGCGAGCATGCCCCGCACGACAGCAACACCATCCGGGCCGGAAGCTCTTCGATTCAGAGCCCGCGTTGTGACCTGGTCTGGTCGTTCTCGACGGCGCGGAGCTCGGCTGCGAGTTGGAGCACGGCGCCGCGGAGCGCCTGTTCGGCGTCGATTCCGGCGTTGCGGCCCTCGAGAACCAGCTCCAGGGCTCGCTGCCCGATACGTTCGGTGTCGTTGGAGGGTTCGGCTGCGGGGAGCCCGGCGGGGAGGAGCTTGGCGGCGCGGCCGAGGATCTTGTCGGCGAGGGCCAGGGCGGGGAGGGCGAGCGGGATGCCTTCGAGGACCGAGGAGCGTTGCTTTTCGGTGGCCTTGATGGCTTCCCAGTTGGCCTCTACCGCGGCGGCGTCGGCTGCGTCGACATTGCCGAAGACGTGTGGGTGGCGGCGGATGAGTTTCTCGACGATGCCGCCGGCCACGTCGTCGATGGTGAAGCCTTCGTCGCCGGCGTCCTCGGCGACGCGGGAGTGGAAGGCGACCTGGAGGAGCAGGTCGCCGAGCTCCTCGCGGAGGTGGTCGCGGTCGCCGGTGTCGATCGCCTCGAGGGTCTCGTACGTCTCCTCGAGCAGGTACTTCGCCAGGCTCTCGTGGGTCTGTTCCTGGTCCCACGGGCAGTTCCGTCGCAGCCGGTCCATCACCTGGACCAGGTCGATCAGCCTGGCTCCCGGTACGTCGTACGAGCCGTGCAGGATCTCCACGTCGTACGGCGGGCGTGGTTCGCGGGCGACCTGCTCGGCGACCACGTGCAGCAGCTCCGGCTCCCCGTCTGCGCCGACAAGCCACGCGACGTCGCGGCCGGCCTCGGCGGCGGACGACAGCCAGCTCCAGTGCTCGCCGACATCACCCTCGACCTGGGTAACCGCCAGCCCGGACCCGACCACAGCCTGCACGTCGCCCCGCAGCACCCGCCCGCCGGCACCAGACCCGCCGGCACCCAACGCGCCGGCGCCGATCTCGGTGGCCCCGGCCAGGGTTTGCCAGGCGGCGCGGGTCAGTAGGCCCGGTGCCACCCGTGGGCTGGTCACCAGGACCGTGATCCGGCCCGTCGGTCGGCGTACGTCGGTCACCGGGTCAGGCTCAGCCCTGGCCCTGGCCTTGGGCCTGCTGGGCGGCGGCCTGGGCGGCCTTGCGCTTGGCGGCGGTCTGGGGGGATTCCTTCGACAGCGACCCGGAGATCGTGTTGTCGAGGGTGCCGTCGCTCCACTTGCCGAACCGCGGCGCGACCGAGACGTCGATGCCCTTCGAGGCCTCGCGGACCGCGAGCACGCCCTGCTGCAGCTTGGCCTGGTTCTGCAGGTCCTTGATGGTGCCGCCGGCCAGCTTGACGGTGATCACCGACGCCGTACCGACCGAGTTCAGGAAGTCGCGCGTGTCCGCGGAGGCCTGGAACTTCTGGTACATCGTGCCGTCCTCGCCGACCGAGCTGAGCGCCGCGGCGGCGGTCTCGGCCGGGGTGACCGAGATCGACTTCTGCTGCCCGATCTCGGAGACCAGCGCGTTGCTGACCAGGATGTTCAGCGCCGCAACCGTGCCGAAGTTCTGGCCGAGCGCCGAGCTGACCGCGCGCGAGGTGTTGTCGACGTCGCTGACGCTGATCTCGGTCTTGCCGACGACGGCCGCCGCGCCCGGGTGCGTACCCGCCGCGCAACCGCCGGTCAGCAGCACGATCGCCGCCACCGCACCCAGAGCCCGAAGCCGTGTGCTCACCGAATCTCCTCGTATCTCAATAAAGGTCTCACGCCGGCACCACAATAGGTTCGGCGATCACGTCGTCGATCAACCGGGTGCACCAGTGCAGCAGCTCCTGGTCCCGGAGCGGCTGCCCGCCGATCTGCCTGGTCGCTGGTCTCGGCACCAGAATGGTATGCAACTGCGGCTTCACCAGACTCTTCGGGTACAGCCTGTTCAGCCGCAGCACCTTCGAGTCCGGCAGCTCGACCGGCCCGAACCGGATCAGGTTCCCCTGCAGCGTGACGTCGTGCAGCCCCGCCCGGCGGGCGTGGTTACGGAACTTCGCCACCTCGACCAGGTTCAGCACCGGCTGCGGGATGTCGCCGTACCGGTCGTGCAGTTCCTCGACCAGTTCGGCGATGCCCTCGTCGTCCCGTACGGCGGCCAGCCGCTGGTACATCTCCAGCCGGAGCCGCTGCGACGGGATGTAGTCGTGCGGCAGGTGCGCGTCGATCGGGAGCTCGATCTTGACCTCGGGCTCCTCCGCCTGGGTGTCGCCGCGGTACTCCGCGACCGCCTCGCCGACGAGCCGCACGTACAGGTCGAAACCGACGTCGGCGATGTGCCCGGACTGTTCGCCGCCGAGCAGGTTACCGGCGCCGCGGATCTCCAGGTCCTTCATCGCGACCGCCATACCGCCGCCCAGGTCGGCGTGCTGCGCGATCGTCGCCAGCCGGTCGTGGGCGGTCTCGGTGAGCGGCTTCTCCGGCGGGAAGAAGAAGTACGCGTACGCCCGCTCGCGGCCACGGCCGACCCGGCCGCGGAGCTGGTGCAGCTGGGACAGGCCGAGCAGGTCGGAGCGCTCGATGATCATCGTGTTCGCGTTCGAGATGTCGATGCCGGACTCGACGATCGTCGTACAGACGATGACGTCCGACTGCTTCTCCCAGAAGCCCTGGATCACGTTCTCGAGCGTGTGCTCGTTCATCTGGCCGTGCGCGACCGAGACCCGGGCCTCGGGCACCAGCTGGCGGATCCGGGCGGCCGCCTTCTCGATCGTGTTCACCCGGTTGTGGACGACGAAGACCTGGCCCTCGCGGAGCAGCTCGCGCCGGATCGCGGCGGTCACCTGGTGCTCGTCGTACGCGCCGACGAACGTCAGCACCGGGTGCCGTTCCTCCGGTGGGGTGGCGATCGTGGACATCTCGCGGATCCCGGTGATCGACATCTCCAGCGTCCGCGGGATCGGCGTCGCGGACATCGTGAGTACGTCGACCGCGGTCCGCAGCCGCTTCAGCTGCTCCTTGTGCTCGACGCCGAACCGCTGCTCCTCGTCGACGATCACCAGGCCGAGGTCCTTGAACGCGACCTCGCCGCTGAACAGCCGGTGCGTCCCGATGACCACGTCGACCGAGCCGTCGGCGAGACCGTCGATCGTGGCCTTGGCCTCCTTGTCGGTCTGGAAACGCGACAGCGGAGCCACGTTCACCGGGAACGCGGCGTACCGCTCGGCGAAGGTCGCGTAGTGCTGCTGCACGAGCAGGGTCGTCGGCACGAGCACGGCGACCTGCTTGCCGTCCTGCACCGCCTTGAAGGCCGCGCGTACGGCGATCTCGGTCTTGCCGTAGCCGACGTCACCGCAGACGATCCGGTCCATCGGCATGACGCGTTCCATGTCGTGCTTCACGTCGTCGATGGTGGCCAGCTGGTCGGGCGTCTCGACGAACGGGAACGCGTCCTCCAGCTCACGCTGCCACGGGGTGTCCTTCGCGAAGGCGTGCCCCTTCGTCGCCTGGCGCGCGGCGTACAGCTTGATCAGCTCACCGGCGATCTGGCGGACCGCCTTGCGCGCGCGGCCCTTGCGCTTGGCCCAGTCGCCGCCGCCCATCTTGTCCAGAGTCGGCTGCTCGCCGCCGACGTACCGCGTGACCTGGTCGAGCTGATCGGTCGGCACGTACAACCGGTCGCCGGGCTGCCCGCGCTTGCTCGCCGCGAACTCGATCACGACGTACTCGCGGGTGGCCCTCTGGGAACCGGTGCCGACGGTCCGCTGCATCATCTCGACGTACCGGCCGACGCCGTGCTGCTCGTGTACGACGAAGTCGCCCGGCTGCAGCTCGAGCGGGTCGATCGTCTTCTTCCGCCGGGACGGCATCCGTTGCTGGGAACGGCGTTCGGCCGCCGAGCGCTGCCCGGCCAGGTCGTTCTCGGTGAGTACGGCGAACTTGATGCCGTCGGCAATGAACCCGTGCTCGAGCTGCCCCTGCGAGATCAGTACGACACCCGGCTCCGGGATACCCTCGATGCCCTCGACCGCGCGCGCCGGCAGCTCGGCCTCGGAGAACACCTCGGCCAGTCGCTGCGCGGGACCGTGCCCTTCGGTGACGCAGACGACCCGCCAGCCGTCCCGCAGCCAGCCGCGGATGTCCTCGGTCGCCGCACCGGTCTCACCGCGGTACGGGTCGACCTCGTGGACGGCGAGGATCTTGCTGGTCACCGCGCCGGACTCGGTGTCGATGTCGAACGCGACCCGCTCGCCCATCGAGTCCCGCAGGTCCTCCGAGTCGGTCGGTGCGGCCGCGAACGGCGACAGGCTCCACCACGCGAGCCCCCTGCTCAGCGCCTGCGAGCGGACGTCTCCGAGCGACATGTACGCCGCCGCGCCCAGGTCGATCGGCGCCTCGCCGCCACCCGCGGCCGCGGCCCACGACGCCTCCAGGAACTCCTGGCTGGTCGCGACCAGGTCGTGCGCCCGGGCCCGGACCCGCTCCGGGTCGCTGACGACCACGTGCGTACCGGCCGGCATCAGGTCGACGAGCAACTCCATGTCGTCGACCAGCACCGGCGCCAGCGACTCCATGCCCTCGACCGCGTGGCCCTCGGCAAGTTTCTCGAACAGCTCGGCCAGCTCGGGGTGTTCCTTCGCGAGTACACCGGCCCGCGCGCGCACCTCGTCGGTGAGCAGCAGCTCCCGGCAGGGCGGAGCCCACAGACCGTGCGCGGCGATCTCCAGCGAGCGCTGGTCGGCGACGGCGAAGTACCGGATCTCCTCGACGTCGTCGCCGAAGAAGTCCACCCGCATCGGGTGCTCCTCGGTC
Organism: Kribbella aluminosa; assembly: GCF_017876295.1. Taxonomy (NCBI): domain Bacteria; kingdom Bacillati; phylum Actinomycetota; class Actinomycetes; order Propionibacteriales; family Kribbellaceae; genus Kribbella; species Kribbella aluminosa. The sequence goes on along the minus strand of NZ_JAGINT010000001.1, from coordinate 1,216,857 downwards.
GGCGGGAACACGTCGATGATGCCGCCCCGGACCGCGAACTCACCGCGCCGCTCCACCAGGTCGACCCGGTGGTACGCCGCCCCGGCGAGCCGCTCGACGACGTCCTCGAGCTCGACCGTGTCGCCGACGTGCAACTGCACCGGCTTCAGGTCCGCGAGGCCCGCGACCTGCGGCTGCAGCACGGACCGGACCGGCGCGACCAGGATCCGGATCGGGCCGGTGGTCTCGTCGGACGGATCCGGGTGCACGAGACGCCGCAGTACGGCGAGCCGCCGGCCGACCGTGTCCGACCGAGGGCTGAGCCGCTCGTGCGGAAGGGTCTCCCAGGCGGGGTAGTACGCGACCGCGCCGGGCTCCTCGACGAGGCACTGCAGCGCCTCGGTGAGCTCTTCGGCCTCGCGGAAGGTGGCGGTGACCGCGAGCACCGGGCGGTCGGCGCCGTTCTGGGCCGCGGCGATCGCGGCGAGCAGGACCGGGCGCACCGGCGTGGGTGCGCTCAGGTCGAGGGTCGTGACACTCTCAGCGCGGGCGTCACGAACGGCCTCGGACACCACCGGATCGGTGATCAGGGTGTCGACCAGACCGCTGAGCTTCACGAGTTGTCCAGCTTCAAGAGTTGTACTTCCCTTGGGTTGCTTCGAGGCCGTCGGTGAGCAGGGACTCGACGGCGTCCGCGGTCCGGTCGACGGCGAACGGGAGGTCCTTGCGTTCGGCCGCGGAGAACTCGTTGAGGACGAAGTCGGCGGGCGCCTGCCGGCCCGGCGGACGACCCACACCGAACCGGACTCGATAGTACTCACCGGTGCCAAGCGATTTGCGCAGCGATTTCAGCCCTTGGTGGCCGTTGTCGCCGCCGCCGAACTTGCACCGCAGGACGCCGAAGTCGATGTCCAGCTCGTCGTGCACGACGACCAGGTTGGCCGGCTCCAGCTTGAAGAACTTCAGCAGCGCGGACACCGGGCCGCCGGACTCGTTCATGTACGAACGGGGTTTGGCCAGCACCGTCCGCAGCCCGCTGATCCGGGTCTCGATCACCTCGGCCCTGACCTGCTTGCTCTGCTTCCACTTCGCCCCGGTCCGGGCGGCCAGCTCGTCGGCGACCAGGTGCCCGATGTTGTGCCGGGTGCGGGCATACGAAGGGCCGGGATTCCCCAGTCCGACGACCAACCACACGTCGTCCGCCACGGATCCCGGCCCTCCCGAAGTTCTGCTGTTCGCTGCCGAGCTGCAGACTACTCGGCGGCGGCGGCCACCGGCTCGGCGGCGGCATCGGCGCTCTCGCCGCCCTCGGTGTCGGCCTCGAGCTGCTCGGCCGTCGGCTGCGCGGTGACGTTCACGATCAGGGTGTCCGGCTCGATCGCCAGCGTGGAGCCGGCCGGCAGGGTCAGGTCGGACGCGTGCAGCTGCGCGCCGATCTCCAGGCCCTCGATGGAGACCACGATGTGGGTCGGGATGTCGGTGGCCTCGGCCTCGACCAGGATCGACGCGTGCTCGGTGACGACCAGCGCGTCCGAGACGGCCTCGCCCTCGAGGTGCACGGCGACCTCGACCTGGACCTTCTCGCCGCGCCGGACGATGACCAGGTCGACGTGCTCGATGAAGCCCTTGATCGGGTCGCGCTGGACCTGCTTCGGCAGCGCCAGGTGGGACTCGCCGCCCTCGACCTCGATCAGCAGCAGGGCGTTGGCGGTCTTCAGGGCCAGCATGGTGTCGTGACCGGGCAGCGTGATGTGCACCGGGTCACTGCCGTGGCCGTAGAGGACGGCGGGAACCTTGTTGTCCCGGCGGATTCGGCGGGCAGCACCCTTGCCGAACTCCGTACGCGATTCGGCTTGGATCTTGACCTCGGCCACGACTGAACTCCTCAAAGCGTTGCGGTGATCTGTTGTCTGGATAACTCGGGTGCGGCCTCAGCGGGCGCCCTGCTGACCCCGGAGAAGGCGTCAGGCAACGAACCACCGCGTCGATCACGGAGCCGCGCCCAACAGTTCTCGGGGGGCGTCCCTCGCCGAGGCAACCAAAACAGTCTACCCACGAGCGCGGCCAGACGGGAAATCCGTGGTACGAGGCCATTGTGCGACCGGTTGGGTGGCCCGTTTCGCGGACCGGCTCTGGGCTAAGTTGCCGGGGTGTACGCCGCGCCTCTCCTCCTGATCCTGCTGCTCCCGGCGGCCCTGATCAGCGGCCTGACCATGCTGGTCGTGTACGCCGCTCGCCGTCGGCGCAACGAGCTGATGCAGCGGGCGATGCAGGTGCAGTCGGTCGGCTGGAAACCGGTCCCGCCGAACCCGTGGCTGACGGAGATCGCCGCGAACCTGTTCCGGGAGGGCAACCCCGGCGAGACGTACGCCGGCGAGTACAACGGTCGCGGCATGTGTGTCCTCGATTACACCTACGTCACCAGCAACGGCAAGACCACCCAGACGCACCACGCCAACCTGGTCGCGCTGACCCTCCCGACCGCCCTGCCGCCGATCACGGTGACGCGCGAGAACGGCCTCCGGATGTTCCGCGGCCGTGACCTGGAACTCGAGAACCAGCAGTTCAACGAGCGCTTCCGGGTCGAATGCCTGGACGACCGGTACGGGTCGGCGGTGATGCACCCGCGGATGATGGAGTGCGTCCTCGCGAACCCTGGCCTGGAGTGGCAGATCGCCGGCAACGCCTTTATCTCCTGGAGCAACGGCAGCTTCGCCGTCCCGGACGTCTTCGCCCGCCTGCAGGCGATGACCCAACTGATCGACTTGCTCCCGCCGTTCGTGATCGAGGACTACGGGGTCAGGTGAGGGACGTCCAGACCTGGCGGAGAGCGCGGGCCGCGTCGCCTTCCAGGCCTGCGTCGTCGAGGGTCTCGGCGAGTTCGTCGAACTCCGGGCCCCAGCGCCAGGCGACCGCGCGCAACTGGTCGGGCAGGTTCGGGTCCTTCAGCGAACCGGCGTCCGCGCGGGTCTGCTGCGCGACGAGTGCGTCCGTCACGCCATGCTTCTCGGCGAGCTGGAACGCCAGAACGGCAAGCGCCGCCTTGCCTTTGTTGTAGAGCGCGTACGACGACTTCGCCGCACTGGCCGCGCCCGGCTCGGCACCGACGACCATCGGGGTGACCGCCGTACCCGTCCACCACCCGGCGACCTGGTCCGCCGCCGTACCGGAGAGCATCAGGTGCGTCGGGCTCGTCCCGCCGGTCGGCGGCGGGCCGACGACCCCGGCGTCCACGAAGGTCGCCTCGGGTACGGCGGACTGCGCCTCCCGCAGTGACATCGGCGACAACGGATTCGCCTCGACGTACACGCCGCCGAAGCCCGCGCGCCCGACCTGCCTCGCGATATCGACGGCACCCTGCGGTGCGCACGAACAAAGCACCGCTTCCGCCAGCGCGACCGCCTCAGCGAACGGCGTACCGATCAGACCGGCCTCGTCCGCCCGCACCTTGGAGGCCTCGCTGCGGCCAGCCGGCACCCAGTGAACCTCGTGGCCGGCCACAACCAGCTGAGCGGCGAGCTTCGAGCCCATCGCCCCGGGGTGGAACACAGCGATCCGCATGCGGCGTCCGATCTTCGATCCGGTCAGTCACCACCAAACCTATGTCAGTGATAGTGCGCGCCAAACCGTTGCCAACCCGCCGGATCCGTGTGCAGCGTGGAAGAAAACAGCGGCTCTCAGGGGGAGGGTTCATGAGTGAGAACGCAATTGGGCGCCGGCAGGCGCTCAGGGGTGTGGGTATCGCGGCAGGCGGGGTAGCGGTTGCCGGCCTGGCCACGGCCACGCCGGCTCTGGCGGACGGCGGCGAGAGCAACGGCTTAGCCGGCAGCTGGATGTGCGCGCGGCAGGACACCGGGTCGCCCGCCAAGATCCGGCTGGTGCTGAGTTTCGCCGGCGGCGGCGTGTTCCTGTCGCACGACATCAGCCCGGCCGGCCCGCCGTTCACCGGCACGTGGTCGTCCGAGGGGAAGTCGTTCCGGGTGACGATGTGGACCGGGCAGGCCGGTGCGCAGGGACCGAACTCACCCGGGCCGACGATCCGGGTGCGGGTGTGGGGCTCGGTGTCGCACGGGAAGCTCACAGCGAAGTACCAGGTCACCGTGTTCGCGCCGATGAGCGAAACCCAGGTCCTGAACACCGGCACCGGAACGGTCAGCGGCCGCCGAATCAGCCCCTGACGCGGGCGACGCGGCCCGGCGCCGGGCCTTCCACCCGGCGCCGGGCGGGGTGGTCAGGCGCGGCCGTCGAAGAGGCTGGTGACTGAGCCGTCCTCGAAGACCTCGCGGATCGCTCGGCTGATCAGCGGGGCGATCGACAGCTCGGTGAGCTTGTCGAAGCGGCGCTCCTCGGCGATCGGCAGCGTGTTCGTGACGATCACCTCGCTCGCCTGGCAGTTCTTCAGCCGGTCCACTGCCGGTCCGGACAGGATCGCGTGCGTGGCCGCGATCACCACGCCGGCCGCGCCCTCGGCGTACAGCGCGTCGGCGGCCTTGGTGATCGTGCCCGCGGTGTCGATCATGTCGTCGACCAGGATGCAGACCCGGCCCTTGACCTCGCCGACGACCCGGTTCGCGACCGTCTCGTTCGGGCGGTCGATGTCGCGGGTCTTGTGGATGAACGCCAGCGGCGCGCCGTTCAGCCGGGCGGACCACTGCTCGGCCACCTTGATCCGGCCGGCGTCCGGCGACACCACGGCCAGCTGCTGGTCGCCGTACTTCTCCGCCACGTACCTGCTGAGGATCGGCAGCGCCATCAGGTGGTCCACCGGGCCGTCGAAGAAGCCCTGGATCTGCGAGGTGTGCAGGTCCACGCAGATCAGCCGGTTCGCACCCGCGGTCTTGAACAGGTCGGCCATCAGCCGGGCCGAGATCGGCTCCCGGCCACGATGCTTCTTGTCCTGCCGGGCGTACCCGTAGAACGGCAGTACGACCGTGATCCGCTTGGCCGACGCCCGCTTCAGCGCGTCGACCATGATCAGCTGCTCCATGATCCACTCGTTGATCGGCGACGTGTGGCTCTGGATCACGAACGCGTCGCTGCCCCGCACCGACTCCTCGAACCGGACGTAGATCTCGCCGTTGGCGAAGTCGTACGCCTGGGTCGGGACCAGGCCGGAGCCGAGCTCCGCGGACACCTCCTCGGCGAGACCGGGATGGGCCCGGCCGGAGAAGACCATCAGGTTCTTCTCGGTGGTTCGTTTCATCCCGCTCATCGCCGCGCCTCCCGTTGTCCTCGCGTGTCCTGCTCAGGCCTGCTGCTCGTCCGGCTTCGAGTCCGGCTCGGCGTCCGGCTGGTCCGCCAGCGCCGCCTCGGCCGCCGCGGCCGTCTTGGTGCCGGCCCGCTTGCGCGCGACCCAGCCCTTGATGTTGCGCTGCCGGCCGCGGGCGACCGCGATCTCGCCCGGGCCGACGTCCTCGGTGAGCGCCGTACCGGCCGCCAGGTACGCACCGTCCGCGATCGTCCGCGGGGCGACCAGCACCGAGTTGCTGCCGATGAACGAGTACCTGCCGACGTACGTGGGGTGCTTCGAGACGCCGTCGTAGTTCGCGAAGATCGTGCCGGCGCCGATGTTCGCGCCTTCGCCGATGGTCGCGTCCCCGGCGTACGTCAGGTGCGGGACCTTGGCGCCGTCGCCGATCGTGGAGTTCTTGGTCTCCACGAACGTGCCGATCTTGCCCTTCACGCCGAGCCTGGTGCCCGGGCGCAGGTACGCGAACGGGCCGACGCTGGCGCCGTCGCCGATCACCGCGAGTGAACCGTGCGTCCGGACGACCGTCGCGCCCTCGCCGATCTCGACGTCGGTGAGCGTCGTGTCCGGGCCGATCGTCGTACCGCTGCCGACCGCGGTCGCGCCGTGCAGCTGGGTGTTCGGCAGCAGCGTGACGTCGCGGGCCAGGTCGACGGTCCGGTCGACCCAGGTGGTGTTCGGATCGACGATCGTGACGCCCTCACGCATGTGCTTGACGAGCGTACGGCGGTTCAGCTCGGCGCGGAGCGTGGCGAGCTGAACGCGGTCGTTCACGCCTTCGGTCTGCATCGCGTCGTCGGTGACGTGCGAGCCGACCCGCTTGCCGTCGGTCCGGGCGATGCCGAGAACGTCGGTCAGGTACAGCTCGCCCTGCGCGTTGTCCGTGGTCAGCCGGCTGAGACCGTCACGCAGCGTAGCCGCGTCGAAGACGTAGATGCCGGCGTTGATCTCGTCGATCGCCCGCTGCTCCGGGGTCGCGTCCTTGTGCTCGACGATCGCGGCGACCGTACCGTCCGCTGCGAGCACGATCCGGCCGTACCCGGTCGGGTCCGGGACCCGCGCGGTCAGCACGGTCACCGCGTTCCCGTCCTTGTCGTGCGCGGCGACCAGGTCGTGCAGCGTCTCCGCCTCGAGCAGCGGGACGTCACCCGACGTGACGATCACCGAACCGTCGAAGCTCTCCGGCACGGCGGTCAGACCGGCGCGTACGGCGTCGCCGGTGCCCAGCTGCTGCTCCTGGACGGCAGTCCGGGCCTCCGGGTCGACCGCCCTCAGGTGCTCCTCGACCAGCTCGCGGCCGTTGCCGACCACGACCACGAGGTATTCGGGGGTCAGCGCCCGGGCGGTGAGCACGGCATGACCGACGAGCGTGCGCCCGCCGATCTCGTGCAACACCTTCGGGGTCGCCGATTTCATCCGGGTTCCGAGACCGGCGGCCATGATCACGACCGCCGCGGGGCGATGGGAAGTCACGCGGTCTTCTCCTCGAGTTCCCTGCGAGTTCTTTCAACCAGTATCAGCACGGGCACCCGAAACAGCGCCCGCGCAAGCCTACTTGCTCCCCAGAACCACCAACCCCCGCCCCAGCCGAAAGCAACCCCACGCCCTCGTCAGGCTGGTCCTGCGCGCATGCAGAACCCGCCATTTCGACGCCGAGACACGGTACGGCTGCCGGTTCTGCGTGCGCGCAGGTCCACCTGGACGCACGACGAGCCGGATCTGCCAACCTTGGGACCATGGCCCTCACCCTCGGAGCAATCGTCCTGAACGTCCCGCAGAACGGCGCGGCAGCTGAGTTCTGGCGTGCGGCACTCGGCTTCACCGGCCAGGCCGGCAATCCCGATTTCCTGCTCCCGCCCGCGGGCGCGCGGCCGACCCGGCTCCATCTCGACGAGACGGACCGGACGCACCTGGACCTCTGGGTCGACGGCTCGACGCAGGAAGCCGAAGTGGAGCGGCTCATCTCGCTGGGCGCCGAGCGCGTCGAGTGGACCTATCCGCCGGACGCCGACTTCGTCGTACTGAAAGCCCCCGACGGAACGGTGTTCTGCGTCATCGAGACAGCAACGCCGTGACCTCGGGTGTGTTGAAGAACTTCGCGGTCAGCGGGACGTGGCTGTCGCGGCCGTACGGGTCGTCGTTGTGCGCGTTCGCGATGATCAGCGAGTACGCGCAGCGGTAGACGAGCAGCTGTCCGCCGTCGTACCCGAGCCTGGCGGTGAACGCCGCGTCGTACGCCGCCTCGATCTCGCGGACCCTGGGCGACCACAGGTCGATGACGCTCGCGGGCCGCGGCCGCCTCGAACACCGGGTCGCCCGCCATCGTCGACAGCCCGAAGTCGAGCAGCGTGACGGGCCGGAGGTCCTCGTCGACGAGGATGTTGCCGCTCGTCACATCACCGTGTACGAGCCGCGCGTCCGGCTCCTTCAGCTCTCCGAGCAGCTCCAGCAACGTCGCGATCTTCGTCCCGAAGTCGTCGATGACCGGCGCAAGCTGATCCCCGAACCGCTCCACCCGCCGCCGGAGCAACCCCGTCAACGCCTCGCTCCACGCCATACCCTCGGGCCGGAACGGATCGGTTTCGTCCAGCACCGCCGTACGCCGAAGCACCTCCGGCGCCTCCACCTGCGCGAGCGCCTCCACGACCTCGACGACGCAGTCCCGCGCCCGCTCCCACCCCGGCTCGCCGTACGGCGCTGCGACCGTGTGCAACGGGACGCCCGGCAGCTCGTCCTCGACTGTCACCCAGTACGGTCCGGGCCGGTGCAGCTCCAGGATCCGCGGTGTCGCGTAGGGCAGCCGCCCGTGCAGAGCGTCGTACAACTCCCCCAGCATCCGCAGCTCCCGCTCCTGCGCGTGGAACCAGATCTTGGCGACCTTGCCCGCACCGAGCCGGTAGACCGCCCCTTGCATACCAACCGCCAACTCCTCCGGCGCCTGGAACCCGAGCCCGCGCAACTGTTCGGCGTACGACATGCCCGTGACCCTAGCCAGACCCTCGCCTCCTGTCCGCTGATTTCTGTCGGTGGGTGCTGGCAGGGTGGGTGGATGGGTGAGTTGGTGGATGTGGGCGACGTGACGTTGTTCGTGCGGGAGCTCGGGCGGCGGAGTGAGCGGCCTTCTGTGGTGGTGATCCATGGTGGGCCCGATGTCGGACATGGGTATCTGGTGCCTGGGTTCGAGCCGTTGGCGCGGGATCATCACGTCGTGTTGTTCGACTTCCGCGGGTGTGGGCGGAGCAGTCGGGGGTTGCCGGCGGACGAGCTGCAGCCGGAGTACGTCGTACGCGACACGTCCCGGCTGATCTCGCGGCTCGGGCTCGGGGTGGTCGATCTGGTGGGGTTCTCGACGGGTGGGCGGGCGGCGATGCAGTTCGTCGACGTACATCCGGAGCAGGTACGGCGGTTGGTGCTCGCGTCGACGTCGGCGTACCCGTTGGCGGACGCCGCGCCGTACCTGGCCGACTGGCCCGAGTACCACCGGCGGCAACGGATCGAGGACGACGCGAACGGCGCGCTCCGCAACTCGACGGTCTTCGTGTGGGACCTCGACCGCGCACCGGAGTACCTGCACCTGCTCGAATCCCTCGGCACCGACCTCGGCGACTGGTCCGAGGAACGCTCACAGCCGTGGTGCACCCGCGACCCGGAACAGATCCTCCGCGAGTTCGCCCGGCCGATCCTGATCCTGCACGGCGAGAAGGACATGGGCTTCCCCGTCCAACTCGCCCACCGCCTGCACACCGCCGTCCCCAGCCAGCTCCAGGTCATCCCCGACACCGCCCACATGTGCCACTTCGAACAACCAGAAACCTGGTCCAACCACATCCGCCACTTCCTCGCGGACTGAAATCAAGTGCGGGACCGGCGCGACACCGTTAGCCTCGTGGGTCGAGTGTCAGAGCGTGGAGGAGGTGGTTCTTATGCGCAGATCATGCGCGGTGCCGCCCCGAAAACCTCGGCGGCTCTGACTCTCCCACCGGGGCTCACCGCATCCGACCTCATGCGAGGGAGTCCCGTCATGCATTCTCTGAACGCCGTACATGCGTACTTCGCCGCCTACCCCGGCCGCTACTGGATCGCCGGCGGATGGGCGCTCGACCTGTTCGCGGATCGGGTACGTCGCCCGCACACCGACGTCGACGTACTCGTCCTGGCCCGCGACCTCGACCTCGTCGCCGCCACCTTCACCGATCCGCGCCCGACCGTCGAGAACCCGAACACCGGAGTCCAGCGCCCGTGGCAGCCGGGCGAGCCGCTCACCCCCGGCCCCGACGTACTCGCCTTCCCCGACGACCTGTTCCCGACCCCGGTCCGCATCATCCTCGCGGCCTCCGACGGTGACGACTGGGTCTACCACCGCGGCCGCGGCACCATCCGCAAATCGCTCGACGACATCACCCTCACGACCTCCGCCGGCCTGCCGTACCTGGCGCCGGAGATCGCGCTCCTGTTCAAGTCCCGCTCCGACCGCACGAAGGACACCGACGACTTCCACGACGTCGCCGACCTCCTCGACGCACCCCGCCGTACCTGGCTCCACAACCACATCGCACCCCGCCACCCCGACCACAACTGGCTGGCGCACCTGAAGTAGACACCTGGGTCCGGGGTGGCGTCTGGAACAGCGGCACGAGACCACGGGGCATTGCACACCGAGTGCCTCCAACCAGCACCACCTCCGGCGCCATCACGCGAGGCCGACCGCCGCCACCCTCGACTGCTGCCGGCACGACTAGGACAACCCGGGAAGGATCGCCGAACACCTAGGCTGCCGACATGCAGACGCGACTCGACATGGAGCGGATCCGGGCGGCGCGGCGGGTGATCGATCCGGTGTTCCTGGACAGCCCGCTGTACCGGTGTGAGGCGCTGGAGCCGGTGCTCGGGTGCTCGCTGAACATCAAACTCGAGACCGCGAACCCGGTACGCAGCTTCAAAGGCCGCGCTACCGAGGTCGTCGCGGATCAGCTCGCCCGCAGCGATTCCCGCGCCGTGGTGTGCGCGAGCGCGGGCAACCTCGGGCAGGCGCTCGCCTGGTCCGGGCGCCACCGCGACCTCGACGTCACAGTCGTCGCGTCCCGTTTCGCGACCCCCGCCAAACTCGACCGCATCCGCGCCCTCGGCGCCACCCTCGAACTCGTCGACGGCGACCACGAACTCGCCCGCCAACGGGCCGCCGCGATCGCCCACTCCGAAGGCATCCGCCTCCTGGAAGACAGCCTCGACCTGGAGACCTGCGAAGCCGCCGCCACCATCGCCCTCGAACTCGTCCCCTGCCTCGAGCCGTACGACGACCCGCTTCGGCCGCTCAGGTCCGCCGACCGTCCGCCGGAGTACGGGCGACCGGTCGTACTGGTTGCGCTCGGTGGTGGTGCGATGGCGACCGGGATCGGGTACGTGCTGAAGACGCTTACCCCGCACGTCGAGGTGGTCTGCGTGCAACCGCACGGCGCCCCCGCGATGACCCGCTCCTGGCACCAGCGTCGCGTCGTCAGCACCGACACCACCAACACGATCGCCGACGGTGTGGCCGGCCGGCACCCGATCCCAGAGGTCCTGGAAGACCTCCTGGTAGTCGCCGACGACGCCGTACTCGTCCACGAATCCTCGATCATCACCGCGATCCGCCTGCTCCACGACCACGCCGGCCTGATCGCCGAACCGTCCGCCGCCCTCGGCATCGCCGCCGTCCTCGAAGACCCGGCCCGCTTCGCCGACCGCCCCGTGACGACGATCATCTGCGGCAGCAACGTCGACCAGACCAAGTACCGGAATTGGATCTGAATGGTCCGCCAAGCAGTCAAACTCCTCCTGCTCGACGACCACGACCGGCTCCTCCTCATCCAGTCGCACAACCCCCACACCCACGCCACCTGGTGGTACCCGGTCGGTGGCGGCATCGAGCCCGGCGAATCCCTCCAGCAGGCCGCCACACGCGAGGCCTACGAGGAAACGGGCCTCCGCGATCTCCCTGCAGGCACACGCGTCTGGTGGCGCGACCACACGTACGAGCACGACGACCAGCGCTACGACGTACACGAGGAATGGCTGCTGCACCGCGTCGACCACTTCGACCCGTCCCCCGCCGAGCTGAGCCCGTACGAATCCCGCACGATCCTCACCTTCGACTGGTGGCACGCCCACGAACTCGAAGCCACGCACGACACGGTCTTCCCGCCCAACCTCGGCCGCCTACTGACCACCCTGCTCACCGACGGCATCCCCAGCACCCCCGTCGACATTCGTCCATAACCACACCTCGTCGTACACCAGATCCCCGCGATCACGCAGCCCGCCGGCAACCGCCCCTCGCGATGTCCGCCGCGCACACCCGCCGAATGATCACCGCCCGAACCTTACCGCCGTACGAGCCCCCGCCACCTGCTGTACGTCCGTCACCGCAGGCCCTTCTACACAAGGGCTGCGGCCAACCCGCCCTCGCCGACGAGCTGTGAGACTTGGTCCCATGCCCGACCAGCCGATCCGCATCCGCCCGGCCCGCCTCGACGACGCCGACCACGTCTGGCCGCTGGCCCGCGCCTTCGCCACCTCCTTCACCCCCGAACGCACGGCCTTCGACACCACCTGGCCGCAACTGGTCGACGTACCAGGAACTCTGCTGCTCGTCGCCGAGACCGCCGACGGCCGCATCGTAGAGTGCGGTCGCATGAGACATCCGCAGCGGTCCTGAAAGCTGCGAGCATGTCGGATCCGGCGCGCTGTGCTGTTCTGTTGGCATGGTCAGTTCGACTTCAGAACGTTCAGCGACGTACGAACGGCGTACCAGCTGGTTACTCACCGCCGCTGCCGTGCTGTTCCTCGTGGTCTACGCGTGGCCCATCCTCCAGCCTGATCTACCAACCGGTTGGGTCCACGCCTGCTCGGTCGCCAACGTCACGATCTGGACGACCTTCGGTGTCGACTACCTCGTCCGCCTGGCGCTCGCACCCAGTAAGCCTCGGTTCGTGCGGGATCACATTCCAGACCTGCTGGTCCTCGCCCTGCCACTCTTGCGTCCCCTGCGAGCTCTGCGGGCTGCGACAGCACTCGCCCGGCTCGGTCGCGCGTCGATGGGCTTCCGCGGCCAGACCACTGCGTACGTCGTCGGCGCTGTCGGCCTGCTCGGGTTCGTGTCGGCCGTGGCTGTCCTGGACGCAGAACGTGGCGCCGCGAATGCCAACATCAAGTCCTTCGGCGATGCGGCATGGTGGGCCGTGACCACGATCACGACCGTCGGATACGGGGATCACTTCCCCACCACCGTGCAGGGAAAGTGGGTCGGCGTCGGCCTGATGGTCGGCGGCATCGCTTTGGTCGGCACCATCACCGCTGCCCTCGCCTCGTGGTTCGTGGAACACGTCGGTGCCGCCGAACGGGCTGGTGCACAAGCCCCGGACCAACTCGCAGCCCTCACCGCCGAACTAGCTGCGCTCCGCACCCAACTCAACAACGCACAGGCGGGAGATCGGACCGACAGGTGACCTCTGAGGAACTGGACGCCAACGCCGGCGTCTCGGCAACCCACCGGAGACAGTCGAAAGGGTCGCGGGACATGCAATTGCCTGTTCACAGACACCGCGAGCTGTCCCCGACGTCGCCTCACGCGAACGGTGCCGCACACTGAGGCGGTGGAGACGGTTCCCCCCGGCGGTGGTGATGCAGCGAGCCTGGCACTCGCATTTCCGACCTGGGGCGCGGCATTCACCGGGTCCCACCGCTGCCGCGACCTCCCGCGCGACATCGGTGACCGGTGGATGCGTACTGGCTGCTCGGCGGCCTGCAAGCGTTGTGGTTAGTGGCGCTGGTGGTTGTCGGCGTACGCCGCGCCGTACGCCCTCGTGTCCTACTGGCGTCAGGCCTCGGTCTGCTCGTCTCCCTAGTCGTCTCCACCACCGCCAGCCCTGTGCTCCTGCGCCACCGCAGCACTCCTTGCCACCAGTTGATGGCCGCTGCCCGCGGAGTCCAGGTCTACGCCGACCCGGCCGGCCACCCGTTCTGCCTCTGTTGGGTTCCCGGAACCAACGCGTAAAGCATCATGGACGACGGTTCCCGAAGCGTCGTGCCAGTACACGGCGTCGGCGCTCCCCACGCGCAGGATCGCGTCGGCTCAGCACGTGCCGGCCACAACTGGATGAGGTACGCGTCGACCAGCCCCTCCTCGAACCCCCCGTCCCGGCCGGAGTCCGCCGACGCCTCAACCCGCCGGCTGAAATACGACAGACTGTTCCGGTGGGAACCGTGCCGTATCTGCTCGCGCTGGTGGTCGCGGTCGTCGTGAGTGCACAACTGCTGCTGACCATGAAACCCAACCGACCGCTCGCCAAACGCCTCCGAGACCTCGGCACCGGCGGCGACGCCTTCGGCCTGCTGATCGTCGCCATACTCACGCTCACCGCAACCGGCGCACTCATCGGCAGCCTCACCAACTCCCCCGCAACCGGCGCAGCAATCGGCCTGGTCATGGCCCTCGCAGCATGGACAACCGCAGTCATCCACGCGCACCGCCGCCGGTAGCGGCCTCGCAGTAACAGTTAGGTGTTCCTGCAAATGACCGCAGACTGCCTGGCATGGATGTCAAGCACCGGATGATCGTGTTCGACGCTGCCGACATCGATGTGGAGAGTGCGTTCTGGGGCGCGTTCCTGGACGGGCGGGTCGAGGAGTGGGCAGCACGTGGCGGGCGATCTGGGTCGACGGCGGGTGGGCACTCGGTGTGCAGCACGCTCCCAACCACGTACCGCTGAGTCCAGGTCTACGCCGACCCGGCCGGCCACCCGTTCTGCCTCTGCTGGGTCCCAGAACCCAACTCGTAGACCGCATCGGTGGACTTCAGCTCCTCGCGCCCCCGCCGTGCGAACCCTCAGCGGGGTAGGAAGTACTTCCAGGTCTTGCCGTGGTCGGTGGTCGTGATGGCTTGGTTGCCGTGGTACTGCATTCCGTAGACGAAGTCGCCGACTGCCGTCAGCCCGCCCAGGTCGGTCGGTGGTGTGAGCGGGGTGCCGGCGCCGGGCCGGAGCAGTTCGCGGGTCTTGCCCTGATAGAGCGCGAGACCCGTTCCGTTGTCGAAGGCAACGGGTGACGACAGGTACGGCGCGTCGCGGCCGGCCACCGTCGTCCAGTGTTCGCCCCGGTCGGTGGACAACCGCAGCGGCACCTGTACGTCCGGTGCACCGGGCTTGCTGCCGGGGATCAGTACGAGCGTCCGGCCGTCCGGACTGACACCCAGCTGGCCGCCTCCTCGACCTGGGCTGATGACGGAGTGGCCCCAGGTCCTGCCGTGGTCGTCGGTCCAGTAGATGTTGCCGACGCCGCTGTTCTTGGCGCCGATCAGCCACCATCGGCCGGTGCTGTCGCGCTGGGGCTGCAGGGCGTTGTCGATCCCGGGGATCTTCACCTCCCGCAGTACGCCGGTCTCCGGGTTCAGCGCCCGGAGCGTGCCGTATCCCAGCAGCACGTCCTGCTCGGCGAACTCGCTCGTCGGCGGAGCCCACTGCAGCTTCTTCTCCACCCGGCCCTGATCCGTCAGGCGGACCATCACGGACTGGGCCCAGGCCGGATCGGTCCCCTTCATGCTCGTCGGCATCGACAGTGCCAGTACGTCGGCACCGTTCCGCACCGGGACGTACCCGTTCTTGCGCACCGGCGCGGTGGCCCGCACCCCGTCACGGAACAGCACCGCGGCGGAAGCGTACGTATATCCCGGCTGCGGCGACGACCACACCGAGGCCCACCGCGTCGGCGTGGCGAACGCGATGTCGACCGCACCCGACTTCTTGTCCCCGATCAGCTTCTCGGCCGCCTGGTCGACCGGGATCGAGCCCGCGGTTCCGGCGGCCGGCGGTCGCTCCGTGCCGGTCAGGTTCCGGAGCGGCAGGACGACGGCCAGTACCGCGATCGTCACGGCGACGACGACTCCCGCGCCGGTCAACGCCTGCCGACGGTGCCGGCGGCGAACGCCGCGGCGTTCCAGAGCCTCGAAGGGCAACGGCTCGACGGTCTCCTGGATCTCCCAGGACAGTTCCTTCAGCTCAGACATGGCTGACCTCCTCGGCGTCGTCGGCGAACTCGTGGACCAGCGGGGCCAGTCCGGCCCGGCCCCGGGAGAGGCGCGCCTTCACCGTCCCCTCCGGAACACCCAGCTGTACGGCGATCTCACGCACCGGCAGATCGACGATGTGGTGCAGCACGATCGCCTCGCGCTGCTCGTACGGGAGTCGTCGCAGGGCCTCGACCAGTGCGACCCGGTCCGCGGACAGCCCGGCCGTCGTGCTCGCCGTGGCGCCCGCGCGCGACAGCAACCCGTGGAACCGGGTCGCGCGCCGGTAGCGCCGGCGTACGGCGTTCAGCGCGACGGCACGGAGCCACGCCTCCGGGTTGTCGAGCTGGGCGAACCGCCGGGGCTTCTCCACCGCACGGACGAACGCCTCCTGTACCGCGTCCTCGGCTTCGCCCAGGTTCCCGCAGATCGCGAACAGCTGCCCGACCAGCCGCCGGTGGCACCCCTCGTACAGCTCCCGCACCATGTCGGCCGTGTCGCCGTCAGCCATCACCACTCCCCAGATCGGACCCTTTGCCCTCACGAGTCCCGGCAGACCGATCCGGTTGCATCACGAAAAACCCCGGCTCAGGGCGTCCCGAGCCGGGGTTGGAGCCAGCTCCCCCGCCAGGTTTCGATCCTGGTCTTCGAGATTCAAAGTCTCGCGGGCTGCCGATTACCCCACGGGGGATCGTGGTTGCCGGGACAGTTTGCCATGAGTGGCGTGGATGACACGCTGAGGGGTTCCTTACCTACGGGTCCGTAGGTTACGGTGGCGTAGGTAACGACCCCTGGAGCCGAGAGAAGAACAGGTCATGACTCCACCCACTGCGACCCTGCCGGACGCGCCCACCCGTACCGCGCCTGTCGACGATGTGCACACCGGGACACTCGGTGGTGAGCAGAAGAAGCTCTGGGAGCAGGTGGCGCTGGGGCTGTTCATCGGCATCCCGTTCCTGGCCGTGCTGGCGGCGGTGCCGATCGCGTGGGGCGGGTTCCTCGGGTGGCGGGACATCGTACTGGCGGTGGTGTTCTACACGATCGCCGGCCACGGGATCTCGATCGGTTTCCACCGGTTGTTCACGCACAAGTCGTTCAAGCCGAACCGGGCGCTGAAGATCGCGCTCGCGATCGCCGGGTCGCTGGCGATCGAGGGGCCGGTGATCCGCTGGGTGGCGGACCACCGCAAGCACCACAAGTTCTCCGACCGCGAGGGTGATCCGCACAGCCCGTGGAAGTACGGGCACACGATGGGCGCACTGACCAAGGGTTTCTTCCACGCGCACGTCGGCTGGCTGTTCGACACCGAGCAGACCCCGCAGCGGCAGTACGCGCCGGACCTGCTGCGGGACAAGGACGTGGTCACGGTCTCCCGCATGTTCCCGCTGCTGGTGGCCGTGAGCCTGCTCGCGCCGGCGGTCATCGGCGGCCTCTGGTCCTGGTCGTGGACGGGCGCGCTGACCGCGTTCTTCTGGGCGAGCCTGGTCCGGATCGCGCTGCTGCACCACGTCACCTGGTCGATCAACTCGATCTGCCACACGATCGGCGACCGGCCGTTCAAGAGCCGGGACAAGTCCGGCAACGTGTGGTGGCTGGCGGTCCTCAGCCAGGGCGAGTCGTGGCACAACCTGCACCACTCGGACCCGACCTGCGCCCGGCACGGCGTACTCAAGGGCCAACTCGACACGTCGGCCCGGTGCATCTGGTTCTTCGAGAAGATGGGCTGGGCGACCGACATCCGCTGGCCGGTCCGCGAGCGTCTCGAGGCTCGCCGCACCGACGCCACGCCGCGAACTCTCAAAGCGGCCTGACCGGTAAAACTCCCACCGGCTACACCGGAAGTACGGCATGATGCTGACGTGATCACGACGTGACGGAACCCAAACCGCGGCGGTCCGGCCGGATCCGGATGACCAGTGCCGAGCGTCGCGAGCAACTCATCACGATCGCCCGCGGCCTGTTCGCGCAGAAGGGGTACGAGGGCACCTCGGTCGAGGAGATCGCGGCCCGCGCCGAGGTCTCCAAGCCGGTCGTGTACGAACACTTCGGCGGCAAGGAAGGCCTGTACGCCGTGGTCGTGGACCGCGAGGTCCGGGCGTTGCTCGACGGTGTCACGCAGTCACTGACGGCAGGCCGGGCGCACGAACTGGTCGAGCAGGCCGCGCTGGCGCTGCTGGACTACATCGAGAACAACTCCGACGGCTTCCGGATCCTGGTCCGGGACTCGCCGGTCGGGTCGTCGACCGGCTCGTTCATCTCGATCCTGAGCGATGTCGCGACCCGGGTCGAGCACATCCTGGCCGAGGAGTTCAAGCGCCGCGGGCTGGACCCGAGGAACGCGCCGATGTACGCGCAGATGCTGGTCGGGATGGTCGCGCTCACCGGCCAGTGGTGGCTGGACGCCCGCAAGCCGAAGAAGCCGGACGTCGCCGCCCACCTGGTCAACCTCGCCTGGAACGGCCTGTCCGGCCTCGAGGCCAAGCCGACCCTCTCCACCCGTCCACACCACTAGACGACTCCGGTCGTACGCCGACATCCGCCCTGAGCATGACCCCGACCCGGCAGCCACCCCGTAATCTGGCGGGCATGACGGGGATGTTCACCGCGCGGCCGCTGCCTGCCCGGAGCAAGGCCTTCGACCTGCTGCTGGCGGGCGGGCTGTGCATGGTGTTCGGGTTCCTGTCGCTGGCCCAGGCGCGCATGGGCGGACTGCTCGCGTTCGGGATGCTGGTGCCGCTGATCTGGCGCCGTACCCATCCCGAACTGGTCTTCTTCGCCGTCTGCTCGGTCGCCGGCCTGCAATGGCTGAGCGGCGTCGAACTGCAGCCCGGCAACGTCGGCCTGCTCGTCGCCCTGTACGCGATCACCGTGTACGGCGATGTCCGCCTGAGCCGGATCGCCCTGGGCATCGGCGGCCTCGGCGTACTGATGGCGACGTCGCGGTACTGGGCCAACTCGGGCTGGAAGCAGCAGGTCACGACGATGGGCGGGCTGGCCGCGCTCGTGTTCGCCGTCTGGGCCTTCGGCGAACGCCGCCGGACCCGGGGCCTGTACGTCGCCCAGCTCGAGGAGCGGGCCGCCCAGCTCGAACGGACCAGGGACCGGGAGTCGAAACTCGCCGTCAGCAACGAACGGACCCGGATCGCGCGCGAGATCCACGACGTGGTCGCGCACGGGCTGTCGATCATGATCGTCCAGGCCGACGGCGGGCTGTACGCCGCGGACCAGTCCCCGGAGGCGGCCAAGAAGGCGCTCGCCACGATCGGCGACACCGGCCGCGCCAGCCTGACCGAGATGCGGAAGATGCTCGGCCTGCTGAAACAGGACGAGCAGTCCGAGCTCGGCCCGGACCAGGCGCGCCCGCAGCCGGGCACCTCCAGCCTCCCGGAGCTGATCGAGAACGTCCGCGAGGCCGGCCTGGCCGTCGAGTACACGGTGACCGGGCAGCCCCGCGAGCTGCCCGCGCTGCTCGGGCTGACGGCTTACCGGATCGTGCAGGAGGGGCTGACCAACACGCTGAAACACGCCGGGCCGGGAGCGCGCACCTCCGTCGCGCTGGACTTCGGGCGCGAGATGCTGACCGTGGTGGTCACCGACGACGGCCACGGGGCCGGGGTCGCGCCGAGCGCGGATCCGGGTCACGGGCTGGTCGGGATGCGGCAGCGCGTGTCGGTCTCGGGCGGTACGGTGAGCGCCGGACCGAAGGCAGGCGGCGGATACGAGGTGATCGCCAGACTGCCGTACAACCTGCCCAACGGAGGGTAAGTGAACGACGACGTCATCCGGGTGTTCCTCGTGGACGACCAGGAGCTGGTGCGGGCCGGGTTCACGATGCTGGTGGACTCGCAGGCCGACATGCGGGTGGTCGGGCAGGCGGGTGACGGCGGCGAGGCGGTGGAGAAGATCCAGGTGACGGCGTGCGACGTCGTACTGATGGACGTCCGGATGCCCCGCCTGGACGGCGTCGAGGCCACCCGGCAGCTGAACTCGTTGCCTCAGGCACCAAGAGTGATCGTGCTGACCACGTTCGACCTGGACGAGTACGCGTTCGCCGCGATCAAGGCCGGCGCGGCCGGCTTCCTGCTCAAGAACACCCCGCCCGCCGACCTGCTGTCCGCGATCCGCCAGGTGCACTCCGGGGACGCGGTCGTCTCCCCCAGTACGACGAAACGCCTGCTGGAGCACTTCGCCGGCGCGCTGCCCGACACCGAGACCGAGCGCCCCGACCTGGCCGACCTGACCGCTCGCGAGCGCGAGGTGCTGATCGAGGTCGTCCGCGGCCTGTCGAACACCGAGATCGCCAGACTCTTCACGTTGTCCGAGGCAACGGTCAAGACGCATATCGGGCGGATCCTGGCGAAGACCGGCCTCCGCGACCGGGTCGCCCTGGTCGTCCTGGGGTACGAGACCGGACTGGTGAAACCGACCAAGTAATACCCAGGTCGTACTCGGAGTCCAGTCTGGGGTCCGACGAGATCAGTCGCCGCGCTCACTAACTTCGTCACCAACGTTCAGTTGAGTCGAGGAGTGACATGAGCTTGCAGACACCGCAGCCCGCGGTCGACCGGTTGCCGCAGGACGGTACGCCGCGGACCGCGATCCGCGCCCACGAGCTGCGCAAGGTGTACGGGCAGGGCGACACCGCGGTGGCCGCCCTCGACGGGGTCTCGGTGGACTTCGGGGTCGGCCGGTTCACCGCGATCATGGGCTCGTCAGGGTCCGGCAAGTCGACACTGATGCACTGCCTGGCCGGGCTGGACACCCCGACCAGCGGCCAGGTGCTGCTCGGCGAGACCGAGCTGACCCGGCTGGCGGACGCGGAGCTGACCAAGATCCGCCGGGACCGGATCGGCTTCGTGTTCCAGTCGTTCAACCTGCTGCCGATGCTGACCGCGAAGGACAACATCCTGCTCCCGCTCGAGCTCGGCAACCGCAAGCCCGACCAGCAGTGGCTGGACACGCTGATCGACGTCCTCGGCCTGGGCGACCGGCTCACGCACCGTCCGGCGGAGCTGTCCGGCGGTCAGCAGCAGCGGGTCGCGGTGGCCCGGGCACTGGTCAGCCGGCCGGAGGCGGTGTTCGCCGACGAGCCGACCGGCAACCTGGACTCCCGGTCCGGGGCCGAGGTGCTCGGATTCCTGCGCCGCTCGGTCCGCGAGTTCGGCCAGACCGTGGTGATGGTGACCCACGACCCGCTGGCCGCGTCGTACGCCGACCGCGTGGTGATGCTCGCCGACGGCAAACTGGCCGGCGAACTGCAGCAGCCCACCCCGGAGAGCGTTCTGGACGCGCTGCGGCAGCTGGGGGCCTGACGTGCGACATTCACTCCTCGCCTCGCTGCGCGCCCACCTGGGCCGCCTGGTCGCCGCCTGCCTGGCGATCGTCCTCGGGGTCGGGTTCGGCTCGCTCGCGATGATCGTGCACTCGTCGGCGTCGCACGGCATCGACGAGACGGTCGGCGCGCAGTACAAGGGCATCGACGCGGTCGTGTACCCGTCGCGGGCGACGGTCTCGCCGGCCGACATCGTTAAGGCCAAGCAGGTCCCGCAAGCGGCCGCGGTCGTCACGCTGACCACGGCGTACCTGAACGCCGCGTACCCGGATCAGGTCCGGCCGACCGGCATCGAGATCGACGAGCTGCACGACACCACCGTGATCGCCGGGCCCGGCACCTCGTCCGGACGGTTGCCCACCGCAACGAACGAGATCGCGCTGGCGGCCCGGCAGGCGGCCAAGCACAAGGTCGGCGTCGGCGACCAGCTGCGGATCGGCTCGTACGACGGCAAGTCCTGGACGCTCCGGGTGGTCGGCCTGATCGACGACGGGAACTCCGTCGGGACGGCGCCCGCGGTCGTCACGCCGGCCGCGATGAAGGTCATCTCCCCGGACGCGTTCGTCCGCGGGATCGCGCTGGCGGCCAAGCCCGGCGTCTCCCAGGTGCAGCTCGCCGACGCCACCCGCGCGGTGGTGGCGGGTGAGCTGACGACGTACACCGGCACGGAGTTCATCCAGCACGAGGTCGAGGGCTACACGCACGGCATCGACGTACTCGGCGGCGTGTTCGGGATGTTCGCGCTGATCGCCCTGTTCGTGGCGTGCCTGGTGATCGGCAACACGTTCACGATCGTGATCGCGCAGCGCACCCGGGAGATGGCGCTGCTGCGCTGTGTCGGTGCGTCCCGGCGGCAGGTGTTCACGTCCGTTCTCGCCGAGGCGAGCGTGGTCGGCGTGGTCGCGTCCGCGATCGGCGTGGTGTTCGGCGTCGCGCTGTCCGCGCTGGCGCTGACGCTGTCCCGCGAGTTCGACTGGGGCATCCCG
Source organism: Kribbella aluminosa (assembly GCF_017876295.1). NCBI lineage: Bacteria > Bacillati > Actinomycetota > Actinomycetes > Propionibacteriales > Kribbellaceae > Kribbella > Kribbella aluminosa. The sequence continues at coordinate 1,195,273 of NZ_JAGINT010000001.1, read as the reverse complement.
AAGGTGCCGCTGCACCTGGACGTGGCGTCGGTGTTCGTTCCGCTGTTGCTCGGCACGCTGGCCACGCTGATCGCCGCCGTCGTCCCGGCGCGCCGTGCGACCAAGGTGGCACCGCTGGCCGCGCTCCGTCCGGAGGCTGCCCCGGCGGCCGGATCAAGGGCGGGCGTACTGCGGTTGCTCGCCGGCTTCCTGCTGCTCGCGGGTGGCGGCGTACTGCTGGCGGCCGGCGCCGCGATGCACCAGGTACTGATCGGCGCCGCGGGTGGCGCGATCTCGTTCCTCGGTGTGCTCGCGGTCGGTTCCCTGTTGGTACCGGCGCTGATCCGGCTGCTCGGCGCACTGCCCGCCCGCGGTGGCGGCGTACCCGCCCGGATCGCGGTCGCGAACGCCGTACGGAACCCGAAGCGGACCGCGGCCACCACGTCCGCGCTGCTCATCGGCGTCACGCTGATCAGCCTGACCTGTGTCGGGATTTCCTCGGTCCAGAAGACGTTCGACGTGTCGATGAGCCAGCAGTACCCGGTGGACCTCGTGGTGACGGGATACAAGGAGAAGATGCCGGCCAACGCCGAGCAGCAGCTCCGCGACATCAAGGGCATCACCCAGGTCGTCCCGGTCAGCTCCGTGGACGTGAAGGCCGGCAGCGTGGACGCGAAGGCCGGTAGCGAGGACCTCGCGGTCACCGGGATCGACCAGGACAAGGCCGGCTCGGTGATCCACAACCAACAGCTGGCCGGGCAGCTCGAGCCGGGGACGGCGCTGGTCGCCTACCGGGTGATGCAGGGGCTGAAGCTTACCGAGGGATCGCAGATCACGATGGTCTCCGGGCAGCACAAGCTCAGCCTCACGGTCCGGATGTCGGTGGGGCACCTCGACCCGATCACGGTCACCTCGACCGATCTCGCGAAGCTGGCACCGAACGCGGCGGTGAGCGGGTACTGGCTGGCCACGGACCCGAACGCCAACGGCCCGAACGTGATCGACGCCGTCCAGCAGTCGATCCCGAGCGTGAAGGACCTCGGCGTCGATGGCGGTCTGGCCGAGCGGTCGACGTACACGAAGATCTTCGACGTGCTGCTGATCGTCGGGATCGGCCTGCTCGGGGTCTCCGTACTGATCGCCCTTGTCGGCGTCGGCAACACGCTCAGTCTGTCGGTGCTGGAGCGGACCCGGGAGAACGCGCTGCTCCGGGCGATGGGTCTGTCCCGGCGCCAGCTGCGCCGGATGCTCGCCGTCGAGTCGTTGCTGATGGCACTGGTCGCGGCCGGTCTCGGGATCGTCCTCGGCCTGGTCTACGGCTGGACCGGAACGAGTGCGCTGATGGGCGGGCAGACCGTCACCGGCGGTGTCGAGTACGCCGTACCCGGGACGCTGCTGATCGCGATCGCCGCCGTCGCCGCGGTCGCGGGCCTGCTCGCCTCGGTGCTGCCCGCCCGCCGCGCGGCCAAGGTCTCCCCGGCCGGCGCACTGGCCACCGAGTAAGCCGGCGGCTACACGATCTCCACCCGATTCCCGTGTCCGTCGGCGGTGTGAAACCGCCGGCGGCCGGGAATCGTCTCGTTGTCCCAGGTCACCGGAAAACCAAGATCGGTGAGCTTGGCGGCGAGCGCATCCAGGTCGTCCACCGCCAGCGCCGGATGTGCCTTCTTCGCCGGAGTGAACGCTTCCTCCACACCGACGTGGATCTCGGCGGCATCGGCCTTGAACCAGCACCCGCCGCGCGGCTTCAGCAGCTCCGGCTTCTCCACTTCGGTCATCCCGAGCGCGTCCCGGTAGAACGCCCGCGCCACGTCCTCGCCGCCGGGCGGGCAGGACACCTGCACGTGATCGAGTCGCATCGGTCACCCCTCCTTGTGGGCCACAGCAAAGATCCGGCGGAACGGCAGCAACGTCCCGTACTCCTTCTGCGGATACGCCTCCGCCAGCCGCGTCCCGTACTCGGCTTCAAATGCAGGCCGTACGTCGTCCGGCAGCGACTGCAGCACCGGCCGCGCACCGGTCCCCTTCACCCATTCCAGTACGGCGTTGTCGCCGGACAGCAGGTGGAAGTACGTCGTCTCCCACGCGTCCACCACACACCCTTCGGCGCTGAGCGCGTCGACGTACTCGGCCGGCCCCGGTACGTCGGGCCGCAGCGAGGCGTCCTTCGCGTACTCGGCGTACGGCGGGGTGTTCGCCAGCTCGCGGAGGATCGCGTGCGACGGCGCGTCCCCGTTGCCCGGGATCTGGATCGCCAGCCACCCGCCCGGCCGCAGCGCCCGAACGAACCCGGGCAGCAGGTCGAGCTGCTCGGGGACCCACTGCAGCGTCGCGTTGGTGACGATCACGTCGAGGCCGGACCCGGTCCACTCCCGGACGTCACCGAGCTCGAAGCTCAGTCGGTCGTCGGCGTACGGCGCGGCCGCCTCGAGCATCTGCGGCGAGCTGTCGATCCCGCGGATCGTCGCCTCCGGCCAGACGTCCCGGAGCGTCGCGGTCAGCGCGCCCGGTCCGCAGCCGAGGTCGACCACGGTCCGTACGTCGCTCGCCCGGACCCGCTCCACCAGGTCCCGGAACGGCCGCGCCCGCTCGTCGGCGTACGTGCCGTACTGCTCCGGACTCCACACCGGTGACCTGCGCATCAGCCTGCACCTTCCCTCGGTTTATCTTGACATCGAGATACTTTAACCACGCCACTTGTCTTGATGTCAAGAGTCTTGATCGGTACTCTCGGAACCATGGAGGACGAGGTCGATCGGCTGATCGAGGCCTGGCGGCGGGAGCGCCCCGACCTCGACGTGGCGCCGATGGAGGTGCTGTCCCGGGTCAGTCGGCTCGCGCGGCACCTGGACCGCGCCCGCAGTCAGGCCTTCGACACGCACGGGCTGGAGTCCTGGGAGTTCGACGTCCTCGCCGCCCTGCGCCGGGCCGGTACGCCGTACCAGCTGTCGCCCGGGAAACTCCTGAAGGAAACCCTCGTCACCTCGGGCACGATGACGAACCGGGTCGACCGGCTGGCCGCCCGCGGCCTCGTCGAGCGACTGCCGGATCCGAGCGACCGGCGCGGCGTGCTCGTCCAGCTGACCCCCGGCGGGCGGGACAAGGTCGACGCCGCGATGGCGGATCTGCTCGCCCACGAGCGCACCCTGCTCGGCGCCATCGGCGACCGCGACCAGCAGAAGATCGCGCGCGTGCTGCGCGAACTGGTCCGCCCGTTCGAATAAAGCGGTTTGACGCCACCAACAAAGTGACTTGTTCACGCTGACAAAGCCGCACAAGAATTGTGCCGGAATTATCCGAAAAGACGACCCGTCACTTCTACCCTGTTTCAGTCGTTGCTAGTTGCAACAAGATCGAGAGACTGCTGTAGCCGACGACTATCGACACCGGTCTACACCCCTACTAAGGTCATGACCGTCGGTGGCCAACCGACTACAAAATGTCAAAACATGGTGACTTCGGCGGCCAGAGGTGGCCCGCCGAATGCGGCTGTACGGTGTCCGGGGCTCGGGGCCCGAACAACGTCGGCCGGCACGGGGCCCGCTCACCCAGGAGCTCGGCGCACCCCTCCGAATCACAGGGGATCGGAGGGGTCGCCGCGGCTCGAATTCCCCGCTATTCGGCGCGTTCCGCGGCGTCGAACCAGGCGGTTTCCAGCTCGCCACGCTCGTCCGCGAGCTTGCGCAGCTCGGCGTCCAGCTCGGCCAGCCGCTCGTAGTCGCTCGCGCTCGCGGCCAGCTGGTCGTGCAGTTTCGCCTCGGTCTCGGTGAGCTTGGCGAGTTGCCGCTCGATCCGGTTCAGCTCCTTCTTCGCCGCCCGGGCCGCTGCCGCGTCAGCGGTCGGACGTTCAACCACCTCGGCCTGCTCAGCCGCCCCGCTATTAACCGCGACCGGCAAATCCGTGGACACTTCCGCCGCCGGTGTCAACACATTCGACGGCGCCCGCCGGGGAATTCCGGCCGCGAGTTCGTCGAGATACTGCTCGACTCCGCGCGGCAGATGCCGGACCCGGCCGTCGCCCATGATCGCGTAAACCATGTCGCTGACCCGCTCCAGGAAGTACCGGTCGTGGGTGACCGTGACGACCACGCCCGGCCAGCCGTCCAGGAAATCCTCCAGCACGGTCAGCGTCTCGACGTCCAGGTCGTTGGTCGGCTCGTCGAGGATCAGCACGTTCGGCTCGTCCAGCAGGATGCGCAGCAGCTGCAGGCGGCGGCGCTCGCCGCCGGACAGGTCCGAGATCCGCGTGGTCAGCTTGTCGCCGGTGAACCCGAACCGCTCGAGCAGCTGAGACGAGGTCAGCTCACCGCCGCGGCCGGCCAGTGCCGCCGTACGGCGGATCGAGGTGATGTGGTCGAGGACCGTGATCGTGGTGTCGATCTCCTCGAGGTGCTGCGAGAGGTTGGCGACCCGGACCGTCTTGCCCTGCTTGACCAGGCCGTGGTCCGGCGGGAGCTGCCCGGTGAGCACCCTGAGGAACGTGGTCTTGCCGGCGCCGTTCGGGCCGAGCAGCCCGATCCGGTCCGCCGGGCCGAGCCGGAACGTCACGTGGTCGAGCATCAACCGGTCGCCGAAGCTCAGGCTGACGTCCTCGGCGTCGAACACGTCCTTGCCGAGCCGGGACGTCGCAAGCTGGGACAGCGCGAGCTTGTCCCGCGGCGGCGGCTCGTTCTCGATCAGGGCGTTCGCGGCGTCGATCCGGAACTTGGGCTTGGTGGACCGGGCCGGGGCGCCGCGGCGCAGCCACGCCAGCTCCTTGCGCAGCAGGTTCTGGCGCTTCTCCTCGCTGACCTGCGCGGAACGGGACCGCTCCGCCTTGGCCAGCACGTAGGCGGCGTACCCGCCGTCGTACGACGTGACGCGGCCGCCCTGCACCTCCCACGTGTCCGTGCAGACCGCGTCCAGGAACCAGCGGTCGTGGGTGACCACGATCAGCGCACCGGCGCGGTCGACGACGTGCTCGGCGAGCCAGCTGACCGCCTCGATGTCCAGGTGGTTGGTGGGCTCGTCGAGGATGAGCAGGTCGACCTCGGTGAGCAGCAGCCTGGCCAGCGACGCGCGGCGGCGCTCACCACCGCTCAGGCTGCCGACCAGTGCCTCGTGGTCGACCTCGCCGAGCAGGTGCTCCATCACCGAGCGGGCCCTCGGGTCCGCCGCCCAGGTGTAGGTCTCGACATCGCCGAGGACCGCGTGCAGCACGGTCTGCTCCGGGTCGAGGTCGTCGCTCTGCCCGAGGTACCCGAGCCGCAGGTCGCGGTTGTGTGTGATCCGTCCGCTGTCCGGCGGCTCCCGCCGCGCCAGGACCTGCAACAGCGTGGATTTGCCGTCGCCGTTCCGCCCGACCACGCCGATCCGCTCACCACGGCCTACGCCGAGACTGACCGAGTCGAGCAGTGTGCGGGTCCCGAAGCCCTTCGAAACAGCTTCCAGACTGACCAAGTTAGGTGCCGCCATAACGCGCCCAAGGGTAGCCGACGCCGGCCCTGTGAACCGGATCGTGCCAGGATCGTCCGAGTGCTGACTCCTGCCTGGCTCGAAGGCCTCTCGTTGGGCGACCCGGTCGCCGCCGATCCGCTGGAGGGCGGGTACGCGAGCAAGACGTTCCGCGTCCGTACGTCCCGGGGGCGCTCGGTCGTCGTGAAGACCCAGGACAACCTGCCGCCGGACCTGTACGCGCTGGAGTCGGACGGTCTCGACGCGTTGCGCTCCCCCGGCGGGTTCGCCGTACCGGAGGTGTTGCGGGTCACGCCGCACTTCATCGTGCTGGCGGATCTCGGTACGTCGGAACCGTCGCCGACGTACTGGGAGGACGCCGGGCGGGCCCTGGCGCTGCAGCACCGGCGTACCGCGGACAAGTTCGGGTACGAGCGGGACAATTACCTCGGCGTACTGCCGCAGCGGAACCCGTGGACCACGGACGGTCACGCGTTCTTCGCGGAGCATCGGCTGCTCCGGTACCTCGAGGAGCCGAACTGCCACCACCAGCTTCCGTTCGAGGATCGCCGCCGCCTGGAGCGAGTGGCCCATCGGCTCGGGGAGCTGATCCCGCCGCAGGCCCCCGCCCTGCTGCACGGCGACCTGTGGCACGGCAACCTGCTGCCCTCGCCCACCGGCGGGCCCGCCCTGATCGACCCGGCGGTGTACTACGGCTGGCCGGAGGCGGACCTGGCCACGCTGCTGATCTACAACCACCTCTCCGATGCGCTCTTCACCGCGTACGAGGAGATGCACCCGTTGACGCCCGGCTGGCGCGAACGGCTCCCGCTCCTGCACCTGCGGGAGCTGCTCTGCATCACCGCCCACACCCCCGACGTACCCGACACCGTCAGCGAGATCCACACGATCCTCAAGAGCTTTGATTGAGGTGCAGGAGGTACTGCTTCTCGTTGAGCGGGTTGCCGTCGGTCCGGTGCCGGATCGGGGGCGCGGCCGGCACCGGGCTGTAGCTGTGGAAGGCGGTGGCGAGCACGCCCTCGCCCCGCGTCAGGGTCGGCAGCTGGGACTCGAAGGAGTGCGTGCCGGCGGCCGGGATCGTGCCCTCCAGATGGTTCTGGGTGGCCTGCGTGACGACGCCGCGGTGCTCGGCAAGGTGCGCCATGATCCGGGCGATGGTGTCCGGCGGGACGTCCAGCTCGACCTGGTTCACCGGTTCCAGGACCGTCGTACCGGCTTCCGCGATCGCCCGCATCAGCACCAGCGGCACCAACCGGCGGAAGTCGGCCGCGACCGTCACCGGGCTCGAGTAGGCGGTGTGGGTCAGGTCGATCCGGATGTTCGGGATCTCCCAGCCGTACGGGCCCTGGTGCAGCGTCTGCCGGACCGTCTCCTCGATCGCGGTGTGGAACGCCCGCGGTAGCGCGCCGAGTTCGACCTCCAGGTTGTACTCGATGCCCTCGGCAACGGGTGAGACCCGGAACCCGACACCGGCCGCCCACGGGCCTTCGGTGATCTCGCGGATCGCCGTACCGGTGCCGTTCAGCCGCTCGACGTGGATCGGTGTCGTCTCGCTGAACGTGACCTCGACGCCGTACTCGGAGGCGAGCAGCGAGGCGATCACCTCCTTCTGCACCTCGCCGTACAGGCTGACCGTGATGTCGCCGGTACTGCCGGCCTTCCGGACGCGGATCAGCGGATCCTGCTCGGCAAGCTGAGTGAGCGCCTGGAACAGCCGCACCCGGTCCCGCGCGCTCACCACGGTCTCCAGCGTCGGCGGCGCGAACAGCCGTCGCGCGTACGTCGACGGTACGCCGAGCTGGTCACCGATCCGGATGCTCTTCAGGCCCCGCAGTGCCACGATCTGCCCCGCCTCGACCCGGTCCACCGGCCGCCGGGCGCCGTCGACGTACAGCTCGATCCCGCTCGGCCGGGTCTGGTACTCCGGTCCGTCTCCCGGATGTACGGCGACCGGCGTGCGTGCGGCGAGCGTGCCGCTGACGATCCGCGCGGACGCGATCTTCTGGCCGGCCGCGACGCGCTCGACCTTGAACACCCGCGCCCTCAACTCGCCCGTCGGCGACCCGGTTGCCCGCGGCAACCAGTTGCGGATGCCGTCGATCACCTCGTCGATGCCGACCCCGGTCATCGCGGATCCGAAGTACACCGGATGGACGTCGCCCGCCGCTACCTGCTTCCGGAGCTCCACGGCCTGGTCGACGAGGCCCTGGAGATACCGCTCCAGGAAGTCGTCGTTGCGCTCGGCAAGGATCTCGCCGAGCTCTGCACGCTGTACGTCGAGCGGTACGACGGAGGCGGCCCGCGTGCCCAGGTCCGGCACCGACTGCATCGGCACGGCAGTCGGCGTCAGCAGGCGGCGGATGTCCGCGAGCAGGTCGTCGTACCGGGCGCCGACCCGGTCGACCTTGTTCACGAACAGCAGCGTCGGGATCCGCAGCCGGCCGAGCGTACGCATCAGCAACCGCGTCTGCGGCTGCACCCCCTCGACCGCGGACAGCACCAGCACGGCGCCGTCCAGCACCGACAGCGCCCGCTCCACCTCGGCGATGAAGTCCGAGTGCCCGGGCGTGTCGATGAGGTTCACCGGCAGGTCCCCGAGCCGGAACGACACCACCGCCGAGCGGATCGTGATCCCGCGTTTCCGCTCCAGCTCCATCGAGTCGGTCCGGGTGTCCCCGTCGTCGACCCGTCCGACCCGGTCGACGACCCCGGCGGCGTACAGCAGCCGCTCGGTCAGGCTGGTCTTACCGGCGTCGACATGCGCCACAATACCCATCGTCAGAGAGTTCAAGAGTCCTCGCGAATGCGTCGAAACGATCAATACCGATGCGGTAGATCGATCCGCGGCGCATCCCGGTCTCCTGTCTGACGATGAGTACTCCGCTGTGAAGCTAGCACCCACGCCCGCCGGTGACGAACGGATTTTCAGGCTTCGAGGACACGTACGTCGTACTTCTGGATGAAACTGTTGCGCGTCACCAGCGTCAACTTCTCGGCCAGCGCCTGCGCAACCAGCATCCGATCGAACGGATCCCGGTGAATCATCGGCAGCCTGCCCGCCAGATCACCGTGCCGCAGGGTGATGGGCAGCTCGCTCAGACCACCGTGCCCGATCCAGTCCGTCAGGTCGTCCGGCAGCGTCAGCTTGCCCGAGGCCTTCTTGATCGACAACTCCCAGACGGACGCGGCGCTGACATACACCTCGAGCTCGGTGTCGATCGTTTCCCGGAGCTCGTCAGACAGCTCAGGACTACCTGCCAGCCACCAGAGCAGGACGTGGGTGTCGAGCAGCAACCGCCCTGCACCGGCAGGATCGCTCACGACGGCATGCCGAAGTCGTCGGCAATTGCCTCGTTCGTCTCAGGCGAGTCCCAGTCGTCGGACCAGGCGATCTGGCCTGACAGCGACCCCCAGCCAGTGCGGCGGCGTACGGCAGGCAGCGGCACGACCTTGGCGACCGGGTGGCCGGCGCGGCTGATGATGACGATCTCGCCGTGCTCGACGCGGTCGATGATCCGGGACAACTGGGTTTTGGCCTCGTGGATGTTGTACTGCGCAAGCTCGCTCATCAAGCCTCCTTAGTCCACTTAGCTAAGGGTACTACCTACTGACGATCGCCGGGAGGATCCGGGCACCGGGGACCGGGCCTTCGGCCTGGCGGACCATCCGGCAGAGGCCGGACTCGGCGAGGTCGACGGCCAGGTCGACCGCGCTGCGGCTGTCGGCGGCGAGGAACAGGCAGGTGGGGCCGGAGCCGGAGATCTGGCCGGCCAGGGCGCCGTGGTCGAGGCCGAACTGGAGGGTCTCGCCCAGCTCCGGGCGGAGCGCCAGCGCGGCCGCCTGGAGGTCGTTGCTGAGCGCAACCGCGAGGGCCGCGGACTTGCCGGACAGCAGCGCCGAGAGCAGCTCCGGGCGGACCTGCGGCGGCTCGACGCGGCGCAGCGGGCGCATCCGGTCCAGCTGGCCGTATACCTCCGGCGTCGACAGCCCGCCGTCGGCGATCGCGAACACCCAGTGGAACGTCCCACGGGACATCACCTCGGTGACCTGCTCACCACGTCCCTGTCCGAGCGCGGTGTGGCCGACCAGGCAGAACGGTACGTCGCTGCCGAGCTCGGCCGCGTGGTGCTGCAGCTCGGTCTGCGTCAGCTGCAGGCCCCACAGCCGGTTGCACGCCACCAGCGTCGCGGCCGCATCGGTCGACCCGCCGGCCATCCCGCCCGCGACCGGGATCGTCTTGCGGATCGTCAGGTCGACGCCCTCGTCCACGTCGTACTCCGCCTGCAGCAGCTGCGCCGCCCGGACCGCGAGGTTCGTCTCGTCGGTCGGTACGTCGTCCGCGAAGTCGCCGGAGATCTCCACCGAGACCTCGCCGTCGTCGTCCCGCAGTACCGCGGTCACATCGTCGTACAGGGCAACGGCCTGGTACACCGTGGCGACCGGGTGGAACCCGTCCGGGCGCGGCGGACCGACCGACAGACCGAGATTGATCTTGGCCGGCGCCCGCACCGTGACCTCAGCAGAAGGTGGCACGTCGGACAGGCTAGTGCCTCACAGCGTCCGCCCCGCACCGGCGAGGGCGGCGAACTCTGTGATCCCGAGCATCTCGCCGCGCAACCGCGGGTCGATCCCGGTCGCGGCGAACACCTCGTCCAGCCGGGAGCGGTCCGGCATCCAGCGGGCCAGCGCGGAACGGACCGTCTTCCGGCGCTGCGAGAACGCCGCCTCGATCACCGCGAACGTCTCCTCGCGGGTCGCCGCGGTCGCCGGCGGGTCCCGGCGTTCGAAGGCGACCAGCCCGGAGTCGACGTTCGGGGCCGGCCAGAACACGTTCCGCCCGATCGGCCCGGCCCGGCGTACGTCGGCGTACCAGGCGGCCTTCGCGGACGGTACGCCGTACGTCCGGGAGCCGGGCGGCGCGGCCAGGCGGTCCGCGACCTCGGACTGCACCATCACCAGCCCGTGCCGCAGCGAGTCCGACACCTGGAGCAGGTGCAGCAGGACCGGTACGGCGACGTTGTACGGCAGGTTCGCGACGCAGGCGGTCGGCGTACCGATCTGCTCCGGGCCGACGTCCATCGCGTCCGCCTCCACCACGGTCAGGTCGGCGGCCTGCCCCGGTGCGTACGTCGCCACCGTCGACGGCAGCGCCTGCGCGAGCAGCGGGTCGATCTCGACCGCGGTGACCGGGTGCCCTTCGGCGAGCAGCGCCAGCGTCAGCGATCCGAGACCCGGGCCGATCTCGAGCACGTGCTCGCCGACGCTCAGCTCGGCGGCGCGGACGATCCGGCGGACCGTGTTCGGGTCGATGACGAAGTTCTGGCCGCGCTGCTTGGTCGGGCGGACCCCGAGCGCGGCGGCCAGCGAACGCACCTCCGCCGGACCGAGCAGCCTCGGTCCGGCGGAGGTGGATGAATCAGACGAGCTCACGCCGTCAGTGTGTCAGCTTCAGGCCTTCTGGCCGCACACCGGCCAAGCGCCGTAGCCGCCGTTGGCGGCCTTGACCTTCTCCGCGACCGCGATCTGCTGCGCCTTGGACGCACCGTTCGCGTTGCTGGCGTACGCCGTACCGCCGTAGGCCGCCCAGGTGCCGTGGTCGAACTGCAGACCGCCGTAGTACCCGTTACCGGTGTCCGACGCCCAGTTGCCGCCGGACTCGCACGCGGCGATCCGGTCCCAGGCGCCGCTGCCACCCGAACTCGCCGGCGGCTTGCTGTCGGTCGTCGTGGTGGTCTTCGGAGTGGCCGGCTTCGGCTTGGTGCCGACCAGGACCTGCTCGTCGACGGCCTTGGTGACCAGCTTCGACCCGACGACCTTCGTGGTGGACAGCTTGCCGTCCAGGTAGGTGTACAGGTACGTGACGGTCTTCGCGCCGTCGGTGCCCTTGGCAGTGGTCTTCGTGGTGCCCTCGACCAGCGTCGCCGACTTGGTCTCGGCGGTGCCGTGCGCGATCGCCTCGGTCTTCGTGACGGTCTTCTGCACGACCTGCACGTAGCCGATGGTGTTCACGCCGAGCTTCAGCGGGGTGGCTGCGGCCGGGGTGATCCGGTCGCCGGCGTTCCAGCGGATCTTCGCCTCGGTCAAGGCCTGCCCGACGGTGTCGGCCAGCGACTTGATCGTCACGGTCTTGCCGAGGTGCACGATCTGCACGGTCTTCGGCGTCCGGACGGTCAGCTCCAGCCCCTGGCGGCCGAGCGGCGCGCTCCGGCTGGTGGACAGCTGGGCCCCGTCGTACCGCAGACCCAGGTCGGCGAGCGCCTGGTTGAGGCTGTCGGCGGTGGTCCAGTAGGCCTTCTTGGTGCCGTCGGCGTTCACGGTCAGCTGGCGACCGTACTGCACCGCGATCTCCTGGCCGTCCTTCAGCTTGGAGTCCAGGCCCGGCGCGACGTTGTCGTGGCCACCGACCTGAACTTTATCGTCCTTCAGGGCGTCTGCCACGGTGGAGCCGAAGGTGTGCACCTTCCGCACCTGGCCGTCGACGGAGATGCTCACGGTCTTGCTCTTCGAGGCATATGCCACGGAGCCGCCGGCGACGGCTAACGCAGCCGCCGCACCGACGGCCACGATGATGGACTTACGCACTAAAGCTCCCAGGTAGGGCTACCCGGGCACGGGGTGGGACAGCACAGGCACCGGCCGCCGCCGCTGGACTGGCTGTCCAGAGTTGGTGACCCCGCCGAGGGGTTGTGCATGTCCGGGAACTTCCCCGATCCCGGCCAACATCACGGGACCATAACGAAGAAGTAGCGGAAGTGCCAATCCCCTGTTCGGAGTGTCGCGAAAAGGTGTAACGGCGCCCTTACGGCGTGTGATTGCCCCACTGCCCCCGATGCACCACTTCGGCGGTCGTCCGGCGACCCCGTTTCAGCGACGGCGACCGCTTGTCCGGAGCCCGGTAGCCGACCGACAGCAACCCCACCAGATCGAACCCGTCCGGTACGCCGAACCCCTCGAGCAACCGGCCCGCTTTGTCTGCAGGAGGACCGAAAAAGCAGGCTCCCAGCCCTTCGTCGACCACGGTCTGCAGCATCAGCAGGACCGCCATCCCGGTGTCGACGTACCAGTACGGCGCTGTCCAGTGACCCTCGTCGCGATCGGTCCAGCCCTTGTCCGGTTCGGTGTACCGATCGAGGTACGCGGCCTTGTGCGCGAACGCCAGGATCAGCAGCGGCGCGCGGCGCAGACGTGTGATCCATTCAACATACTTCTCGTCCGGATCCTCGGCCGCGATCCGCCAGTACCGCTCCCGCTCGTCCCCCTCCAGGGTCAGGAACGCCCACCCCTGGCTGAACCCTCCGGACGGCGCCCGCAGCCCGTTCTCCAGAATCCGCTCACGGATCTCGTCGGGCACCGCCCGGTCCGGGTCGTAGTTCCGGACCATCCGCCGCCTGCGGACCACCTCGCTGAACTCCATGAGGTGTGTCTACCAGCGGCATCAGCCCACGTCGTCGCCGACCTCCAGGTGCCGCCAGAACTCCGGCTTCGGCTCGGCCGTCACGCCGGCCTCCGCCATCATCTGCTGGATCTGTGCTCCGGAATGCTCGAAGAACGCCTGGAACGCGGCCTCGTCCGGCCACTCGTCGACGACCAGCACCTCGGTCTGACTGCCGTAGAAGTGGTGCGAGATCAGACCGCGACTCGACGCGTCCTCCACCACCCCCTGGAAGAGCGCGCCGTTGTCGGCGCCCAACTTCTCGATCGCTGTCGGATCCCCAGTCACCCGCATCGTCATCAGAACACTCATTACCCCTCCCTCGGGTGCCGCCTCGGCCGAGGCCGGCACCCTCAGCCTGCGCCGCCCCGGCGGGCCCCGCAACGCCCAGCGCCAACGTTCACCACGAGCCACCGAACGCGTTGTTTGCGTTGGTGTTGAGGGCTGTGCAGAGTTCGGGGACGGAGATGTTGAGGACGTCGGCCATTTTGCGGACGGTGTGGGGGATGAGGTAGGACGCGTTGGGTTTGCCGCGGTAGGGGGACGGGGTCAGGTACGGGGCGTCGGTTTCGACCAGGATGTGGTCGAGGGGGGTGACGGCGAGGGCGTCGCGGAGGGACTGGGCGTTCTTGAAGGTGACTACGCCGGCGAAGCTCAGGTAGGCGCCACGGTTGACGCATTCGCGGGCGAACTCGGTGTCGCCGGAGAAGCAGTGCATCACCAGGCGGTCCGGTACGCCTTCGCGGTCGAGGACGCGCAGTACGTCGTCGTGGGCGTCCCGGTCGTGGATCATCAACGTCTTGTCCAGGCGCTTCGCCAGCTCGATGTGGGCGGCGAACGACTCGTGCTGCGCGGCCCGGCCATCGGCGCCGGTGCGGAAGTAGTCGAGGCCGGTCTCGCCGATCACCCGGACCTTGCCGGAGCTCGACGCCAGCCGTTCGATCTCGGCGAGCGCACTGTCCAGCTCGCCGGACTCCTTCAGCTTCGGTGCCTCGTTCGGGTGCAGGGCGACCCCGGCGATCAGGTTCGGGTACTGCGCGGCCGCGTCGACGGCCCACTGCGCGCCGGGCAGGTCACAGCCCACCTGGACGATCCGCGTCACGCCGACCGCCGCCGCCTTCTTGATCGCCTCGGCGGGGCTCAGCCAGGCCCCGTCCTCGCCGTCCGCGATGTCGAGATGGCAGTGCGCGTCGACCACGCTGATCGGCAACGGATCCGGCACCGCCGGCCGGCTCCGGTCCCGCGACCGCCCGTCCTCCCCGACCGCCGCACGCTCCCTGGTCGGCCGACCCACCTCGACACCTTCAGACATGGGGATAGGTTACTCAGCGGCCTCCTTCACCTTGGCGACGAGTGTTTCCCACATGGCCTGTGCGTGCTTGGCCTCGTCCTCGCTGCCGTTGTTGTCCTGTTCCAGTTTCAGGTGCGTACTGCCGGTCAGCGTGTACGTGAGCGTGTGGTAGTTCTCCGGTACGTCGGGTTGCCCGGTCAGCGGACTGAAATGGGTCAGCTTCAGCGAACGCCCCGGTTCGACCGCGAGGATCTCGCCCTTGTCCTGGTACGCCTTACCCTGCCACTCGCCGCTCCAGGTGATCGGGCTGCCGACCTGCCAGTCCGTCTCCACCACGGCGCCGAACCACAGCTCCGGCAACTCGGCCGGCTTGATGAGCACCTCCCACACCTGCTCGGGAGAGGCCGCAATGTCGATCTCGGCAACTGCCACATATCCAGTCATGCCTCGACAGTACGATTCCCGGCCGGCGCGCGCTTGTAGAAAAGCGTCAGCCGGATCGTGCAGGAAGTCAGCACTCCGGGCCATGTCCCGGCGCGGCGGGCGGCGATTAGGTTTCGTCTCGGTTCCGCCCCGACCGACAGGAGCAGCCGATGCCCAGGAAGTTCCGGATCAGCTCAGTTCTCGCCCTCCTCGGCCTGGTGGTGGGAGCCACCGCGCCAACAGTCAAGGCGACAGAGGCAGCAGCCGCCCCGATCCCGGTGCAGCTGTTCAGCCTCACCGACCTGCACGGCTACCTCTCCGAGACCGAGAACCTGACGATCGCCGGCCCGTCCGGAACCCAGCAGGTCGGCGGCGCGGCGTACCTGAAGGCGCACCTCGACCGGCTCCGGAAGCCGAACAGTTTCCTGATCGGCTCCGGCGACCAGTTCAGCGGCTGGCCCGACTACACGCAGGCGTTCGCGAACGAGCCGACCATCGAGGTGCTGAACGCGCTCGGTATGGACTTCGACGTCGCCGGGAACCACGAGTTCGACCGGGAGTTCCCGTTCCTGCGCCGGATGACGACCGGTGCCTGCTACGGGAAGCCCGGGTTCGACAGCTGTTTCAGGGACTCGACCGGCCGGAACTTCCACGGCACCGACTACGCGTACCACGCGGCGAACATCGTGAACCCGAAGAGCAAGCGGCCGGTGCTCCCGCCGTACTGGATCGCGAAGGCCGGCTCGCAGCGGATCGGGTTCATCGGGCTGGGTTTCCCGGGGACGCCGACCGAGACGCTGTCGATCAAGGGCTCCGGGTTCGAGTTCCAGGGCGTCGTCGAGGCGGCGAACCGGGCCGCGGCCGAACTGAAGGCGCAAGGCGTCAACGCGATCGTGGTCAGCATGCACGAGGGCGGCCAGCAGGGCGGCCTGTACGACGAGTGCAAGAATCCGACCGGCCCGATCTTCGACGCCGCGCGGGCGCTGTCGCCGGACATCGACGTGATCCTCGGCGGGCACTGGCACACCGCGTTCAACTGCATGGTCCCGGACCCGAACGGCGTACCGCGGCCGGTGCTGGAGGCGAGTAACCACGGGCGGATCCTCGGCGAGGTGAACCTGTCGCTCGATCCGGCGACCGGCGAGGTGATCCGGTCCGCGACGACGGCGACCAACCACGCGGTGACCAAGGACGTGACGCCGGATCCGGGCATCCAGAAGATCGTGAAGTACTGGATGGACAGATGGACGGCCCGCCAGAAGGAACCGCTGGCCAAGCTCGACCGGGACCTGGACTTCGCTCCGAAGGCGGAGAGCCGCACCGGGAACCTCGTCGCGGACCTCTACAGGTCCGAGTCCCACGGCGACTTCGTGCTGGTCCCCGCCGACCTCGGTGTCGACGTGATCGCGGCCGGCCTGAAAGCGGGCACGGTCACGTACGGCGACGCCTGGCCGGTCGCGGGAATCTCGCCGATCACGACCCAGTCGATGAAGGGCTCCACCGTCGAGGCCGTCCTGGAACAGCAGTGGATCCCACCGGCGTACGGCTGCACGCGCTTGTCCGCACTCGCGACCTCGGCGAACTTCCGCTACACGTACGAGCTGGGCAGACCGGTCGGCGATCGGGTCGACCCGGCGAAGGTGCTGATCGACGGCAAGCCACTGCAGCTCGGCAAGACGTACCGGGTCACGACCAGCGCGGCGATGCCGCTGCACGGAGCGCAGTACGGCTATCCCGGGTTCCAGCAGTACACGGATCTCACCAGGGCGCCGCGGATGGGGCAGGACGTGTTCCTCAACTACCTGCGGACGCATCCGTTGCTCAAGGCACCAGCTCTCGGCCGCGTGACCGCGATCCCGGGTACCCCACCGCCGTCCGACGGACCGTTCGGCCCGCTGAACCTCCTGCCGCAGAGCGAGCTGACAGCGACCGCAACCAGCCAGGGCGGGTCGGCGTACGGCGCATCCGCGGCGATCGACGGCAGCTGCACGACCATGTGGCACTCGAACTGGAGCCCGCACGCACCGCTGCCGCAGTACATCACGCTCGACCTCAAGACACCGCGCGCGCTCGAGGCGCTGGTCTACACCCCGCGCCAGGACGCCGACGTACCGAACGGACGCATCTCGTCGTACGACGTCCAGACGAGCACCGACGGCGTCACGTTCACCTCGGCCACGAAGGGCTCGTGGGACGGCAGCATCGACGCCAAGATCGCCCGATTCCCAGCCGGTACGACGGCCCGCTACGTGCGGCTCGTCGGACTCGCCGGGGGCGCGGACTACGCGGCGGCGACCGAGCTCAATATAGCTCTAGCTCAGGGTTCCTGACCGCCCTGCGGTGGGCCGTCGGGGACATCCCGAACCGGCGGCCGAACTGGCGGCTCAGGTAGTGCGGTGAGTCGAACCCGACCGCGGCCGCGATCTGCGCGACGGACATGTCGGTGGCGCCGAGCAGCTCCGCCGCACGTTGCAGCCGGAGCGCCAGTACGACGTTCATGATCGAGTCGCCCACCTGCTCCTTGAAGAGGTGGGCGAGGCGGGAAACCGAGACCTGCGCGAGGCCCGCGAGGGAGGTCAGCGTGTGCGGCCGCGCCGGGTCGGCGGTGATCGCCTCGAGCACCAGGTGAACCCGGGCGTCCAGCTGCTGCGTCTCCTGGCGCAGGCTGGCGACCGCGGTGAGCAGCACCTCCTCGATGCCGTTCATGGTCAGCTCGGTCGCGACATTCTTCTCCAGCAGGTTCAGCTCCGTGTCGCCGGTCGGCGAGAGCCCGGCGCGCTGCGCGTCCCGGTGCAGGCGGTCGAACGCGGACACCACCCGGTCGGTCTCCGACGACCTGCTCAGCCGTACGTACGACAGCCCGGGCATTGCCTGCGGCAACGACAGCCACGAGTGCCACTCGCGCCGCGGCTGGAAGTGCGCCCACCACGACTCCCAGTACGTACCCACGGTCCCGTAGTCGTGCGGCGTCCCAGGGCTGACGAGTACGACGTCCCCGTGCCGCAGCATCAGCTTGTTGTCGCCGAGCACGTACCGGCCCGTCCCGGACGCCGTGTAGAGCAGGTACCAGCTGCCCACCCCGTCCGGCCGGACGACGCGGTAGTCACCGCCGCTGTGGAAGTGCCCGGTCACCAGTTTGCTCGGCGGCGGGATCTCGCTGTACAGCTCGATCAGCACCTGGGTAGCAAGATCGTGCTCGAAGTCAGCAGGCTCCGTCATGGTCTATCTCCTCGTCGGCGCCCCAAGATTAGCGGCACAGCAGCAAGATCCTGCACCCCAGGGAATCGAGGAACCTGTGCCCTTCCGACCGGTCGCCGAGCTCGGCCACGACGCGAACACGCTGGTCTTCGAGCACGGCTGGCAGTCCTGGAGCCCGAGCGGCTGGTACCGGCTGGACGCGTCGCCACCACGACCGACCGCCCCGAACCATCACGTCATGGCCTACCGGCCAGGCGTCGAGGCGGTCAGCGGCGGCAGCTTCCAAGGAGAGGGGCTGCTTGCGGTCGCCAACGGCAGCGACGTCATGGTGGTCGCCGCGACCACGCCCGACGTCGTCGTCCCGTCGATCCGCGCCGAGGTCCACGGCGACAAGCTCGTGATCACCGCCGACGGCGACGTCGAGGTGAAGACCAGCACGCAGGTCAACCCGAACCACGCACTCGCCGACTGGGCCGACAGCTTCGGTGCCGGTGCGCCGCCGGTCCGCGTGTTCGGCCCGTCCTGGTGCAGCTGGTACGCGTACTGGGGCAAGGTCACCGAGCGCGACGTGATGAACGACGTACGGCAGTTCGACCAGCACGAGCTCAGCGTCGACCTGGTCCTGCTCGACGAGGGGTACCAGACGGCGATCGGCGACTGGCTGACCCCACGCGACGACTTCGGGTCGACCGTCCGGCTGGCCGCCGACATCCGCTCAAGCGGTCGCCGCGCCGGCATCTGGGTGGCGCCGTTCCTGGTCGGGGCCGGCAGCGAGACGGCCCGCAAGCACCCGGACTGGCTGGTCCCCGGGATCAACGCCGGGACGAACTGGGGCCAGGAGCAACTGGTCCTCGACGTCACCCACCCGGGCGCCGCACGGCACATCCAAGACGTCTTCACCGAGCTCTGCCGGCAGGGGTACGACCACTTCAAGCTCGACTTCGTGTACGCCGGCGCGATCGACGGGCCGCGGTACGAGCACGTCGACGGCACCGCGGCGTACCGGCATGGCATGCGCCTGCTCCGCGAAGCGGTCGGGCCGAACCGGATCCTGCACGGCTGCGGCGCCCCGATCCTGCCGAGCCTCGGGCTGGTCGACTGCATGCGCATCTCCCCCGACACGGATCCGTTGGTCGAACCACCGTCCGGTGACATCAGTCAGCCGGGTCAGCACGGCGCCCGGTCCACGTCGGTGGCCCGCGAGTTCCTGCACGGCCGCTGGTGGGCGAACGACTCGGACTGCCTGATCGTCCGGCCGGACGTCCAGCAGCGCGAGCAGTGGGCGCAGCACATCGCCGACGGTCCTGGGCTGCGGATGTCCAGCGACCCGATCGGCGCCCTCGACCGGTGGGCGCTCGACCGCACCCGCGAGCTGCTCGTCCCGAGCTCGCCGCGGCCGCATCCGCTGAAGGACCCCGATGCTTAGGCCCGCGCCCCGCGCCAAGCGCCGGAGCAGGAACGCCCAGACGGCAGCGGCGTACGCGCTCCTGGCCCCGAGCCTGGTCGGCGTCATCGGCTTCCTGCTGGCGCCCGTCGTGATCGTGCTGGTGCTCAGCCTGTTCGACTGGAAGTTGCTCTCGACCCCGGAGTTCATTGGCCTCGCCAACTACCGCAAGCTGTTCGCGGACTCCGACGTCTGGCACTCGCTGCTGGTCACGCTGTACTACGTCCTGATCTGCGTCCCCGGTACGACGATCCTCTCGCTGCTGCTCGCGCTGCTGGTGGATCGCAAGCTGCGCGGGATGAAGTACTTCCGGGCCCTGCTGGTGATCCCGTGGATGGCGACGCCGGTCGCGCTCGGCCTGGTCTGGAGCTGGATCTTCGACCCGGGACGCGGCGCGCTGAACCAGTTCCTCGGGCTGTTCGGGATCCACGGCCCGGCGTGGCTGTCGTCGCCGGTGCTGGCGATGCCGAGCGTGGCGGCGGTGCACATCTGGCAGTTCGCCGGGTACAACATGCTGTTCTTCCTGGCCGGCCTGCAGAACATCCCGCCGTCCCTGCGCGAGGCCTCGTCGCTCGACGGCGCCTCCCCGGTCGCGCACTTCTTCACGATCACGCTGCCGCTGCTGCGGCCGACGATGCTGTTCGTGCTGATCACCAACGTGATCGGGTCGTTCCAGGCGTTCGACACGATCTTCGTGATGACCGAGGGCGGGCCGGGTCACAGCACCGAGGTCACGACGTACCAGATCTACGACGAGGCGTTCCACAAGTTCGACTTCGGCTACGCGTCGACGATCTCGGTGCTGCTGTTCGCGGTGGTGCTGGTCGCGACGATCTCCCAGTTCGTGTACTTCGAACGCCGTACGACCTACGAGGTGTCCGGATGAAACTGCGCATCTTCGTGTACGCCGTCCTGGTGGCCGGCTGCGTGCTCGCGATCTTCCCGTACTTCCTGACCGTGCTCACCGCGTTCAAGGGCCCAGGGCAACTGTCCGAGACGATGCCGTGGGAGCCCGGGCTGCCGCCGAGTACGGCGGCGTTCCACCGGCTGTTCGCGTCCGGGTTCGGCGGGTACCTGATGAACACCGCGTTCGTCACCGCCGGGATCACGCTCGGGCAGGTGGTGTTCGCGGTGCTGGCGGCGTACGCGTTCGCGCGGCTGTCGTTCCCGGGCCGGGACGCCTTGTTCTGGGTGTATTTGTCGACATTGATGGTGCCGCCGGTGGTCACGATGATCCCGCTGTACCTGATGATGCAGAAACTCGGCCTGGTCGACACCTGGGCCGGGCTGATGCTGCCGACGATGCTCGGTACGCCGTACGCGATCTTCCTGCTCCGCCAGTTCTTCCGCAGCATCCCCGCGGATCTGGAGGACGCGGCGCGGATCGACGGCGCCGGCCGGGTCCGCACTCTCGTGTCGATCGTGCTGCCGCTGTCGAAACCGATCCTGGTCACCGTCACCACCCTCGCCGTGGTGGCGAACTGGAACAGCTTCCTGTGGCCGCTGATCATCACCAGCAGCGACGACAAGCGGCTGCTCTCGGTCGGGATCGCCTTGTTCAAGGGGGAGATCGGCGTCGACTACAACGCCGTGATGGCCGGCAGCCTGATCGCGCTGGCGCCGCTGCTCGTGCTGTTCGTCGTGTTCCAGCGCTTCATCGTCCGCTCGGTCGCGGTCACCGGGCTCAAGTAATCCGGAGGTACTGATGTCTTTGTCCAGGAGGACTTTTCTGATCGGCGCGGGCAGTGTGCTCGCGCTGGCCGGCTGCGGCTCGTCGCAGGACAAGGCCGGCAGCGGCGGCAAGGTCGAGCTCGTGTACCGGCTCTGGGACGAGCAGCAGGAGGTCGGCTACAAGGCCGTGTTCGCGGAGTTCACCAAGGAGAACCCGAACATCACGGTCCGGATGGAGGTGCTGCCGTGGGACCAGTACTGGACCAAGCTCACCACCGAGCTGGCCAGCGGCAAGGCTCCGGACGTGTTCTGGCTGACCGTGGACTACTTCCCGGACTTCGCCGGCAAGGGCGTGCTCGCGCCGCTCGACGACCTGATCTCGAAGGCCGGGCTGAAGCTCGACGCGTACCACCCGAACGTCGTGCAGTCGTACAAGTTCGAGGGCAAGCAGCTCGGGATGCCGAAGGACATGGGCATCGTCGGGCTGCTCTACAACAAGACGCTGGTCGAGAAGGCCGGGATCACGATGCCTTCCGAGTTGACCTGGGCACCCGACGGATCCGGCAGCTTTCTGGAGGTCGCGCGGAAGCTGACGGTCGGCGACAAGCAGTGGGGTTTCTGCTCCTGGAACCACAGCCAGACCCAGTGGCTGAACTGGATCGCGTCGAACGGCGGCCACGCGATGGACAAGCCGTACGGCACCTTCGACTTCGCCGGTGACAAGTCCGTCGAGGCGCTGCAGTTCGCCCGGGACCTGGTGTTCAAGTGGAAGGTGTCGCCGGACGGTACCCGGACGAACCCGCCGACCGGGCAGGCGACCGAGATGTTCTACCGCGGCGAGGTCGCGATGTTCCCGGCGAACAACGCACTGCTGCCGTTCGCGCTGCCCGAGGTGAAGTTCCCGATCGGTGTCACGGCGATGCCGGCCGGACCCGCCGGGCGCACGGTCGTGATCAACGGGCTCGCCGAGACGATGTTCGCGAAGACCAAGCACCCCGACGAGGCCGGCAAGCTGGTCACCTTCCTCGGCTCCGAGAAGGCCCAGCGCCTGATGGGCGACGCCGGCTACGTCATCCCGGCCCTGAACGGCGCCGGCGCCGGCTACCAGGCGTACTGGAAGAAGAAGGACATCGACGTCCAGCCCTTCATCGACTCCGCCGCCGGGTCCACCGTCAACCTCCCGATCGCCGAAGGCTGGACCGCCAAGTCCCCCGAAATCAACAAAACCGTCAACGACCTCTACCTGAACAAGGTCGGCGTCGCGGACATCGCCGCTTCCATGGACAAGATCGGAAACGAGAAATGAAGGAACTGACCGATTCGTACGGCGACGTGCAGGACGCCGGCGTACTGCGGGATCGGCTGGCGGCGGACGGATACCTGTTCTTCCGTGGGCTGCTGCCGACGGAGGTGGTCGGGGATGTACACGATCAGCTGGCGCGGATCCTCTACGACAGTGACTGGTTGGATCCGGATGCTGATCCGCGGGAGTTGATGGCGTCGGGGCGGGCCGTGGAAGAAGGGTCTGCCGGGTTCTTCGGGGCCTATACGGCGATCCAGAGCACCGAGGCGTTTCATCGGCTCGCCGTACGGCCGGAGCTGCTGGCGTTGGCAGGGCGGTTGCTCGGGGAGGAGGCGTTCGCGCATCCGGCGCACATCTGCCGGATCGCGCCGCCGTCGCCGGGGGCGAGTCCGACGCCGATCCACCAGGACTACCGGTTCATCCAGGGGTCCGTGGACACGCTGACGACCTGGCTGCCGCTGGGCGAGGCGCCGCCGGAGATCGGCGGGCTGCGGGTGTTCGCCGGGTCGCCGCGGCTCGGCGTACTGCCGGTGAAGGCGTCCGACGGGCCGGGGATGATGCGCGCCGAGGCGGACGAGAACCATCCGGAGTGGCGGACCACGTCGTACCGGCCCGGCGACGTGCTGCTGTTCGGGAGCCTCACCGTGCACGGCGCCATGCCGAACCGGACGAACCGGCTGCGGTTGTCGGCCGACTTCCGCTACCAGGCGCGGAGCGCCCCGATGGCCCGCGACCTGCTCGGCACCGGCAAACCGCACTACCACCCGGACGTCCCCGACTTCCCCACCCTCACCCGCGGCTGGACCTCGACCGACTGCATCGAGGTCCCCACCGGGGTTCGGTTCGTGGACCGCTGGGATCCGCGGGTGGACGACGTACCGACGCCGTCGTCACGGTTCGCCTACGTCTGAGGGAGGGTTCGCCTACGCCTGAGGGAGGACGATGATCTTCCCGCGGGCATGACCGGACTCGCTCAGCTCCTGAGCCTTGCCCGCTTCTTCGAGGGGGAACGTGGCCGCGATCCGGGTCGTGAGCTTGCCGTCGGCTGCTGCCTGCAACTGGGCGTCGAGGCCGGCCCGGATCCGCTCGGGAGTACCGCCACCGCCGGAGGTCTGGATGCCCAGCTCGCCGGCTGCTCCGTAGTCGGCGATCGTCACGATCCGGTCAGTGCCGCCGCGGAGCTCGACGGACTCCTTGAGACCGCCCTTGCCCGCGGTGTCGAACACCGCGTCGACGCCCTGCGGAGCGGCCGCGCGGACCCGGTCCACCAGGCCGTCGCCGTACTCCACCGGCACCGCGCCGATCGACCGCAGGTAGTCGTGGTTCGCCGCCGACGCCGTACCGATCACGGTCACACCATCCGCGACAGCCAGCTGTACGGCGACCGACCCGACCGCGCCCGCCGCGCCGTGGATCAGCAGCGTCTCGCCGGACTTCACGCCGAGCTGGTCGAGCACGCGCTGCGCGGTCTCCCCCGCGATCGGAATACTCACCGCCTGCTCCCAGCTCACGCCCGCCGGCTTGCGCGCCAGGTTCCCGCCGAGCGTGTACTCGGCGTACGCCCCGCCCTCGGACCACCCGACCACCTCGTCACCCACCGCGAACTCGGCCCCGTCACCGGCCTCGTCCACCACTCCCGCAACCTCGAACCCCGGTACGGCGGGCAGCACCGGATCGACGAACCCCTTCGTCCACCCACGCCGCACCTTGAAGTCGAACGGATTCACCCCGGCCGCCCGCACCTTCACCCGCACCTGCCCAGGCCCCGCGTGCGGCTCCTCCCGCTCCCGCACCTGCAAAACCTCCGGCCCACCAAACTCCCCGAACTCCACCGCCCGCATCGTCCCGCCTCCAAAACTGGTTGTTGCTACAAGAAAGCCGACGCCGCCGCCCGGCATTCCCGCCGCGGACAGATTCTTGACGCGCCGGGGCGTACCGACGGACGGGTAGTGGTAGGCCGATCCGGCGAAAACCTCGAGCGCCAGAGCGTGGCGTAGCCGAGCTGGCGGGACCACTACCCGTTCGTCGGTACACAACAACGACGTCGATCAGCCGGGCGCGACTTGGTATCAGTTCTCTTCGAGGCGGGGGAAGAGGGGGGCGCCCTTGGTCAGGGTGGCGCCGGGGGGGAGTTGGCCCCAGGTGCCCGTGTCCTGGATGTGTTGGTCGGCCAGGGCGCCGAGTTTTTCCTCGGCGCCGAGGAGGGTCCACAGGTTTGCGGACGACTTCGGCATGGTCGGGTTGTGCAGTACGGCGACGGCCCGCAGTACCTCGGCCGCCGAGTACAGGATCGTCGCGAGCCGGGCCCGCTGCGACTCGTCCTTGGCGACCTTCCACGGCTCCTGCTCGGTGACGTACCCGTTGACCGCGCCGACCAGCTCGTTGATCGCGGCCAGCGCGTCCTGGAACGCGAGCGTGTCCAGCGCCTTGTCAGCGGTCGCCACGGTCTGCGCGAGCCTGTCCGCGAGCGCCTGCTCGGCCGGGCCGTGGTCGGTCGGCTCGGGCAGTACGCCGTCGAAGTACTTGCCGACCATGGCCGCGATCCGGCTGGCCAGGTTGCCGAGGCCGTTCGCGAGCTCGGAGGTGTAGACCGCGCTCAGGTGCTCCCAGGAGAACGAGCCGTCCGACCCGAACTGGATCGTGCGCAGGAAGTAGTACCGGAAGGCGTCGGAGCCGAAGTG
This sequence comes from Kribbella aluminosa, assembly GCF_017876295.1. Classification (NCBI taxonomy): domain Bacteria; kingdom Bacillati; phylum Actinomycetota; class Actinomycetes; order Propionibacteriales; family Kribbellaceae; genus Kribbella; species Kribbella aluminosa. Next base: position 1,170,397 of record NZ_JAGINT010000001.1, on the reverse strand, counting down.
GTCGGTGATCTCGTGCGGCGGGATCGCGGTCAGCTTCGACTTGCTCATCTTCTCCCCGCCGACCAGCAGCCACCCGTGGGCGAAGACCTGGCGCGGTACGGCGAGCTCGGCGGCCATCAGCATCGCCGGCCAGATCACCGCGTGGAACCGGAGGATGTCCTTGCCCACCAGGTGTACGTCGACCGGCCACAGCTCCTCGAACCGCTCCGGGTCCGTGCCGTAGCCCGCGGCGGTCACGTAGTTCAGCAGCGCGTCGATCCACACGTACAGGACGTGGTCCTCGTCCCACGGGACCGGGATGCCCCAGTCGAACGTCGACCGGGTGATCGACAGGTCCTGCAGGCCCTGCTTGACGAACGCGATCACCTCGTTGCGCGCGCTCGACGGCGCCACGAAGTCCGGCTGCGATTCGTACAGCTCGAGCAGCCTGTCGCCGTACGCCGAGAGCCGGAAGAAGTAGTTCGTCTCCGAGACCGTCTCCAGCTCGGTGCCGTGGATCATGCACCGCTGCGTACCGTCCTCGTCGGTGCGGATGTCCGCGGGGAGCTTGAACTCCTCGCAGCCCACGCAGTACAGGCCCTCGTACTCGCCCTTGTAGACGTCGCCCTTGTCGTACAGCGTCTGCCAGAACTCGCGGACCCGCTCGGTGTGCCGCTGCTCGGTCGTCCGGATGAAGTCGTCGTACGCGATGTCGACGTCCACCCAGGCCGGCTTCCAGGACTCCTCGACCAGCTTGTCCGTCCAGGCCTGCGGGGACATGCCCTGCGCTTCGGCGCTACGCATCACCTTCTCGCCGTGCTCGTCGGTACCGGTCAGGTACCACTTGCGCTCGCCGCGCTGCGCGTGCCAGCGCGTCAGGACGTCCCCGGCCACCGTCGTGTAGGCGCTGCCGATGTGCGGCGGGGCCGTGACGTAGTAGATCGGGGTGGTGACGTAATAGGCCTTCTCGGACATGCCTTAAAGAGTAGTGCCGCACGCCACCGCTATTTACCGGGGTCGCGGGCGGCGAGTACGGCGTCGTACACGGTGCGTTTCGGGACGTTGAAGCGTTTGGCGACGTCGGAGATCGCCTGTTTACGGTGGGTGCCTGCTTCTTCGTCCTTGGCAACCTCTCGGGCCAGGTCCTCCGGCGTCAGTACCTTGTGCGGGTCCGCGCCGGAGACGACGACGGTGATCTCGCCCCGTACGCCGTCCTTCGACCAGGTGACGAGCTCCTCGAGTGGACCGCGCTTGACCTCTTCATACGTCTTCGTGAGCTCCCGGCAGACCGCCGTACGCCGGTCAGCCCCGAAGGCCTCGGCCATCGCCTCCAGGGACGCGGTCAGCCGGTGCGGCGCCTCGAAGAACACCATCGTCCGCGGCTCGTCCTTCAGCTCCGCCAGCCGCCGCCCCCGCTCCCCCGGCTTCCGCGGCAGGAACCCCTCGAACGTGAACCGATCCACCGGCAGCCCGCTCAACGCCAACGCGGTCAGCACCGCCGACGGCCCCGGTACGGCGGTCACCACCACGTCGGCGTCGATCGCCGCCGCGACCAGCCGGTACCCCGGATCCGACACGCTCGGCATCCCCGCGTCCGTCACCACCACCACGGTCTGCCCGTCGACCAGCGCCTGCAGCAGCTCCGGCGTCCGCTCCCGCTCGTTCCCCTCGAAGTAGCTGACCACCCGGCCACCCACCGTGATCCCCAACTCCGAAGTCAACCGCCGCAACCGCCGGGTGTCCTCGGCAGCCACCACATCCGCCTCGCCCAGCACCCTCCCCAACCGCGGCGAACCGTCCGAAACATCCCCGATAGGAGTCCCCGCAAGTACCAATCGCCCGGTCATCGGCCCATCATCCCAGCCGTTTCCCCAGGCGGGGGGAGGCGGGCGGACCGGGGGGTCCGTAGCATGGCGGGCGTGGCTGCTGTGATCGAGGACGGGACCGTCCGGCGGAGCGAGGCTGGGGACGACCGCGAGATGCTTGGACGGGACGTGCTCGGCAGGCGGTTGCCGCCGCTCAAGGAGCGGTTGTACCCGGCGATGCCGCGGGACTTCGACGGCGGGTGGATCGCGACGCTGGCGATCACGCTGGTGGCCGGCATCCTGCGGTTCTGGCACCTGAGTTCGCCGGTGAAGTTCGTCTTCGACGAGACGTACTACGCCAAGGACGCCTTCAGCCTGCTCAAGTTCGGGTACGAGCGGCAGTTCATCGACCAGCCGGAGGGAGCCGCCGACAAGGCGATCCTGGCCGGCAACCTGGACGTCTTCAAGGGCACGCCGAGCATGGTCGTGCACCCCGAGGTCGGCAAGTGGATGATCGCGGCCGGTGAGCAGCTGTTCGGGATGAACACGTTCGGCTGGCGGTTCATGCCGGCGCTGTTCGGCACGCTCACCGTGCTGCTGCTGATCCGGACTGTCCGCCGGATGACCCGGTCCACGCTGATCGGCGCGGTGGCCGGCCTGCTGCTCGCGGTCGACGGGTTGCACTTCGTGATGTCCCGGGTCGCGCTGCTCGACATCTTCCTGGCGTTCTGGCTGGTCGCGGCCACCTCCTGCCTGGTCTGCGACCGGGACTGGACCCGCCGCCGGCACGCCGAGACCCTGGACAAGCCGGTCGAGGAGGGCGGCCGCCGGACGATCGGCCGCTGGCTCCTGGTCCGGCCGTGGCGGATCGCGGCCGGCGTCTGCTTCGGCCTCGCGCTCGGCACCAAGTGGTCCGCGGTCTGGACGCTGGCGGCCTTCGGCGTCCTGGTGTTCGCCTGGGACTTCGGCGCCCGCCGCGCGCTCGGCGTCCGGTTCGCGTTCGTGAAGTCCGCGCTGGTCGACGGCGTACCGGCGTTCGTCAGCCTGGTGCTGGTGGCCGTGGTCACGTACGTCGCGACCTGGACCGGCTGGCTGCTGCACGACAACGCCTACGACCACAACTGGGCGGCAAGCAACCCGGCGCACGGTGTGATGAAGGTGGTGCCGGACGACTTCCGGTCGCTGCTCGAGTACCACAAGGAAGTGCTCGCGTTCCACACCGGCGACTACATCAAGCACGCCACCCACCCGTACCAGTCGAATCCGGCGGGCTGGCCGATCATCGCCCGGCCGATCGGTTTCGACGCGGTCAACGACATCAAGCCCGGTACGCCGGGGTGCAACGCGCCGGCCGGTCAGACGTGTCTGCAGGTGATCTCTGCCCTCGGTACGCCGCTGCTGTGGTGGGGCGGTGCGCTGGCGCTGATCGCCGCGGTGGTGCTGTGGATCAGCACCCGCGACTGGCGATACGGCGTACCGATCCTGGGGTTCGTGACGTGTTGGGTGCCGTGGTTCGGGTTCGACACCAGACCTATCTTCTTCTTCTACGCGGTGACGATGATCCCGTTCACCGTGATGGCGCTGGCGCTGATCCTCGGCAGGGTCCTCGGGCCGGCCCGGACAGCACTCAGTACGGCGACCCCGCGCCGGCTGATCGGCAGCGCGGTGGTCGGCGCCTTCGTCGTACTCGTGGTGCTGAACTTCGCCTACATCTGGCCGATCCTGACCGACCAGGTGCTCCCGCACCAGGACTGGCTCAGCCGCATGTGGTTCAAGTCCTGGATCTGACCGCGCAGGCCCGCTCGGGCGTAGGTGTTGTCAGTGCAGCTCGTGGCGGTTGCGGTGCCTCAGCTTTTTGCCGTGGCGCTTGGCGGAGGACTGGCCGCCGACGCCGCCGAACAGCGCGAGGCCCTTGATCACGACCGTCGGCGCGTTCGGGTCCGGGTCGTCGGAGCCCTGCGCGGCGAATCCGCCGAAGATCCCGATTCCCTCGTTACGCACGGTCACGCCCTCGGGCACGGTGATGTCGATACCGCCGAACACCGCGACCGCGTAGATCGTCACCTCGCGGCCCTCGAACACCGCGTCGGTCATGTCCAGGTCGTGCCCGCCGAACACCGCGAGCGCGTTGGTACGCCGCTTCACCCGCCAGCGGCCCTTCCGCTCGCCACCGCCGAAGATCGCCACCAGGTTGTCCACACTCGCCGCCGGATCGGCCGGCTCCTCGATCGGGACCAGGCTGGTCGACGCGGTCGCGGCCGGCTGCGCGATCGGCGCCGCCTGCCCCGGGACGACCAGGTCCCGGGTGATCGGCTCCAGTTCGCCGAGCGTCTTGGCCTGCAGCGCGCCCTCCAGCCGGTCGGCGTGCTCCTCCTGCGTCAACCGCCCGGACATCAGGGCATCCCGCAGTACGTCGACGACCTGGTCGCGATCGATGTCGGACGCCCGCAGATGTGCGTGCGGATGCGGGTTGTCGGGCAGGTTCTCCATAAACCTGAACGATATATCGAGTCCCGGCCGGTGAAACCCCGCAACAACCCTGAACCTCCCCCTGGTTCGGGGGTTTGCGGTAACAAGTTCGCACCCAGCGCCGGAAAAGTGCCGGAAAGCGGGTCAGCGGTGGACGCGGGCCGCGCAGGCGGTGGCCACCAGGGTGATCGCGGCGAATGTGACCGCCGTACCGGGGTAGCCGCCGAGGGCGAGGCCCAGGCCGCCGATCGCGGCGCCGAGGAAGGTACCGAGGCTCATGCCTGCCGCGTTGACACTGAGGGCCGAGCCGCGGAGGTCGCCGCTGCGCCGGACCAGCAGCGTGGTGACGCAAGCGGCGACGGTCGCGTGGCTGGCGCCCATCACCGCGGTCAGCGCGAGCGTCAGCGGCAGGGTCGGCGACAAGTAGAAGGCCGGGACGGCTACCAGGGCGACGACGATCCCGATCAGCAGCAGCCGCTCGGTCCACGCGCGATCGGTGGCGAGGTAGCGGCCGGCGAGCAGGTTGCCGAGGAAGAACGAGGCCCCGCTGAGCGACCACACCAGCGCGAACCACCCCGGCGCGAGGTCAAACTTGTCGTCGTAGAAGGCGGCGAGGTACGCGAGGTACCCCATGAAGGCCGCGGTCCGGAGCATCGCCACCGCGAGCAGCGGGACGGCGCCCGGGATACGAGCGAGTTCCCGGTACGTCGCCAGATAGCTGACGCGCTGCCTGCCCGTGATCGGCGCTTTCCGGCCGCGTCCGCGGATGAAGAAGGCGGCCGACAAGGTCAGCGCGATCGCCGACGCGGCGAGCAGGTTGCCGCGCCAGCCCCAGATCAGCCCGGGGCCGGCGAGCACCGGGGCCGCGAGCATCGCCATCGCACTCGTCGTCGCCGACACCAGCGTCGCCGCCCGGCCCGCCGCCGCCGGGGAGCGGAAGCGGTCCGCCGCGGCGGCGCCGATCGACGGCGCGAGGATCGAGGTCGACGCACCGATCAGCAGGCAGAACCCGGCCAGTGCGAACACGTTGCCCACAGCACCCAACGCGGCGGAGACGCCGAGCAGCGCGAGACCGCCCGCGGCGACCAGCTCCCGCGGCGCGCGATCCATCAACGGGGCCAGGGTTACGCCGACCGCGAGTGCCGCGAGCCCGCCGAGGCCGCGCAGGCCGCCGATCTCCGCGACGCTGCCGCCCGCGGCGTCGGAGATCGGCACCAGGTACATACCGAAGACCGTGAACGGGATCAGGCTCACGGTCGAGGCGAGCAGGAACGGCCAGAGCCGCTTGGCCATTCGGAGGTCGCCCGGCACTGCGGCGGTGAGCTGCTGCGTGGTCATGTGTCCGTCCTGTAGCGATAGAGGCTGCTCGGGCGGGAGCTGAACTGGGAGAAGGGGAACGGTTCGGCGGACAGCGCGGTGACGCCGGCGCCGAGGAAGGCCCGGGCGACCGCACTACCGGTCTGGGCGTAGATCGCGAGCGGTTTCCCTTGCTCACGGCACCGTTGAAGGAGGACGTCGAAGCTGCCGTTGGACAGCGTCATGCCGGTGGCGACGACCGCGTCGGCGGCGTCGATCACCTCGGTCATGTCGCGGGTGACCGGCAGACCGGAGGCGGTCTCACGGAGGTTGAAGTCGCACGGGAGACAGCTGCCGCCGCGGTCGGTGATCGCGTCGACGAGCGGGTTGACCACGCCGATCAGGGCGACTTTGGTGCCTTCGGCAACGTCCAGGAGTCCGGCCACGGCGGCGTCACGGGCCTTTGCGCGGATGCTCGGGGTGCCGGCCGGGAGGACGACCTCCTCGGCGTACGGCGAGGTGTGGTGTGGCTCGACTGCTGCCAGGTAGGCGTCGAGGGCGGCGATGCGTACCGGCAGCGGGTCGTCGGAGGTGAGTACGTCGGCGAGCGTGCGGCCGGAGGTCTCCGCGCAGTACGCCGGGTCGAGCTCGCCGGCTTCGAAGGAGCAGGCGCCGAAGACCTCTCCCACTCTCAGCAGCACGTAGTAGTTGCGGTAGGTGACGTCGGCGCCGGGGAGGCGGGTGGTGTGGTGCAGCCAGAACGCGCTGGTGATGTCGAAGTCCGCAGGTGAGGGCGTACCGGCGAGAACAGAGGCGGTGAGCTCGGCGACGGTCATGGGAGGTCGGCCAGCCTTTCGGGGTCGTAGTGCAGGGCGGGGAGGTGCGGTCGGCCATCAGGCTGGAAGCAGTAGAGGAGCGAGCGGCGGTCCGTCGGAGTGTGGTTGGGCGCGGAGCGGTGGATCATCAGGCCGGGGAACATCAGGACCGAGCCGGCCGCGGCCTCGATCGTCAGGGCGCGGGATTCGTCGACGATCGTTGGGTCGACCAGCAGACCGGTCGGGTCCTGCGGATCACGGCGTACGAACTCGTCGGCTCCACCAACCGCCGGTCGCCCCACAGCGTGTCGAGCGCCGGATCCAGGTGTGACACCGGCGACACGCACCGCCTTGCCGGCCGCGGCCACCTCCGCATGCACCCGCTCGACCACGTCCCGCAACCGCTCGACCTCGCGCGTCCCGAACAGCTCCGGCAGCAGCACATACCCACTCACGGACCACAGACTAATGCGACGGGGTCGCAGATGGAACCTCCTGGCGCTGGAGCTGCGCGGACTCCCGCCGGTCCCACGACATCGCCGACCACGGCACCGCGAGCTCGTCCAGCGAGGTGATCTCCCGCGGCCGCATCGACGCCATCGGCCGCGCCTCGGCATGCCGGGCGAACGCGGACTCGACGTACCGGAAACCGGTGTCCGCAGCCAGGAAAACGTGTTTCCGCCCGCGGTCGCAGTTGTGTTCCCAGAGCGCCGACAGGTACGCCGCCCCGGCCGACAGCCCGGCGAACACCCCTGACGTCCGGAGCAGGTCCACCGCCGCCGACATCGCGTACTCGAAGGACACCCAGTGCAACCGGTCGTACAGCTCGTGCCGCACGTTCCGGAACTCGATCGAGCTGCCGATGCCGGCGATGATCATCTCCGGGTCCTGCGTGTGCCCGGCCCCGAACGTCACACTCCCGAACGGCTGCACGCCGACCAGGTTCACGTCCCGCCCACTCTCCCGCAGGTAGGCCGCGATCGCGCCGGTGGAGGCGCCCGTACCGACGCCGCCGACCAGGCACAACGGCCCGCTCGGCACCAGCGACGCGACCAGGTCCGCGATCGCGCGGTACCCGAGGTAGTGGATGTCGTCGTGGTACTGCTGCATCCAGTGGTACGTCGGGTTGTCGCGGAGGATCTCGCCGATCCGGCGGACCCGGAGGTTCTGGTCGAGCTGCAGGTTGTTCGACGACGGCACCTGCTCGACGGTCGCGCCGAGGATCTCGAGCTGGATCCTCAGCGTCCGGTCGACCGTGGTGGAGCCGACGATGTGGCACTTCATCCCGTACCGGTGGCAGGCCAGCGCGAGGGCGTGCGCGTAGATCCCGCTCGAGCTGTCGATCAGCGTGTCGCCCGGGCGGACCTGCCCGGAGTCGAGCAGGTGCCGGACGGCGCCGAGCGCGGAGTACACCTTCATGGTCTCGAACCGCAGGCAGATCAGGTCGTCCACCCGGATCGGGTCCGGGTCCTTGATCGCCTCCGCCAGGTGGTCGTGCAGTCGCGTCATCGGCGCGGTTCGCTCCTTGTGTCGGATCCGGTCGGGGATGGCACGGGCGGAGATTCGGGGGTACTGATCCGGGCGGCGGCGACCAGTTGCCGGGTCAGGTCGTGCTGCGGGTCGGTCGTCAGGGTCGTCGGCGGACCCTGGTCGACCACGCGGCCTGCATCCAGGACCATGACCTCGTCGGCGACCGCGGCGACCAGTCCGAGGTCGTGGCCGATCCAGACCAGCGCCGTACCGCGGGCCCTCAGTTCGCCGAGCAGGTCGACGACCAGCGCCGTACCGCGATCGTCGAGGGCGGTGGTGATCTCGTCGCAGATCAGTACGTCGGGGTGCGCGAGGACCGCGCGGGCAAGGGCGGCGCGTTGCAGTTCGCCGCCGGACAGGCGGCTCGGCGGGCGGGCGGCGGTGATCGCGGCGACGCCGAGCCGGGCGAGGGTGCCGACGGCCTCGGCGTGGGCCTGGTCCGGCGCGAGGCCGCGCAGGCGTTCCGCCGTACGGGCGACCTGCTGGTCGACGGGGCGGCGCTCGTCGAACGAGCCGCGGACCTCCTGCCAGACGTACTGCACGCGGCGGTGCTGGTCGCGGGTGCGTTTGCGGAGTACGGGAAGTGGCGTGTCGTCGAGGTGGATCGTGCCGGTGTGTCGCTCGTGCAGGCCGGCGAGGCAGCGGGCCAGCGTGGTCTTGCCGCTGCCGGAGCGGCCGACGATGCCGAGGCAGCTGCCGGCGCGGACGGTGAGGTCCACCTCGCGGAGCACGAGGTCGCGGCCGCGCGGGCGCAGCGAGGCTGACAGGCTCATTGCCTTCAGCAACGGTTGGGCGCGGGCGGAGGTTCCCGGCGTCGGGAGGTCGGAGGCGGACGTTCCCGGCGTCGGGAGGTCGGAGGCTTCGGGAAGTACGCTCACCTGCACGCGGTACGGCGCCGACCCGCCGACCGCGTCGGTGAGTACCCGGCCGGCGTCCAGTACGACGACGCGGGTGGCGAGCGCGCGGACCAGGTCGAGATCGTGGCTGAGCAGCAGGACGCCGAGGCCGGACGCGGCCAGGTCGCGGAGCTCGTGGACGAGGTGCAGCCGGGTGATCGAGTCGAGCCCGGTACTCGGTTCGTCGAGGATCAGGACCTGCGGGCGACAGGTCAGTGTCTGCGCGAGTGCGATCCGCTGCCGCTGGCCACCGGAGAACTGATGCGGAAAACGTTTTAGGGTTGCGCTTTCCGCGGGCAGTTGCGCAGCCCGCAAAGCCGCGGCCGGGTCACCGTCGTGCAGCTTTCCCAGCTCCCGCAGCGTCGCCCCGATCCGCCGGGCGGGATTGAGCGCACTTCCTGGATGCTGGGGCATGTACGCGACAACCCGCCCGCGTACATCGACACCGGTCACCCCGTTGCCATCGACAACCACTTCCCCCGCGACCTCGACCCGTCCGGCCAGCCGCACCCCCTCCCCGCACTCCCCCAGCAACGCCAACGCCGCCGTGGTCTTCCCAGCCCCGGAGGCCCCCACCAGCGCGGTCACCTCCCCCGCAATCACCTCGAACGAAACCCCGTCCACCAGCACCGCGTCCCCAGCGGTCGCCGACAACCCGCCGACACGCACCACCGCCACCCTGTCCACCGCCGCCACGTCCACCGCAGGCACCTCCACCGCAGGCACGTCCACCGCCGCCGTGTCCGCCGCCGCCGGGTCCACCGCCGGCACGTCCACCGCAGGCACGTCCGCCGCAGGCACGTCCGCCGCAGGCACGTCCGCCGCCGGCACGTCCACCGCCGCCGCGTCCACCGCCGCTGTGTCCGCCGTTGATCGGCGGTCGTGCGAGTGGTGCCTCATGCTCTGCTCTCCACCAGACGACGTGATCTGTGGACGAGGCGGTCGGCGAGGAGGTTGAAGCCGAGGGTGAAGGAGACGAGGAGGAGGGCGGGTGCGAGTACCGACCACGGCTGGAGCAGGAGGCCCTCGCGGTTGCGGGAGACGGTGACGGCCCAGTCGGGGGCGGTCGGGCTCAGGCCGAGGCCCAGGAAGTTGACCGAGGCGACCAGGAACACGGCGAGCGTGATCCGGGTGCCGAGATCGGCGGCGACCGGGCCGAGGACCGAGCGGCCGACGTACCCGAGCTGGATCCGGAACCACGACTCCCGCTGCATCCGGAGCGCCTCGACCACCGGCCCGCTGGCGGCGTCCAGGGCGGCCGCGCGGACCAGGCGGGCGACGGTCGGGACGTTCATCATCGCGACTGCCACCGTGATCGCGACCGCGGACGCCCGCCAGCCGACCGCGACCACGCTGATCACGAGCAGCGACGGCAGTGGTAGCAGTACGTCGAGGGGCCGCATCAACCCCTCGTCCAACCACCGGTGCCGGGTGGACGCGGCCGTCAGCCCGATCAACCCGCCCACGACGTACGCCAGCACAACCGCCCCCAGCGCCATCCCCAGCGCGGACCGCCCACCGACCAGCAGCAGCCCGAACACGTCCCGCCCCAACCCGTCCGTCCCCAGCAATCCTTCCGACGAGTACGGCAACCCCTCCCGAGCGTCGTACGGCACGAACGGCCCGAACACAGCGACGACGAGCGGCACCAGGGCCAGCCCAAGCGCAGCCCCACCGCGCAGGCGTCCCACGCCGGATACGTGCCCCGGCCTACGGCGGACGTCCGGCCCGGACCGGCTCATCGGAGAAGCTCGGATCGCGGGACCAGCCGATTGCAGACCAGGTCCGCCGCCAGGTTGATCAACAGCGCCGCAACGGCCAGCACCAGCGTGAGCCCTTGGACCACCGGCACATCGCGCGTTTCCACGCCGTCGACCAGCGCCGTCGCGAACCCGGGAATCGCGAAGATCGCCTCGACGACCAGCACTCCACCGAGCAACGTGTCACCGGTGCGAGCCAGCTCCTGTACGCCGGGCACGGCCGCGTTCGGCAGCACGTGCCGCAACAGCAACTGCCGCCGCGGGACCCCAAGCCGACGAGCCTGCGTGACGTACTCCGCGCGAAGAGCAGCAACAGTCCCCGCCCGCACCTGACGCGACAACAGGCAGACGGTACGACCGAGCAGCACCGCGACCGGCAGGATCAGCAGCGCCGGCGAGGACAGCAGGTTCCCGCCGACCCAGGTAGCCGGCAACCACCCGAGCTTCAACGCGAACACCGCCACCAGCAGTACCGCGATCACGAAGTCCGGGATCGCCGACAGCGCTACCGTGACCGACGTGATCGCGCGATCGACCCGCCCGTTCTCGCGGGTCCCCATCACGATGCCCAGGGCAACGGCCAGCGGTACGACGACCGCGAGCGTCGCCAGCGTGAGCACCAGCGTCGTGCCGATCGAACCCCGCACGATGTCCGCGACGGGTCCGCCGCTGATCAACGACGTACCGAGGTCACCGGTCAGCACGTTCCCAAGCCAATGCACGAAGCGCGAGGCCGGCGGCTGATCCAGTCCGAGCTCAACTCGCAACGCGGCAACCTGCGAAGGCGTCAGCGTCTCGGTGAACCGCAGGTCGGCCGCATCCCCCGGCAGCAACGACGTCAGCGCGAACACCAGCACCGAGAGCACGGCCAGTTGCACGACCGCGAGCAGCGCCCGCTGGACGGCGTACGACCGCATTCAGGCCAGCCACACCTTGTCGAACCGGCCCTGGTCCAACGTGTTCGGCGGCACCGCCTGCACACCCTGCACCTTGGCCGACACCGCCACCAGGTAGTCAGGCAACCCCCACGCGAGGATCCCGCCCTCGTCGCGCAGCGTCTTCTGCAGTACGCCGTACCGTCGCGAACGCTCCGCCTCGTCCGTCACCGCCCGCGCCGCCGCGAACGCCGCATCGAACGCGGGCCGCCGCCAGTGCGTGACGTTGAACGGCGAATGCGACAACAACCGATCGGTGACGTACTGCGGGATCGGCATCGCCCCGGACCGATGGTTGCCGATAGCCCCCTTCGTCAACAGGTCCTTCGCGTACGTCTGCGGGCTCCCGGTGGACACCTTCAGCCGAACCCCGGCCTCGGCCACCTGCTCCGCGAACAACGTCGCCGCCGCCACGAACCCGGCCGACGCGTCCGCGGTGAAGATCTCCACCTCTTTCCCGGCCAGACCGGCCTTCGCCAGCAGCACCTTCGCCCGATCGACGTCCCGCTCCCGCGCGGGCAGGTCGGCCGGATAGTACTGATATCCCTTGCCGAACAGGTCGTTCCCCACCTCGCCCCGCCCGGCGAGTACGACGTCCACCAGCCGCTGCCGGTCCGCGAGCAGCTTGAACGCCAGCCGTACGTCGGGGTTGTCGAACGGCGCCTGGTCGACCTTCATCACGAACGCCTGCATCGTGCTCGCCTTCGCGGCCACGATCCGCACGGTCTTACCGCCCTCGGCGGTCCGCGCGAACGTCGCGGTCATGTCGTTCGCGTACTCGGCCTGGCCGCCCTGTACGGCGTTCGCCCGGGCGTCGGAGTCCGCGGACAGGAGGTGCAGCTCCTCGATCCGCGCCGGCCCGTCCCAGTAGTCGTCGTACCGGGAGGCGACCATCGAACGGCCGGCCTCGAAGGACACGTACCGGAAGGCGCCGGTGCCGACGGGTTTCGAGGGATCCTTGAACCCGTTCCGGACGATCTGCGTGCCGATGCCGGCGAGCAGCGCGGGGAACTCGGCGTTCGGCTCGGTCAGCACCAGCTCGACCGTCGACGGGCCGATCGCCTTGCTGCGCTTGAGATCCAGCGTCCCGAGCGAGGACTGCGCGACCCGGTCCGGTGCGGCGGGATCGGCGATCCGGCTCAGGCTGTACAGCACGTCGTCCGGCACCAACCGCGCGCCGTCGTGGAACTTCGCGTCCCGGAGCGTGAACCGCCAGGTGGTCGCCGTACCGTCGTGGTCCCACTTCGCGGCGAGCCGCGGCACCGGCTTCAGGTCCGGGCCGAGCTCGACCAGCTTCTCGTAGATCGCCTTGTGCCGCGCGATGTCCACGAACAGGCTCTGCACGTGCGGATCGAGCACTTCCTTTGCGCCGCCGCCCGCGTAGACGGCCCGCAACCGCCCGCCCTGTTTCGGCTCCGCGGTCGCCGTCCCGCACCCCGCGATCGCCGCCAGCCCGGCAGCGCCGGCCATCCCCAGAAACCCACGCCTACGCAACGCCTCGGACACGCGTAACATCCTCACGTTAGTGAAAACGGTTGTCAAATCCAGCGCGCATCCGGACAGCCATCATTCTTTCCGCCACCCACCCAGGATCGCGCTCCGTAGCGGCGTGTCAGGGCGTACCGAAGAACGGGTAGTGGTCACCCCGCCGAGGGGCGGGCACGCTCAGCCCGCCCGCCGATCCGGCGAAAAGACGGACCACTGCCCGTTCTTCGGTACGGGGTTCTAGTCCGTGCAGTCCGACGGGGTGCAGGTGGCGGGGAGTTCGGCAGCGATCCGGTCCAGGAGGGTGGTGAGCTGGAGCTGCTCGGACGGGGTGAGGCGGTCGAAGAAGTAGCTGCGGACCGCTTCGACGTGGTCGGGGGCGGCGGCGTCGATCGCCGTGCGGCCGAGCTCGGTGAGCCGGACCATCGAGCCGCGGGCGTCCGACGCGCACTCCTCGCGGCAGACCAGGCCGCGCTTCTCCATCCGGCTGACCTGGTGCGACAGCCGGCTGCGCTCCCACCCGACGGAGCGGCCGAGGTCGCGCGTCCGGAGTACGCCGTTCTCGGCCTCGGACAGCGGGTGCAGCAGGGCGTAGTCGGCGCCGGACAGCCCCGAGTTGCCGATCATCCGCGCCTCGAGCGCGCGCATCAGTTCGCGATGCGTGTCGCGGTACGACTGCCAAAGCCGCGCCTCACGCTCGTCGAGCCACCCGGTCATGGACCCAGTGTACGGAAGGACGTTGACATGTCATCGAGTCACGGAGTGCGGGACAGGGCGACGGCGAGGCCGATGGTGCCGGCCATCACCGCGAGTTCGAGGAACGCGAGCTGCCGGAACGCGGCCGGGTCGCCGCTCGCCAGCCGCGGCAGGCTGCTCCGGCGATGCTGCCAGCCGATGAACACCAGCGCCGCGAACGCGAGCGTCTTCCCCAGCACCAGCACGCCGTACCCGCTCGTCACCCACTGCGTGATCAGCCCCCAGCCGCCCTGGCGCCCGTCGAGGTGGATCTCCGCGGTGAGCAGCCCGGTGATCCCCATCGTCACCGCGCACACCAGCGCAAGTGTGCTGAACAGCTCGACGGACTCCCGCGACCGCGTGTAGCGCAGTACGGCGCCGAGCCCGCCGACCCACGCGGTCGCCGCGACCACATGTACGACGAGGGACACGGTCGCGAGCACCGACCACAGGTTGGTGCTGTCGATCGCGCCGTGCCCGGTGAGCAGCGGACCGATCAGCGCCGCGATCGTCAGTACGGCGGCAACTCGGGCGCCGCGCAGCGTCTTGGTCCCGCTCAAGAGGACGGCGAGTACGGCGGTGAGCACGACGGCGACCGCCAGCGCGCGGACCTGGCTGAGCCGCCCAGCCGGTCCAGCATGCTCCGCGAGGTGGGACAGCGGGATGCCGAGGATGACGGTCGCGGTCGCGATCAGCCCGCCGATACTCGCGACCGCCCAGATCCCGGCGGCGAGCGCCGCGTCCTGACAGGCCTGCAGCGCCTTGACGCCGAGCCTTCCGTCGGTGGCGGGCAGGAGCAGGACAACCGCGACCACGGCACCACCGGTCGCCACCGCGGCCGCGTCGGCGAGGATCCGCAGTACCGGAACCGCCCACGAGACCCCGAGCCCGGCCCCGAGCAGGCCGTCCTCGGCGCGCTGCGGCGCACCACCGGCGGCGAGCAGCGCGAGCACCATCACAACGATGCCGACAGCAACCAATCCGCCGATGGCCAGCGGACGTCTCATGACGCCGGACGGCGGCGCACGATCACCACGGCCAGGGCCACCACGACCAGCATCACCAGGCACATCGCGACGATCGTGACCGTGTTCGAGCCGCCGTCGGACTGCGAGCTCACCGGGGTCCCGGCCGGCTCGGTCGCGGGATGCCCGGCATGGGTCACGGTGAAAGCACCGGAGATGGTGACCGGGTGGCCGTCGGCCGAGATCACGCGGGCCTCGACGGTGTACTTGCCGGCCTCGACCATCGCACCGACCGGCTGCGTGACCGTGTTGTCGATGACCTGTACGTCGCCGCTCGCGACGTCCTTCCCGCTCGGCGACTTCACCTGGACCTGGGTGCCGTCGGAGCCGACCGGCTCGTTGAAGGTCAGCACCACCTTGGCCGGCGGCGCCGCCATCGACGCACCGTCGGTCGGCGTCATCGACTCGAGTTTGGCGTGCGCCGCCGCCACGCCGGCGGTACCCGCCAGCATGAACAGCGACGCCACCAGTACTGCGAACACTCGGCGCACAGCTACTTCCCGGACTCCGCGGCGGTCCGTCGCGGCCGCAGCCCGAACGCCAGACCGAGCAGGCCGACGAGCAGACCACCACCGCCGAGCCACCTGGCCAGGGTGTCGGAGCTGCCTTCGGTGGTGGTCGCCGCCACCGGGGTGATCGCGGCCGCCAGCTTCAGCGTCGGCGCCGGGTGCTCCGGTTCGGGCGCACCGTCCTTCGCGACGTCGACCCACTTCACCACCGAGCCGTCGCTGTACGTCTGCACGGCCGGGAAGCGCAGCGCGTCCACCCCGTTCGGCAGTGTCCCGACCGACAGCGCGAACTCGTCGAAGTCGTTCGGCGGGATCCCGCCCGCGGTCGCGGTCCAGGTGACCGTGGTGATCGCCTTGGTCAGCGTCACGTCGCCGACCTTCACCGGAGCCGGCAGTTTCTCCTCCTTCTTCTCCACCTTCCACCCGTCCTTCACCTGCGCCCCCACGGACGCGAACGGATGGTCCGTGGGCAGTGAGACGACGAGCTTCGTCGTACTGGTGTTGTCCGACTCGGTCGGCACCCGGAACACGAGCTTGCCGTAGCCGCCGGGCTTGGCGTCCGGCGACGACACCGTGACATGCGCCGACGCCGAGCTCGCGGCGCCGATCACCACCAGCGCGGACGCCGCGGCGATCGCGACAGCGCGCAGGACATATCTCTTGGGCATGAGAGAACCTTTCAGGGCATACGAGTAATCCGGCACTGGGGCCGGTTCAGACGACTGGTGTCACTCGTACGCCGGGAGGCCCGCGCCCGGAGATGCTCGTGCCGAGCCGGGACCCGGTCGGGGTCCAGGACGTGAAGACGCCGGGTGTCGCGGAGACGACGCGTACGGGACGCAGTACCGGCAGCTCCGGCAGCAGCCGCGCGAAGACCCGCAGTACCCGATGAACCCAGCGGTGGGCCCGACCGACCGCGAGGACGCCGGCGAGCAGCGCGCCAAGGTGCGCGGCGGTCATCACCAGGCTGCCCGTGATCGACATCCCGTGCTGCATCGACATCCCGGGCTGCATGGTCGCCGAGTCCAGCGTGACGTGCACGAACAGCTGTACGCCGGCCAGCACCAGGCCGGTCAGCAGCCACTCCCCCTCGAGGTACTCGCCGAGCAGCCAGCACACCCCGGCCAGCGCTGCGAGCGGAGGGAGGACGCCGAGCGGCACGCCACCGCCCCCGACGAGCACATGACCGACCACCGCCACCGCGACGCTCAGCGCCGCGACCACGGACGTGGTTCTGCTCTCGTTCGGCATTCGATCCCCTCGCTCGTGTCACTCTACGGACAACGACGCGCTCGGGTTCCCCCGGTCCACGTGCAACCAGAGCACAGCACGGGTGAAAGCAGAGACCGAGCGGGAATACGCCGAGTTGGTGCACCACGATGCGAACTCTCTGTGCCGTACCGGTTACCTAATGTGCGGGGACTGGCGACGGGCCGAGGACGCTTGGATGCCCTGATCCGGCTGTACCGGATCTGGGGCCGGATCCAGCGCGAGGGCGTGGTCGCGGCGTACGCCCACGTGGAGCAGGCGTTCCGGGACAGGTACTGACCTGCTGCGATGATGTCCGGATGGACGTAGCGGTGCTGGAGATCGGGGGAAGTCACGTGACGGCGGCCGTGGTGTCGCCGGGGACGTGGCAGGTGACCGAGGTGGACCGGGCGAAGCTCGAGTCCCAGGCGACGGCCGAGGTGGTGGTCACGCAGCTCGCGGACGCGGCCCGGAAGTTGCCGCTGGCAAACGGTCTCGCGGTCGCGCTACCGGGTCCGTTCGACTTCGGCACCGGGGTCGCCTGGTACCGCGATCAGGGGAAGTTCGACCAGCTGTACGGGTTCAACCTCGGCGCTGCCCTGGGCAACGAACTGGGGGTCGAGCGGTTGATGTTCATGAACGACGCGGAGGCGTTCGCGGTCGGCGAGTGGACCGCGGGCGAGGTCCGCGGGGTCGAGCGCTGCGTCGGCGTGACGATCGGCACCGGCATCGGTACGGCGTTCCTCGCCGACGGCCGGGTGCTGCGCGAGGGCGGCACGGTACCGCCGGGCGGCGAGCTCTACCGGACGACGTACGCCGGGAAGCCGCTGGAGGACTCGATCTCCGCCCGCGCCATCCTCCGCCGGTACGCCGAGACCACCGGCAAGGAAGCCCCCGGCGTCAAGGAAATCGCCGACCAGGCTCGCGCCGGCGACACGGCGGCCCGCCGGGTCCTCACCGCCTGCTTCACCGACCTCGCCGACGCGCTGAAACCCTGGATCGACCGCTTCGGAGTAACCCACACAGTCCTGGGCGGCTCGATCTCCGGAGCCTTCGACCTGATCGCCTCCGCGCTCGACTTCCCCGCCTCCGCCACCAAGGACACCGAACACTCCGCCCTCATCGGCACCGCCGCCCACTACCTCCGCACCCCCTAGCCCCACCACCCCCACCCCACCCGTCCACCACCTCCCCCTCCACACCCCCGCGCTCTCGGCCCCCTCCGCACCCCCGCGCTCTCTCGGCCCCCTCCAAACCCCCGCGCTCTCGGCCCCTCCACGCCCTCGCGCTCTCAGCCCCCCCCACGCCCGCGCTCTCGGCCCCCCTCCGCACCCCGCGCGCTCTCGGCCCCCTCCACTCTCGCGGCCTCGGCCCCCTCCACCCTCGCGGCCTCGGCCCGGATCCGCCCGTCCGCACAACCCTCCAGTTCAGTGGGCGCCCACTGAGTTGGAGGGTTGCCTACTGAAATTTTCAGTGGGCAACCCTCCAGATGAGGAGGCAACCCGGCGGGGGCGTGGGTGTGTGGGTGTGTGGGCAACCCTCCAGGTGAGGGGGCAACCCGGCGGGGTGTGGGGTTGTGGGGGGGGGTGTCGGAGGGTCCGGCTACGGTCGAACCGTGAAGATCGCCGCGCCGCGCGTCCGTGCCCAACTCGACTCCGCTGCCCCGGACGAGCTCGACGACGAGGAGCGGTTGCTCGATCTCGAGCTGACGGAGGTCGATCTCAGCGACGCGGAGGCCGAGCACGTCGAGATCGGCGGGTGCCGGCTGACCCGGTGCAAGCTGGCCGGGTCGGAGCTGGAGAAGCTGATCCTGGTCGACACCGAGCTGACCCAGTGTGATCTCGCGAACTCCCGCTGGGCGGACGCGGCGCTCACCCGGGTCGCGGTCTCCGGCTCGCGGATGATCGGTTTCGCCGGCCCGGGCGCGAACCTCCAGCACGTGACGGTCCGCGACACCGTGCTGGACTTCGCGTCGTTCCGGTTCGCGAAGTTCCAGAAGGCCGAGCTGACCGACTGCCGGCTGCAGAGCGCCGACTTCGTCTCGGCCGACCTCCGCGGCGGCGTGTTCCGCGGATGCGACTTCACCGGCGCGGAGTTCTCCCAGGTGAAGGCGGCCGGCGCGGTGTTCGTCGACTGTGCCTGGGAGGGCGCCCGCGGCCTCAGCTCGCTGACCGGCGCCACGGTCGCTTTCTCCTCACCGATCGACACGCTCACCTTCACCAGTGCGGTGACCGCGGCAAGCGGTATCACCCTCGGTCACCCGGACGACCTCGACTGAGCCCGCACCCGGCGTGAGCCTGCCCACGCGGCGGCCGGCCCGGCCGGAACGCCCATTAGGGTGGGGCTGTGACTGACTCGACGATCATCTACACCCACACCGACGAGGCTCCGGCGCTCGCCACGTACTCGTTCCTCCCTGTCGTCCAGGCGTACGCCGGCCAGGGCGGTGTCGGCGTGGAGACCCGGGACATCTCACTCGCGGGCCGCATCCTCGCGCTCTTTCCGGAGTACTTGAAGGACGACCAGCGGGTCGCGGACGCGCTCACCGAGCTCGGCGAGCTGACCCACCGGCCCGAGGCGAACATCATCAAGCTGCCGAACGTGTCGGCCTCGGTCCCGCAACTGAAGGCCGCGATCGCCGAACTGCAGTCCCAGGGCTACGCGCTGCCGGCGTACCCGGACGAGCCGAAGACCGACGAGGAGCGGGCGATCCAGGCCCGCTACGACAAGGTCAAGGGCTCCGCGGTGAACCCGGTGCTCCGCGAGGGCAACTCGGACCGCCGCGCCCCCGCCTCGGTGAAGAACTACGCGAAGAACCACCCGCACCGGATGGGCGCGTGGACGGCCGACTCCAAGACCAACGTCGCCACCATGTCCGCGGACGACTTCCGCAGTACCGAGAAGTCCACCGTGATCGCGGCCGACGGGTCGCTCCGGATCGAGCTGGCCGCCGCCGACGGTACGACCACCGTGCTCCGCGAGTCGGTCCCGGTGCTGGCCGGTGAGGTCGTCGACGCGTCGGTGCTGCACGTCGCCGCGCTCCGCGAGTTCCTGACCGCCCAGGTCGCGAAGGCCAAGGCCGACGACGTCCTGCTCTCGGTCCACCTGAAGGCCACGATGATGAAGGTCTCCGACCCGATCGTCTTCGGCCACGCCGTCCGGGCGTTCTTCCCGAAGACCTTCGAGCAGTACGGCGAGACGCTCGCCAAGGCAGGCCTGTCGCCGAACAACGGCCTCGGCTCGATCCTGAACGGCCTGGCGGACCTGCCCGACGGCGCCGCGATCAAGGCGTCCTTCGACGCCGAGCTGGCCGCTGGACCGGCGCTCGCGATGGTCGACTCGGACAAGGGCATCACGAACCTGCACGTCCCGTCGGACGTGATCGTGGACGCGTCGATGCCGGCGATGATCCGTACGTCGGGCCACATGTGGGGTCCGGACGGCGCCGAGCACGACACGCTCGCCGTACTGCCGGACAGCAGCTACTCGGGCATCTACCAGGTCGTCCTCGACGACTGCCGCGCGAACGGCGCGTTCGACCCGGCCACCATGGGCTCGGTGCCGAACGTCGGCCTGATGGCGCAGAAGGCCGAGGAGTACGGCTCGCACGACAAGACCTTCGAGATCGGCACCGCCGGTACCGTCCGGCTGGTCGACACCGCGGGCAACGTCGTACTGGAGCAGGCCGTCGAGCCGGGCGACATCTTCCGCGCCTGCCAGACCAAGGACGCGCCGATCCGCGACTGGGTGAAGCTGGCCGTCACCCGGGCCCGGGCGACCGGCGACCCGGCGGTGTTCTGGCTGGACGAGACCCGCGCCCACGACGCGCAGATCATCGCGAAGGTCAAGGAGTACCTGCCGGAGCACGACACCGAGGGCCTGGACCTCAAGATCCTGGCGCCGGTGGACGCGATCAAGCTGTCGCTGGAGCGGATCCGCCGCGGCGAGAACACGATCTCGGTGACCGGCAACGTGCTGCGTGACTACCTGACCGACCTGTTCCCGATCCTCGAGCTGGGCACCAGCGCGAAGATGCTGTCGGTGGTTCCGCTGATGGCCGGTGGAGGTCTGTTCGAGACCGGCGCGGGCGGCTCGGCGCCGAAGCACGTGCAGCAGCTGGTCAAGGAGAACTACCTGCGCTGGGACAGCCTGGGCGAGTTCTTCGCGCTGGCCGCGAGCTTCGAGCACCTGGCCCAGTCGACCGGCAACGCGCGGGCGCAGATCCTCGCCGACACCCTGGACCGGGCGACCGCCACGTTCCTGAACGAGGACAAGTCCCCGACCCGTCGGGTCGGCGGGATCGACAACCGCGGCAGCCACTTCTACCTGTCGCTGTACTGGGCGCAGGAGCTGGCCAAGCAGACTGACGACGCCGAACTGGCCAAGGCGTTCGCGCCGCTGGCGGAGACGCTGGCCGCGAACGAGCAGACCATCGTCGACGAACTGCTCGCCGTCCAGGGCAGCCCGGCCGACCTCGGCGGCTACTACCAGCCCGACCCGGCGAAGGCGGCCGCCATCATGCGCCCGTCGAAGACCTGGAACGAGGCCCTCGCTTCACTCTGACGTCGACAAAGGGCGCCCGGGATCTCCCGGGCGCCCTTTGCGTTGGTCAGGACGTGAACGGCACCCGGGTCCAGCTCAGTACGGCGGGGTTGCGCGCGTCGATCGTCACCCGCAGGTAGTTGTTCACCTTGGTCGAGCCGTCGACGGTGACCCTCGACAGGTTCTCGGCCGGCGTCGTCACGCCGTAGAACTTGGTCCACGGCGAGCTCGCCGCCAATGGCTTGTCGCTGTTGTAGACGTGGCTGTCGCCGTTGAACAGGTAGACCGGGCCGCGGAAGTTCGCCGCTTCGCGGGCGATCTCCTGCACGATCGGCTGGAACGCGTAGTAGTCGGCGTACGACGGGTTCGCCACGGTCGGGTCGAACATGTCGGCCTGGGTCAGCAGTACGACGGCCTTGTCGCGGTCGGCCCGCGCCTGCGCGAACGTGTCGTGGATGCTCTGCATGACGGCCGACGTACGGTTCAGCACCTCGGCGGTCTGCTCCGGGGTCGGCGCGGTCTTGCCGGTCCACGGCGCCATACTGTTGTTGCTGCCAACGATGTGCAGGGCCGCGAACGCGACGTCGCCGCGGCTGAACCGAACGTCCTCCGGGATGCCCTGCGCGACCTGGCTCGCGACCTTCGCCGGGTGCTGACCGAGGGTCCGGCCGGGCTGCGGGAAGAACACCTGCCGGATCTTCGCCAGCCGCTCCAGCGGGTTGTAGCCGCCGTTGTTCACGCGATGGCAGTCGGTCCATTCGTTGTCGCCGACGGTGTAGACGAACGGGTCGGCGAACCGGTCGAACTGCGTCTTCACCTGGGCGAAGTACTCGTCGCTGCAGACCGACGAGCCGTCCTTGATGTCACCGAGGTGGGTGACCAGCTTGACCTGCTTGTCCGCGTTGAGCTGGTCGACCACCTTCGGGAACCGGGCGATCTGGGCGGAACCGTAGGGAATGTCGCCGATCACGGCGAACGTGTACGGGTCCGGTCCCCGGTCCGCGGCGGCGTTCGGAACACCGACCGCGAGCCCGAGCAGTGCCAGGCACGCGGTGATCACAGGTGCACGACGTACTCTCACAAATCCTCCAAGTCCGAGCGGGTCCGGGCCAACTTTTCGGTGCGGTGGTGAACGCCCGGGTACTCCGCCGTGAATTCTGGCGATGGGGAAATGTGTGGCGGCGTCTCGTGGGGGGTTCCTACACTGGCCGTCATGACAGCTACCCGATCCGTGCTTGCCGCGCAGGCCACGGACTTCCCCCGTTGGTTCCAGGATGTGATCGCCAAGGCCGAGCTCGCAGAGAACGGCCCGGTGCGGGGGACCATGGTGGTACGACCGTACGGGTACGCGATCTGGGAACTGTTGCAGGAGGCAATGAATCGGCGGATCAAGGCGACCGGCGCGGTGAACGCGTACTTCCCGTTGCTGATCCCGGAGAGCTACCTGCAGCGCGAGGCCGAGCACGTCGAGGGCTTCAGCCCCGAGCTCGCGGTCGTCACGCATGCCGGCGGGAAGCAGCTCGAGGAGCCCGCGGTGATCCGGCCGACGTCGGAGACCATGATCGGTGAGTACATGGCGAAGTGGATCCAGAGCTACCGCGACCTCCCGCTGCTGCTGAACCAGTGGGCGAACGCCGTACGCTGGGAGCTGCGTCCGCGGCTGTTCCTGCGGACCACCGAATTCCTTTGGCAGGAAGGCCATACGGCGCACGCGTCCGCCGCGGACGCCCGGGCGTACGCGACCAGGATCCTGTACGACGTCTACCGCGCCGTGATGGTCGACGTACTCGCGATCCCGGTAGTGCCGGGCCGGAAGACCCGCCGCGAGCGGTTCGCCGGTGCGGTGAACACGATGACGCTCGAGGCGATGACCGGCGACGGCAAGGCCCTGCAGTTGGGTACGGCGCACGAGCTCGGGCAGAACTTCGCCCGCGCGTTCGACATCGGCTACCTGTCCAGCGAGGGCCGGCGCGAGCTCGCCTGGACGACGTCGTGGGGCAGCACCACCCGGCTGGTCGGCGGGCTGATCATGGTGCACGGTGACGACGCAGGCCTCCGGGTCCCGCCCGCGGTCGCCCCGGTGCAGGTCGTCGTACTCGCGGTCAAGGACGAGGCGATCGCCGCCGCACACACCATCGCCGACGAGCTGACCGCGCAGGGCGTTCGGGTCACGGTCGACGACCGCGCCGACCAGCCGTTCGGGCGGCGCGCGGTGAACTGGGAGCTGAAGGGCGTCCCGGTCCGGATCGAGGTCGGCCCGCGGGACCTGTCCGCCGGCGTCGCCACCGTCGTCCGCAGGTTGCGCGACTCGGCCAAGACCACCGTCAACCGGACCGACCTGGCCGCAACCGTGGTCGCGGCGATCGACGCGGACCAGGCGCACCTGCTGGCGGAGGCGACCGAGCGGCAAGTGTCCCGGATCGCCGACGTCGCCACGGTCGAGGAGGCGATCGAGGCGGCCGCGTCCGGCTGGGCCCGGCTGCCGTACGACGCGGTCGGCGAGGAGGGTGAGGACCGCCTCGGCGAGTCCGGCATCACGGTCCGCTGCCTGCAACGCCCGGACGGCTCGCTGCCGGTGGAGGACAACGAGCCCGGCCTGACGGCGTACGTCGCCCGCTCGTACTAGCGGGCGTACTAGCGGGCGAGGTACCGGCGGACGTCCTCGGCCACCTGGGCGCGATACCGCAGACCGTACTTGCGGAGGATCGCGCTCAGGTGGGTCTTGACGGTGTTGAGGCTGACGCCCAGCTCGGCGGCGAGCTGGTCGTTGTCGAGGCCGTCCGCGAGCAGGACGGCGACGCCCTGCTGCGCCTTGGTGAGACTGGTGAAGCGGCGTTCCGGACCTTCGTCGGCCTCCATCAGCATCTCGATCAGCTCGGACTGAATGTGCTCCGCGACGTCGACGATCCGCTCCAGGTGCGTGTGGACGGTGGTGCTCACCTCCGGCTCGTCCAGCGCCTCGCCGGCGATCTCCCGGATCGACGCGACCCGATGCGTCAGGTACTCCACCACATGGTCCGAGGTCAGCAGGTTCGGGCCGACGTCCCCCGCGGGCAGCCGGCGCAAGGCCTCCCGGTCCTCGCCCTCACGGGTCAGCACCCGCTCCACCACCGAGCACAACCACTCGAACGCCCGGACCGCGTTGTCGTCGTACGACCTGGGGGTGTAGCTCTGCATCGAGAGCAACCCGAACAGCTGGCCGGGTCCGTCCTTCGCAGACCGGAAGATCGGCACCGTCACCGCGTCCGCGGACCGCCGAGCGGCATCACCGACCGGTACGCCGGCATGCAACGCGGAGCCGTTGTCGTAGGCGAACCGGTACGTCTGCCGGTGCTTGATCAACCACGCCGTCTGCCCGTCGGGGCCGAAGTTGTGGGTGTCAGGGTTCACGTACTCTCCGTCGTCGTACCCGTACGGGTACCGGACCCGGCTGGTGCCCTGCAGGAACCCGACGAAGAACGCGTCGACGTGCGAGACCTTGCCGGCCACCACCCGGACGTAGTCGTACAGGCCGTAGTGGTCGGACCGGAACAACGCCTCGATCTTGTGGTACGCCTCGCGCAGGATGATCGCGGTCTCCGCGTCAACCCGCAGCGGAGCGGTCTTGTGCCCTTCCACGGAGCCGGCTCCCCACGACCGTTGCGGTATCAGTCCTTCGACTATCCCGCTGTACCCCGTAGTCGATCAAGCATGTGCTTGCCCATGAGTCGCCACGGTGGGTCGCGGGTGATGTCGCCACCACCCGCGCCCACGAGCAGGACACCGCAACAGTGCGCCCCCGCGCCGACCGGATCCACGCCGCCCCCAGAGCGGATCCTCGGCCCCCCGACGGTTGACCGGTGCCCTTCCTCCCCCTGTTGGCTACACAGTGCCACCGTTCGCCGGGCGCGACCATCGCTCTACGCATGATCTTGCGGGGGCCCGGTCTCACCCTCGGTATGAGGAGATCACAGCCAGCTGGTCTCGAGCGGTTTGCCCTCGGCGTACCCGGCGGCGGTCTGCAGTCCGACTACGGCCCGCTCGTGGAACTCCGTGAGGTTCGCGGCACCGACGTACGTGCACGAGCTGCGGATGCCCGAGACGATCGAGTCCAGCAGGTCCTCGACGCTCGGGCGCTCGGCGTCCAGGTACATCCGGGCGGTCGAGATGCCTTCCTCGAAGATGCTCTTCCGGGCCCGCTGGAACGGCGAGTCCTCGGCGGTGCGGGACTTCACCGCGCGGGCCGACGCCATCCCGAAGCTCTCCTTGTAGATCCGGCCCTGGCTGTCCCGGTGCGGGTCGCCGGGCGACTCGTACGTACCGGCGAACCAGGACCCGATCATCACGCTGGACGCACCGGCCGCGAGTGCCAGCGCGACGTCGCGGGGATGCCGTACGCCGCCGTCCGCCCAGACGTGCTTGCCGTGCTCACGGGCGCGGGTCGCACATTCGAGGACGGCGGAGAACTGCGGCCGGCCGACCGCGGTCTGCATCCTGGTGGTGCACATCGCGCCCGGCCCGACGCCGACCTTGACGATGTCCGCGCCGGCGGTGACGAGATCGGTGACGCCTTCGGCGGTGACCACGTTACCGGCCACGATCGGTACGTCGGGGCCGAGGGCGCGGACCCGTTCGACGACCTCGAGCATCCGCTCCTGGTGGCCGTGTGCGGTGTCGAGCACGAGTACGTCGATCCCTACGTCCAGCAGGGCTTTCGCCTTCTGCTCGGCGTCGCCGTTCATGCCGATCGCGGCCGCCACCCGAAGCTTGCCGTTGGCGTCCAGTGCCGGGTCGTACAGGGTTGCGCGGAGGGCGCGCTGGCGGGTCAGGATGCCGACGATCTGACCGTTGCCGTCGACAACGGGTGCGAGCCGGTGCCGGCCGTCGTGCAGCTTGTTGAACGCGGTCTCGGGGTCGATGCCCGCGGGCACCGTCAGCAACTCGCGGGACATGATCGCGTCGAGCTGCGTGAACCGGTCCACGCCGGAGCAGTCCGCGTCGGTCACCACGCCGACCGGGCGGCCGTTGTCGACCACGATCACCGCGCCGTGGTTCCGCTTCGGCAGCAGGTTGAGGGCCTCCCCCACGGTCCCGGTCGGCGGCAGCACCAGAGCCGTGTCGTGCACCGGGTCGCGTTGCTTGATCCAGGCAACGACCTCGGCGACGACGTCCACCGGGATGTCCTGCGGGATCACCGCCAGCCCGCCACAGCGCGCGATCGTCTCCGCCATCCGCCGCCCGGACACCGCGGTCATGTTCGCCGCGACGATCGGGATCGACGCCCCGGTCCCGTCCGCCGTCGACAGATCCACATCCAGCCGGGACGCGACCCTCGACCGGTTCGGCACCAGGAACACATCGCTGAAGGTCAGGTCGCCCGACGGCTCCCGATCATGATGAAACCGCATGACAGACCCCTTCCACCCGTGTACAAACCTAGCCAGCCTGCCAGACGGCTCGAGCTGGAACAAGGCCCGTTACAGCCGGTGTCCGACCAGACGACGTCGACCGCTCGCCGAGCCCGCGCCCACCAGCTCTGGCGCTGCGCCTGGTTCTGCTTCAGGCTGGGCATTCGATCACCGAACGCCCCCACCCGGCGCCGCGGGCGGCATCTCCCGGAACGTCAGCCGATAGTCCGCCTTCGCCTGCGGATCGGACTGCAGATACGCGGTAACGCAGTCCCGCAGGTCCCCCTTGCCGGACTCATATCCGAGCGCGTGCCGTCCTTCCGACGAACCGGCCGCAAACTCCTGCATCTCACGAAGGACCTGTCGACGGACGTAGTCCTCTGGTCCCCGCGGATTCCGCCCTGCCGCCGCCGTGAGCCGTCGGTAGTCCATCGCGAAACCCTCGTTGATGATGAGCTCGTACCCAGCAGCAGACGTCATCGTGACGTGTCGTCTTCACTGCGGATCTCATCAAGAATCTGCTGCGTCTCCGGCCCCATCATCTCGGCGAATTCGTCCAGGGTCATCGAACGGCTGTCCGGAAGCGGTTCGGTGGCGTAGACCCTGCGGGTCGGGTCGTCGATCGTCCCGGCCGGCGGCTCGTCGTCACCTCGCAGTTCGCGGTACTGCGAGGTCGACATGCTCACTGCCTCCGGCGCACCACTGTCCCCCCACACCACCGGCACAAACGTCTCGGCCCGGATCGCCGCGACCATCGACACGAGTTCCGCCCCCACGGTCTCCACCGCGGCCACACCAGGCCGACGCTCGAACTTCGTCTCACCGCCGAGATCCTCGAACTCGTCGTACGTCAGCATCACCGCCTCCGGCACCCCAACCTGCAGCCCTGTGGATATCCCGCACTTCGAACACCCTCCGTATGCAACCCTTAACCCACCAGCACCCATGAACGGGAGCCTGCATGCCCCGCCGACCGGCCCTCGGACCCACCTTCGCAGCCCTCTGCGCCCTCACCGCGCTAACCGCCTGCCAAGGCTCCCCGGAGGCCGGCCAGCCCAACAGAACCGCGCCCTCGCCTTCCCCGACGCCGTCCTCGTCACCGAGTGATTCCCCCGAGACGCAAGCGGTCGCAGCCGCATCTGCGACGTACCGCGGGCTCGTCGCGGCAACAGACACGTCGTACAGGAGCGGCGGAGTCGATGTGGCGGCGCTGCCTCGCTACGCGAGCGGCACCATGCTCAAAGTCGAGCTCAACCAGGCCGAGACCTTCCGCGGAAAAAAGTGGCACTCCGTAGGACATGTACAGGTCGTCTGGATCAAACCGCTGACCGTGGGCAAGCAAGACGCCAGCGGTCAGATCAACGATCTGACCCTCGGCGCGTGTGTCGGTCGTGGGGTTCGCATACGCCGGCAGCAGTCCGGCGACGGACACGGCCGCGGCTATGCCGACGAGAGGACCGAGAATGGGTTCTTCGATGCGGAGTCGCACTGTTACCTGACGCTGTCGGACACGGCGCTGCCGACGATGTACGGCGCCGACTACCCGCCAGGGACGAAGTACTACAGATGCTGGGTGATCCTCGGTGGATCCGCATCCCCGTCCACCACGCCACGAAGCTGCCACAGCTGAATGTCCAGCTGGCAATCCGTCGCCGGGCTCCGCTCGGATCTTGCGACTGTCCTCGCCCACTTCCGCAACGGGAAGACACAAGCGATCGGCTTCGGCGACGGTGTACTTCAGGCCGTCGTCGTCACGTACGACGAGTTCGCCGCTCTCGACGGCCCGCAGAAGTTCTCCGGCGGCGATGTACTGACACCCAAAGCACTCGCCGCGCAGTTCGACGCCGTACTCGCAGAACGCACGCAGCCTCTGGTGTGGGGAGCACGCGGCGAGCCTGAAGCCGTCGTGATGTCAGCAGCGCAGTACCGGGGACTCCGCCCCGACCCCACCTCGCTGCTCCCACCCACCGGTCCGCTCGACCTCGCCGACTGGGCGGCGCGGATGGGCCCGGAGCTCCAGGAGGTCCTCGAAGACCTCCGCTGCGACCGCGAAGACGTCTGAGCAGACCCGCGCACATGCGAGCCGGCTCCCCTCGCGAAAGGGGAGCCGGTTCGTGTGCGGTCAGCGGTGCAGGTCGAAGCGGTCGAGTTCCATGACCTTGTGCCAGGCCGAGACGAACTCGGTGATGAACTTCTGCTTGGCGTCGTCGCTGGCGTAGACCTCGGCGAGGGCGCGGAGCTCGGAGTTCGAGCCGAAGACCAGGTCGGCGCGGGTGCCGGTCCACTTGACCTTGCCGTCGACGGTGCCTTCGAACGTCTCCTGGCTGCCGTCGGCGGCGTGCCACTCGGTGCCGAGGTCGAGCAGGTTGACGAAGAAGTCGTTCGTCAGCGTGCCGGGGTTGTCGGTCAGTACGCCGTTCTTCGAACCGTCGTAGTTCGCACCGAGGACCCGGAGGCCGCCGACCAGAACGGTCAGCTCCGGGGCGCTCAGCGTGAGCAGGTTCGCGCGGTCGAGCAGCAGGTACTCGGCCGGGAGCTTGTTGCCCTTGCCGTAGTAGTTACGGAAGCCGTCCGCCACCGGCTCGAGTGCGGCGAACGAGTCGGCGTCCGTCTGCTCCGCGGTCGCGTCCGTACGACCAGGGGTGAACGGTACGACGACGTCGACACCGGCGTTCTTCGCGGCGATCTCGACGCCGACGCCACCGGCCAGCACGATCAGGTCTGCCAGCGAGACCGGCTTCCCGAACGACTTCTGGATGCCCTCGAGGGTCCGCAGTACCTGGGCGAGCTCGTCGGGGTTGTTGACGTCCCACCCGCTCTGCGGCTGCAGGCGGATGCGGGCACCGTTGGCGCCACCACGCTTGTCGCTACCGCGGAACGTCGACGCCGACGCCCACGCGGTCGACACCAGCTGCGACACGGTCAGCCCGGACGCGGCGATCGCGGCCTTCAGCGCGGTCACGTCCGCGTCGGACACCAGCTCGTGGTCGACGGCCGGTACCGGGTCCTGCCAGATCAGTTCCTCGCTCGGGACCTCGGAGCCGAGGTACCGGACGATCGGGCCCATGTCGCGGTGCGTCAGCTTGAACCAGGCGCGCGCGAACGCGTCCGCGAACTCCTCCGTGTTGTCCTTGAACCGCCGCGAGATCGGCTCGTAGATCGGGTCGAAGCGCAGCGACAGGTCCGTGGTCAGCATCGTCGGCAGCTTCTTCGGGCCGTCGTACGCGTCCGGAATGATCGCCTCGGCGTCCTTGGCGACCCACTGGTTCGCGCCGGCCGGGCTCTGCGACAGCTCCCACTCGTGGCCGAACAGGATCTCGAAGAAGTCGTTCGTCCACTGGGTCGGCCTGGTGGTCCAGGTGACCTCGAGGCCGCTGGTGATCGCGTCCTTGCCCTTGCCGGTGTTGTACGTGCTCTTCCAGCCCAGGCCCTGCTGCTCGATCGGGGCGCCCTCGGGCTCCGCGCCGACGTTCTCCGCCGGGCCGGCACCGTGGGTCTTGCCGAACGTGTGGCCGCCGGCGATCAGCGCGACGGTCTCCTCGTCGTTCATCGCCATCCGGCCGAACGTCTCGCGGATGTCGCGGGCCGCCGCGATCGGGTCCGGGTTGCCGTTCGGGCCTTCCGGGTTCACGTAGATGAGGCCCATCTGGACCGCTCCGAGCGGGCGCTGCAGGTCGCGGTCGCCGGAGTACCGCTCGTCGCCGAGCCAGGTGGTCTCCGGGCCCCAGTACACGTCGGCCTCCGGCTCCCACACGTCCTCGCGACCGCCGGCGTACCCGAAGGTCTTGAAGCCCATCGTCTCCAGCGCGACGTTGCCGGTGAGGATCAGCAGGTCGGCCCAGGACAGCTTCTGGCCGTACTTCTTCTTCACCGGCCAGAGCAGCCGGCGGGCCTTGTCCAGGTTGCCGTTGTCCGGCCAGCTGTTCAGCGGCGCGAACCGCTGCTGACCGGCGCCCGCGCCACCGCGGCCGTCGTGGATCCGGTACGTACCGGCGCTGTGCCAGGCCATCCGGATCATCAGCGGGCCGTAGTTGCCGAAGTCGGCCGGCCACCAGTCCTGCGAGGTGGTCAGGACCTCGGCGATGTCGGCCTTGACCGTGGCCAGGTCCAGGGTCTTGAACTCCGCGGCGTAGTCGAACTCCTCGCCGAGCGGGTTCGCGACGGCCGGGTTCTTGGCCAGGATCTTGAGGTTCAGCTGGTTCGGCCACCATTCGCGGTTGGCGTTCCCGCTGGTCGGGTGCACGCCCTGACCGTGGTTCACCGGGCAGCCACCGGTCTCGGCGCCGCGGCTCTCCGCGGAGGCCTCGCCGGGCAGGGGCTCGTGGTTCTCGGACATCGGATTCCTTCCAGGACTGGACGTTTTCAACTTCGAGTTCAGGTACGTCGTGCGCAGTCCGCGCACAGGCCCCAATAGATGACCTCGGCCTCGTCGATGACGAAACCGTGGTCCTCGGACGCGGTCAGGCAGGGCGCGTGCCCGACCGCACAGTCGACATCGGCGATCGCACCGCACGACCGGCAGACGGCGTGATGATGGTTGTCGCCCACCCGCGATTCGTACCGCGCCACCGACCCCAGCGGCTGGATCCGCCGGACCAGGCCCGCCGCCGTCAAGGTCTGCAGCGAGTCGTACACCGCCTGGTGCGACGTCTGGGGCAGTTCGTTGCGCACGGCACCGATAATCGAGTCCGTGTCCGCATGCGGATTCCCGTACACCGCGGCCAGCACCGCCAGCCGCGGCCGCGTCACCCGCAGCGAGACCCCACGCAACAACCCCTGGAGCTCATCCACCGTCGGCACGTCCCGCAGTCTTCCGCGTTTTCTGGAATGAGTCAAGATTAGCTGACGTGATTCTCAATCTGAAACATCGGCGAACCACCCGCCTGACCAACCCTCGCCGTTCAGGGCTGGATGTTCTCCAGATCCTTCAGCAGGCTCGGGTGCCGAGGTCGCCAGTCGAGCGTCGTGCGCGTGTACTCGCTGGAGGCGGGCTGGTCGGCCGCGAAGATCGGGCCGAGTGCACCGAACGTCTCCTCGGGTACGGACTCGACCGGAAGCTCGAGCCGCCGTCCGATGACGCCGGCGATGTCCCGTACGGCATCCCCCTCGTCGTCCACCGCGTGCCACGCCGTACCAGCGGGTGCATTCTCCAGCACCAGCCGGAACAGCACCGCCGCATCCAGCGCGTGTACGGCGGGCCAACGCTGCGCGCCATCCCCCGGATACCCCGACACTCCGGTCTGCCGAGCAATCTGCGTCAGCAGCCCCGCAAACCCGCCGTCCCCCTGGTTGTGAACAGTCCGCGGCATCCGCACCGCAGCACTCCGCACCCCGCGCGACGCCAACCCCAGCACCGCCATCACAGACCGCCCCCGCCCACCGACCGGCCCGTCAAGCGGCAACGGGTCCTCCTCCGTGGACGCCCGCCCCGGCACCCACGGCGTACCCGACACCGTGACCAGTGGTCGCCCACTCCCGACCAGCTCTTCTCCAAGGGCCTCTAGCGCCGCACCCTCCTCAGCGACCCCCGCCGCCAGCGCCTCCGGACTACTGAAGTCGTTGCTAAAGGCAAGATGAATCACGCCGTCGGCCTTCGCAGCACCCGCCCGTACGACGTCGAGATCACCAAGGCCACCCCGCACCGCCTCGGCACCGGCCTCCCGCAACGCCGCCGCCGACGCCTCGGACCGCGCCAGCCCGACGACCTCATGCCCGTTCCCGAGCAACTCACGAACAACGGCGGACCCGATCAACCCGGTACCGCCGGTGACGAACACCTTCATAGGACACTCCTCAACCCTGATGAGACCTTTGTCCCATCACCATAACACCGACGAGACAAAGGTCCCATCACCTACAATGCCCTCATGGCGAGATGGCAACCCGGAGCCCGCGAACGACTGGTCCTCGCCGCCGTGGACCTGTTCGCCGAACACGGCTACGACGCCACCACGGTCACCCAGATCGCCGACCGCGCCGGCGTCACCAAGAGCACCTTCTTCCGCCACTTCCCCGACAAACGAGAACTCCTGGTAGCCGGCCAAGACGCCCTGAGCCGCCTACTGGCCGAAGGAATCGCCGGCGCCGCCGATGACGCCACCCCACTGGAAGCAGTAGCCGCCGGTCTCACCAAAGCCTCAAGCTTCATGGGCCCCATGAACCGGGAACTGGGCCCGCGCCTGAAAGCAGCAATAGCCGCAAGCACAGAACTCCAAGAACGAGACGCCCTCAAAACCGTAGGCCTGGCAAGCGCCATGACCACAGCCCTCCAGGCACGAGGCGTACCCACCCCGCTGGCCCACGTGGCATCCGAGCTAGGCGTCCTGGCCTTCAAGCAGGGCTACGAATCGTGGACAGCCACCGAAGATGAGTCAGGCCTGGCCCCGCACGTACTAGCCGCCCTGAACGACCTCAAGGCAGCAACAGCGGCATTGCACTGAGACACACATTCACTGAGGAGACGCTGAGAGTAATGATCCCAGCACAATGGGTGGCCTCCGGGGGCGTTCGTGGTTCATGATGTTGCGCGTGTCGAACTCCGCTCGTATTCCCATTCCAGGAAGTTCCCGCTCCGCGTTCGCTGACGCCGAGACACTCGGCCCAGTCTCTCCGGACAGTTCGATCACGGTCACGCTCGTACTGCGCCGCCGCGCCGAACTCGACGAGAACCTCGTGACCGGTCCCGAAACCGTGACCGCGGAGGAGTTCGCCCGACGGTTCGGCGCCGGCGACGACGACCTCGCCCGGGTTGAGGAGGTGCTCACGGCAGCCGGGCTGAGCATCACCGGAACGCACGTCGGTGCCCGGCAGGTGACCGTGCGCGGGCCTGCGTCCGCGCTGACGGACGTTTTCGGTACCGAGCTCTCACTCGTCCGCAGCCAGGACAGCCACGGCACCACCGTGGAGCTCCGGGTCCGGTCCGGTGCGGTGTCGGTGCCCGCCGAACTCGACGGGATTGTCATCGCCGTACTCGGTCTCGACGACCGCCCGCAGGCGCGCGCCCAGTTTCGGCTGCACGCGGCTCCGGCCGCCGCACAGGCGTTCACGCCCGACCAGCTCGGCTCCCTCTACAACTTCCCGGCCGGCACCGACGGGACCGGACACACCATCGCGATCATCGAGCTCGGCGGTGGATTCAAGCAGGCCGATATCAGCACCTACTTCGCCGGCTTGAAGATCCCCGCTCCCCAGGTGAGCGCGGTCGAGGTGGATGGTGGCAAGAACGCCCCGACCGGCGATCCGGGCTCCGCCGACGGTGAAGTGATGCTCGACATCGAGGTCGCGGGTGCGCTCGCCCCAGGGGCCCGGCAGCTGGTCTATTTCGCGCCCAACACCGATCAGGGTTTCCTGGACGCGGTCACCACCGCGGTACACGCCACCCCGACGCCGACCGTGGTCAGCATCAGCTGGGGTCAGTCCGAGGACCAGTGGACGGCGCAGGCAAGGACGGCGATGGACCAGGCATTCGCCGACGCCGCGGCGCTCGGTGTGACCGTGTGCGCGGCCAGCGGTGACAACGGCAGCGCGGACGGCCAGAGCGACGGCGTGCAGCACGCGGACTTCCCCGCCTCGAGCCCGCACGCTCTCGCGTGCGGCGGCACGCACCTCGAAGGCCTCCCGCCGAAGATCACCTCCGAGACGGTATGGAACACCCCGGGCGGTGGCGCCTCCGGTGGCGGCGTCAGCGACGCGTTCCCGGTGCCGGCCTTCCAGTCCGCTGCGGGGGTGCCTCCGCGGGCCGGCGGTGGCGTCGGCCGGGGAGTGCCCGATGTCGCGGGCAACGCCGATCCAGCAACCGGGTACCAGGTTCTCGTCGACGGCCAACGCATCGTGGTCGGGGGCACCAGCGCCGTCGCCCCGCTGTGGGCCGCGCTGCTGGCGCGCCTCGCCCAGGGCACCGGGCGCAGCCTCGGCCTGGTGCACACCCAGCTGTACCAGGGCGTTCGCGCCGGCACCGTGCAGCCAGGCTTCCACGACATCACGAGCGGAAACAACGGTGCCTACCAGGCAGCGCCGGGCTGGGACGCGTGTACCGGGCTCGGCACTCCCGACGGCGAAGCGCTCCTGCAGGCACTGCGGATCCCGACGCACTGACCGAAAGGCGTCCCCATGGCCAACGCCACGATCGACCACGTCATCGTGATGGTCCAGGAGAACCACACCACCGACAACTACTTCGCTTCGATGGCCGCGTTCGGTGCGAACGTCGCGACCGGTTGGCCGGCGAGCGCCAATCCGCCCGCGTCCGACCAGCCGCACGACCGCAAGGCCTACTACCGGTGGCTGACCAAGAAGAGCACCGGGGCACACGTCCAGTTCGACACGGTCAAGGACCTGCCGTTCTATGCGTGGCTCGCCGCGAGCGGCGCGTTCATCGAGAACCACTGCTCCGGGTACGGCACCAACTCGACCCCGAACCACCTACTCGTCGTCGGCGGCCAGACGCCGACTCTGAAGAACCCGTCGCGCAGCGGGACCAGCCCGGTCTGGGACATGCCATCGCTGCCAGGACATGCCGGCGACCACGGGCTGACGTGGAAGGCGTACACCGGATCCAGCGGCTACCCGGTCGAGTTCTACAAGCAGCTCAAGGGTTCTCCGAACATCGTCCGCTCGGCCGACATCATCACCGACGCGAAGGCGGGCAAGCTACCCGCGCTGTCGATGGTGTGGCACGATTCGCCGCTCGACGAGCACCCGCCCGCGAACGTGACCCAGGGCATGGATGCGGTCTGGCAAGTGGTGGACGCGGTGACCGCAGCCGGGGCCTGGGACTCGACGGTCTTCCTGCTCACGTGGGACGACTGGGGCGGCTACGACGATCACGTCCAAACCCCGAACGTCGAGACGACGCCCGACGGCATCCAGTTGGCCTACGGTCCGCGGGTGCCCCTGCTCATGTTCGGCGGCCGGGTCAAGCCGGGCATCGATCACCGCTGGTCCTGGCATCCCAGCATCCCCAAGACCGCGCTAGACCTCCTCGGCCTGCCCACACTCGGGGTCGCCAGAGTCGACAACGACAAGGGCCTGGCCGACCTGGTCGACCTGTCGCCCCAGGCCGCACTCAACCCACCACCCCCGAAGTACGGCACCACAATCGTGCAGCCGCCCCCACCCAACCCCACACCGTCCCCCACCCCGCCACCCTCCCCACCCGTGAACACCCCCACCCCAGTCGGCCCGATCCTGCTCCGCGACGGCAGCACCCTCCCACCCCCCAACGACGTCCCCCTCCCCTAACGGACCCAACCGCCCCCAAGACGACCGAAGCCGTCCTCAACGCCAGATTCAGTCGACCTACCGCGTAGACGGACTCGGACAGCCAAGCAGCTCGATGCTGAGCAGACCGCTCACCTGATCGCCGGTTACGCGGAAGGCTCGAACCTGCGAAAGCTGGGCACACGGTTCGGCGTCCCCCGGAGATTGCTGTATTGATCCTGCGGAGGAACGGAATCCAAATTCGCCCACGGGGACTCTCGCCCGAGCAGGAGGTGGAGGCTGAAGGGCTCTATGCGACGGGCCCGTCACTCAAGCGTGTGGGTGAGCGACTTGGAGTTGATGCTGAGACGATCCGGCGTGTCCTCAGAACCGCAGCATTCAGTTGCGGGACCGACGTGGCCGCTTGTGACGAGTCGACACGCGAGACACACAGGATCTCGGTCTTGACGTTCCGGCGATGGTTGGCTGGGATGTCAGCGGGTCGCGGTACCTCGAGCCGGTCCTCCGCGCTACGGGCTGATCGTCGCGGACGAGTGCCACCACATCCCGGGGGCCGCCTTCGAGCACGGCCGCCGCCGGCCAAGCACGGATGATCTCGTCTATCGCCTCTGCGACGAGCTGCGGCTGATCGTCCTGCACATAGTGTCCGCCTCGCTCGGCGAGCGTATAGTCGCGACGGCTGAGCCGATTTCGCGGCTGAGACTGGGCATGTCTAGCGCCCGCCCCAGGGATTGCTCGCCCACGTCACCTGTCAGATGACTGTCTCACCTTTCATATGACAGGTATTTGTTCATATGTTCTTCAATGAGCCGTTCGGCGGGATCATCCCCGGGGCACGAGGCGCCGTGCTCGCGGCGCTACTGCGCACCGATACGCCCCTGACCGGGCGACAGATCCATAGCTCGGCCTGACGGAGACCCAGACCATCGGGCGGGCTGGCGTACACACCATCAACGAGGAGCACGCCTCCGTGGCTCCGCTGCGGACTCTGCTGGACCCGATCGCGGCTCTGCGAGATGCCGTCAGTGCGGTGATCGACGGCGACGTGCAGGCGGTGCTCCTCTTCGGGTCGATCGCTCGCGGTGAGGCAACGCCGGACAGTGACATTGATCTAGCGGTCATTGCGCCGCCCGGCTGGGACAACCGCGTTGAGCTCGAGGACAGTGTCCGTATGCATCTCGGCAACAATTGCGATGTACTCGTCTTGACCGAGGCCGACTTCAATCGGCTGGCCGCCTCGGGAGAGCCGGTCGTCAGCGACATCTTCCGTGACGGCGTCGCGCTGATCGGCGCCAAGCCGCGCGTCAAGCACGGAGCTGCATGATGGCCACGGCCGAGCAGCGCAATCACGCCAAGAGCTTCCTCAAGAAGGCCGAGGAGTATCTCGCCTCGGCCGAAGCCAACCTTGCCGCCACGAGGTACGCCCCGGCAGCCGGCGACGCGATCCACGCCGGAATCAGCGCCAAGGACGCGATCGTCACCGCGCTCACCGGTTCGACAAGCAACAAGAAGGATCACGCCGCCGCGGCGAAAGAACTCCGACAATCGCTGGCCAAACGGGCCGAGGCACCGCAGGCGAAAGGGCGCTGCGTGAATTGGTCGCGGCCAAAGGTGATGTCGAGTACGGGACTGACGTGGTGACCGCTATCAAGGCCGAACCTCCGGTCCGCCGGGCACGCACACTGGTGGAGCTTGCGATCGAGATCGTGCGCCTCGGACGCTGACCGGCACCGTTGATGCGCCGGCCCAGGTGGCCGATAGACCGGTGCATTCTCGGCGAGTTGCACTTCCTGAGTCCCCGAGGTCCGGTGTCGTCCAAGCCGGTACAGGATCGTAGCCTCCCGGCTGCTCGTAGATCGAAGTCGGTGCACGGTCGGATACTTCTGAAAAGGCGGATGTCGCCGCGCACCCAGGACGACGAGGGGAAGACTCGAAACCTGACGATGAGTTGTCAGACCTCATCGAACGCCGCCGTCGGTCTGCGGACGGGCTCCCAGGACGCCGCACAAATAAAGGCCGGTCTGCCCGAGGTGGGTGACCGGCCCTTCGACTACTGGGTGGAGCTGAGGGGATTCGAACCCCTGGCCTCTTCGTTGCGAACGAAGCGCGCTACCAACTGCGCCACAGCCCCAGACTTGTTCGCCGGGTTTCCCTGGCGACCGCGAAACTCTAACACGTGGAGCCCCGCGATCTAAAACTGGATATCAGTCGCCGACGGCGCGTTTCACCTCTGGTTCGGCGATCGGCCTGGGGGCCGGGGTTTCGGTGCTGGCGGGCTTCTCCGCGGGGTCGGTGGTGCGGGCGCTGGAGAACACTTCGTCGTCGGTGAGCGAGATGGTCCGGACCGTACGGTCGGGTGCCTTCTCCTTCATGACGTACGTCGGCAGCGTCACCGGCACGGGGTCCCACAGGCCCTCCGCGGCCGGCTCTTTCTTCGCTGCCGGAGCGGGAGCGGGGGCGGGTTCCGCGGGGAGCTCGACCTCGACGGTCATCTCGTCGTCGGGGGCCGGCGCGGGCTTGCCGGCGGGTCCGCGGTCGTGCTGGGCGCGGATCCAGGTACGTCGGTCCGCCGCGATCGCTGCACGGGCGCGGGCCTGCCGCCGCAGCTGCACCCGGGTGAGGACGACGAATCCGGCGATCATTGCCCCGGGCACCGCGACGGTCCACCACGGCAGGATCGACAGGCCGGCGAGCGCGACGACGGACAGCAGCGAAAGAGTCAGGATCGACAGCACCCGCCGACGGCGCATCGCGGCCACCCGGCGGGCTCGGTTCGGGATGTAGCGCTTGGGCGGCGACGGGTCGCCGGCCGCGGGGGCTGCGGCCGGGCGTACGACGTACCGCGGTCGGGACGGATCGCGGGACAGCACCCGGGCTTCGTCGGAGGACGGCACGACCGGCTTGCGCCGGGCTTCGTCACCGCGCTTCAGCCACATCGGGACGAGATAGGCAGCCCACGCGGCGACGATCGCCACATAGATCAGTCCTGTCGTCCCCATGCGACGACGCTAAGGCGCGGCGGGGGCCAGATCAGGTACGTGGCACGGTGTGTCGCAAGAAGACTCGTGTGACTGATGTGAATAGCACGCAGCGTAGTCAGCGCAGTCGCGCTACGAGACCGGGTCCTACGTCCTCGATATTGAGGGCAAAGATCCGGTGGTCGCGCCAATCACCGTCGATGTGCAGGAACCGCGGCCGCTCGCCCTCGTACCGGAAGCCGAGCTTCTCCACCACCCGCAGACTTGCCTTGTTCTCCGGGCGGATCGCGACCTCGATCCTGTGCAGACCAAGGGTGAACCAGCAGTGGTCGGCGGCCATCGCGACGGCGGTCGGCACGATGCCGCGACCGGCGTACTGCTCGTCGACCCAGTAGCCGAGGTTCGCCCAACGGGCAGAGCCGTAGGTGATTCCGGACACCGTGAGCTGTCCGACCAGCGGCCATTTCGCGCGGGCGCCGGCGCCGGCCGCACCGCCGTACGTGATGACGAACGGGAGCATCCGCCCGAAGCGGGCCTGCCGGTTCCAGTCGCGGGCCATCGCGCGGAAGGTGCGCGCGCCGTCCTCTGCGCCTGGTGGTTGGGTCGCGTCCCACGGTCGTAGCCAGCTGACGTTCCGCTGGCGTGCCGCGGCCCATTCGCCGCCGTCGCCGGCGCGCAGCGGTCGGAGGCCGACCTGCCCGTGCTTCAGCTCGACCGGCCATTGCACGATCGCCATCAGTCGGTGTCCGTCCGCAGGTGGTCCCCACCGTGCACCTGCTCGACGGCGTGTCGCAGCAGCGGTTCCAGTACGGCGAGCCCGTCCTTCACGCCGCCCCGTGAACCGGGCAGGTTGACGATGACCGTAGTACCGGCGATTCCGGCAAGGCCGCGGGACAGTGCTGCCGTCGGTACGCCGTTCGCGATGCCGTAGGCCCTGATGGCTTCCGCGATCCCCGGCACGACCTTCGTCAGCACGGCCGCCGTCTGCTCGGGTGTCTCGTCGGTCGGCGAGATCCCCGTACCGCCTGTCGTCAGCACCACGTCGTACGACGCCTCGACAGCGGCCCGCAATGCCTTACCGACGGGCGCACCGTCCGGGACGACGTCTGGGCCTGACACGTCGAAACCCCAGTCAGCCAGGCGTGCTGCGATCAGCGGACCGGTCGTGTCGGTGTACACCCCGGCCGCGGCGCGGTTCGAGATGCTGACGACGAGGGCTCTCACGACCGCTCCCAGTGCCCGGTCTTGCCGCCTTCTTTCAGCTCCACCCGTACGTCGGACAGCACGGCGGCCGGGTCCAGCGCCTTCACCATGTCGATGATCGCGAGCCCGGCGACCGCGACCGCCGTCAGCGCCTCCATCTCGACGCCGGTCCTGTCGGTGGTCTTCACCTGGGCGCGGATCAGTACTGCGTCGTCCGCGACCTCCAGGTCGACCTTGGCGCCGGTGATCGCGATCGGATGGCAGAGCGGCACCAGGTCCGGGGTGCGCTTCGCGCCCATGATCCCGGCGATCCGGGCGACGCCGAGCGCGTCGCCCTTCGGCACGCCGTCACCGCGCAGCGCCGTCACCACCTCGGCGGAGACGAAAACCTTGCCGCTGGCAACGGCCCGGCGGGCGCCGGCGTCCTTCGCGGACACGTCCACCATCCGCGCCGCCCCGGTCTCGTCGACATGGGTCAGCCCGCCAGGCCCCGGCGTACCGGTCGCACCCGGGTCGTGCGTCATCCGGTCTCACCCCCTAGCAGCATCAGCTCCACTTGATCGCCGGACCGGACCGACGTCACGTCCTCCGGCACCACGATCAGTGCGTTCGCCCGGCTCAGCCCGCCCAGCAGG
Source organism: Kribbella aluminosa (assembly GCF_017876295.1). Lineage (NCBI taxonomy): Bacteria > Bacillati > Actinomycetota > Actinomycetes > Propionibacteriales > Kribbellaceae > Kribbella > Kribbella aluminosa. The sequence continues at coordinate 1,129,946 of NZ_JAGINT010000001.1, read as the reverse complement.
TGGGAGCCGTGCCCGCCGACTGTACTGGCCATCCAGCCCTCGTCGCCTGAGGTGGCCGCGGCACGGACGAACTGCCGCCGCCCCGCCGGTGAGCTGAACCCGTCGAGCGTGACCCCGGGGACCAGCGTCCGCCGGTACGGCATCTGCCCCATCATCTTGCGCAGCGCGGGCCGGACGAAAACCTCGAACGAGATGTACGCCGAGACCGGGTTGCCGGGCAGCGTGAAGATCGGCACCTCGTCGTCGCCGATCACCCCGAACCCCTGCGGCTTCCCGGGCTGCATCGCGACCTGCGGGAAGTCCACGGTGCCGAGCTTGGAGAGCTCCTCCTTGACGATGTCGTACGCCCCCATGCTGACGCCGCCGGTGGTGATCACCAGGTCGGCCCGCACCAGCTGGTCGGAGAGCGTGTCCATGATCCGTTTCGGGTCGTCGTCGACGATGCCGACCCGGTACGCCACCGCGCCGGCGTCCCGGGCGCACGCCGCCAGGGTGTAGCTGTTCGAGTCGTAGATCTGCCCGTCGCCCAGCCGGCTGCCCGGCTCGCGCAGCTCGGCTCCGGTCGAGATCACCACCACCCGCGGCCGCGGCCGCGCCTTCACCCGGGCCCGGCCGACCGCCGCCAGCACCGCGATCTGCCGTGGGCCGAGGACCGTGTCCCGGTCGAGCACCTGCACCCCGGCCGTCACGTCCTCGCCCGCATACCGCACCGAACCGCCGACCGGCGGCTGCTGGGTGATCCGGACCGTGACGGTCCCGCCGTCGGTCCACTCGACCGGCACGACGCTGTCCGCGCCGCGCGGCATCGGTGCACCGGTCATGATCCGCACACAGGTCCCAGGGGTGACCACGATCGGCTCGCTGCGCCCGGCCCGGAACTCCCCGACCACCGGCAGGCTGATCGGGTTCTCGTCCGAGGCACCGGCCAGGTCCGCGGCCTGCACGGCGTACCCGTCCATGGCCGAGTTGTCGAACCCCGGCAGGCTCACCCCCGAGACGATGTCCTCGCAGAGCATCAGCCCGACCGCGTCCATCAACGGCTGATCGAACGCCGGCAGGGCCGTCACCCGTCCGAGTACGGCCTCCAGATGCTCATCCACACTTCGTCTCACGTGCTCGACCCTAATCCACCAAACCGCCGTTTCCTGCGATCGTCCGGGAGGGTGCGTGAAGAAGTCCGGTGTGGTTCTAGGTGAGGTCCGATTCCGGATGTTTGCCCCAGACCATGCGGACGTCCGGCGCGTGTTCCTCGTTGGCCGAGCCGTCGGTACGGCGTACCTCGTGGAAGCCGTGCTGCCGGTAGAAGGACTGGGCGCGCAGGTTGGTCTGGAACGTCCACAGCGCCAGCCCGCCGGGGCGGAGGTCCTTCGCCAGGTCGACCAGGACCGAGCCGATCCGCCGCCCGGCCGCCTCCGGGGCGACGTACAGCTGGTCGAGGTCGTCGCCGTCGAGGGTGAGGACCGCGACGATCCGGTCCTCGTCGAGCGCCACCCAGGTGCCCCCGTCCGGCAGCAGTACGTCGGCGAACCAGCCGGCGACCTGCTCCGCGGTGTGGATCGCCGGCGGCAGCTGGGACCCGTCGGCGTGCCGTGACCGCCACCAGACGGCGGCGGCCCCGGCGGTGTCGGACGGCTCCAGCGGACGGACCAGGAGGTCGTCGGTCAACGCAGCTCGGTTCCGTCCGGGATCACCCGGCGCTCGCCGGCCGGCGCGGTCACCTCGACGTCCCCGACCACCGTCACGTCCTTGCCGAAGGCAACGTCACCGCGGACCGCCAGCCGGTCGGCGGCGACCAGCGACGGCGGCCCCGCCGGGAACCGTGCCTCGAAGTCGGCGAGGATCCGGAAGTACTCCGGGTCCAGGTCGACGTACGGCTCGTCACCCTCGTGCTTCGTGGTCAGCTCACCGGCCTCGTCCAGCTCGTAGACGTCCGAGCGCAGGACGAGCAGGTCGTTCGTGGTCTTCACCGGCTTGAACCGGCTGCGGTCCACGATCACCGCCTGGGACCCCTCGAAGGTCTCGATCGCGGTACCCATCCCGGTCTCCAGCTGGATCACCTTCGGCGACGACGGGTCGGCCGGGTCGACGGTCTTCCGGTTCACCATGATCGGCAGCCCGAGGATGCCGTCGTGCCCGGCCATCAGGTCGGCCAGCCGGTCCAGGTCGATCCACAGGTTGTTGGTGTTGAACATCTTGTGCCGGCTGATGTCCTGGAAGTACTGCGTGTCCTCGTCGGCGACCTGCGCGCTGTCCCGCAGGATCAGGCGCCCGTCGGACTTGCGGACCGCGACGTGCCCGCCCTTGCGGTCGGACCTGGTCCGTCGGCAGACCTCCATACCGAACGGTACGGAATGTTCCGCCATCCAGGCCGCGATCCGCGGGTCCGGGGTGGCGCCCAGGTTGTCGGCGTTCGAGATGAACGCATGCCGGAAGCCGTGCTCGCGGAGCGCGTCGAGGGTGCCGGAGGCAACCAGCGCGGTGAACAGGTCGCCGTGGCCGGGCGGGCACCAGGCGAGCTCCGGGTCCGGCTCCCACTCGGCCGGCGTCAGGTCGTCGGCGAGCAGCTTCGGCTCCATGTTCTGCAGGAAGTCGAGCGGCAGGCCGTCGATCGCCAGCCCGTCGTACTCGCCGAGGATCCGCAGCGACTCGGTCTTGGTGCGGAACGAGTTCATCAGCACCAGCGGCAGCGGTACGTCGTACGCACGCCGGGTCCCGAGGATCTGCCGGGCGATGATGTCCAGGAAGCTCAGCCCGTCCTTCACCGGCAGCGCGGACTTCGGGCCGGTGACGCCCATCGACGTACCGAGGCCGCCGTTGAGCTTGATCACCACCGTCTCGGCGAGCGCTGCGCGGCGCGCGTCCGGGTCGGTGTCCAGATGGTCCAGGTGCGGCAGGTCACCGACCGGCTCGATGTCGTCCTCGGGGATCTTGCCCTGGTGCCCGGACTCGAGCAGCCGGTAATAGTGCGTGAAGACGCGTATTGCAACGTCGGCCGCACCGGCCGCGCGCATTTTCTCCTGCGCTTGTCTGAGACCCACCTCACCCATGCACCAACCCTAGGGGACAGCCGGTAATCCCAGTGTTGCCCGCGTCACGCTCATACGATCAGAAGGTGTTCTTGACGAAGGCTGTGGCGCGGCAGCAGTTCCTGGAGGCGCGGGGTGCACGGCACCACGCGGAGGGACTGCTGGCGAGCGTCCAACAGGTGCTGCCGGCCGTGTACCGGATCGCGCTGTACGTGTCCATGGGGCCTGAGCCGCAGACCGGTGCGCTGATCGACTGGCTGCTCGCGACACAACGCGAGGTGCTGCTGCCGATCCTGTACGCCGACAACGACCTGGGCTGGGGCGTTGCCCCTGGCGCGGCGGACCTGGTGCCCGGGCGGCTCGGCCTGTCGGAGCCGCCGGTCGACCTGGGCTCCGGCGCCATCGCCACCGCCGACCTGGTCATCTGCCCGGCCGTGGCGGTCGCTTACGACGGCGTACGGCTGGGACGAGGCGGCGGCTCGTACGACCGGGCCCTCGCCCGCGTACGTCCCGGTACGCCGGTGTGGGCCGCCGTGTACGACACAGAGGTCGTCGACACGCTCCCGTCCGACTCCCACGATCGCCCGGTGGACGCAGCGCTCACACCTAACCGGTTGATCCCCCTGCGCACATCAGGGGATGACTGAGACAGTGGCGCGACAGGCCGTTCGCTGCTGGACTGGGCTGATGCTGAACACCTACGTCGACAACGGCGTCGTACCCGGTCTGATCAGCCTGGTGAGCCGTGGCGACGAGACACACCTCCAAGTCCACGGCCGGACGGCGTACGACGGGCCGGACCTCGAGCGGGACAGCCTGTTCCGGGTGTCGTCGTTCACGAAGCCGATCACCGCAGCGGCGACCATGCTCCTCGTCGACGACCTCCAACTGTCGCTGGACGCGCCTGCCGCCGACGTACTGCCCGAGCTCGCGAATCCCGTCGTACTGCGAGAACCGGACGGGCCGGTCGACGACACGGTGCCGGCTGAGCGGGCGATCACGGTGCGGGACCTGCTGACGTTCCGGCTCGGTCTGGGTGAGTCCGGCAACCCGGGGCTGCGGCAGGCTGAGGAGGAGCTCGGCGTACGGACGTTCGGGCCACCTATCCCGCGGACGGACCTGGAGCCGGACGAGTGGATGCGGCGGCTCGGGACGCTACCGCTGCAGTACCAGCCGGGTGAGCATTGGCTGTACGCCACGGGCTCGCATCTGCTCGGCGTACTCATCTCACGGGTCTCGGGTCAGCCGCTGGAGGAGTTCCTGCGCGAGCGGCTGTTCGAGCCGCTGGGAATGCGTGACACCGGGTTCACCGCGGCGGATCCTGCTCGGCTCACCACGGCGTACGTCGGGGACGACGTGCTCGACACGGCGGCCGAGAGCCAGTGGCTGACGCCGCCGTCGTTCCCGGACGCTGCGGGTGGGCTGATCTCGACGGTGGACGACTTCCACGCGTTCACCCGGATGCTGGAGAGCGGCGACCTGCTGTCGCGGGAGGCGGTAGCCGAGATGACCACCGACCAGCTCACACCGGTACAGCGAGCTGGGTCCCTCGACTTCCTCGGCCCGGACACCGGCTGGGGCTACGGGGTGTCCGTTGGCGACGACGGGCGGTACGGCTGGGCCGGTGGGCTGGGCACCCTGTGGTCGACGACCGCTGACGGGACCATCTCGATCCTGCTGACCCAGCGGGCGCTCTGGACCTGGCCGGAGGAGCTGTTCGCCGAGGCCAGTGCGCCCGCCTGGTAGTCGCTAACGGTCCGGCTTCGTGAAGGTCAGGGAATGCTGGCGGGTGGCCTCGACCGCGCCCTTCGTGTAGGCCCACGGCAGGGTCTCGCCCTTGACCCACAGGTCGGTCTGGTCGGTGTAGTTGGACGAGAACGCGTGCCCGGAGATACCGGTCAGGTTGATCCAGCGGGACTTGTCGAAGTCCGACAGGTCGACGACCATCCGCATCGACGGCGTCGACGTCACGTCGTACCCCACGGAGGCGTCCCAGGACGTGGCGTCGACGATCGACGTACCGCCGCCGAGCTCGTACGGGCCACGGTTGAAGATCCGCCGCACGAAACCAGGGCTGCCCGCGCTCCCCAGGGACTGGTTGGTGAGCGTGAGCTTGTGCAGCCGGCCCCACTGCCAGTTGGCGGGCTCACGCGCCATCTTCTGGGTGATCTCGGTGCGGGCGTTCACCAGCGCCTCACGGAGGATGTCGTCCCGGGTTTCCCGCTGCGGGGTCCGGATGTCGTCCCACCAGCCGCTGTTCGGCTGGCCGAGCAGCGTGTGGATCACCTCGAACCAGCGGGAGCCGCCGTCCGGCCAGGTGCCTTCGGGGAGCTGGTCGTGGAAGGTCAGCGCGAGCAGGTTGCGCCAGACGACGTTGAAGTACGCCGCGGCCGCGGAGTCCGGCGGCTGGGTGAAGTCCCAGTTCCGCAGGGTGTCCTGGCCCTGCCGGTCGAAAGTGTCGTTGATGCTGATCCGCAGCAGGTACGGCACCAGCATCTCGGCGGCCTTGTTCTTGGTGTCCAGCTGGATCGACGCCATCGCGTTCACGTCCAGCTTCCCGGCGGCCTTGATCCGGTCCAGGATCTGCTGACTTCGGTACCCGTAGTCCCAGGAGTTGGTCAGGTAGTACGAGTACGTGCTCGGTACCACGGCCTGGTTGGCGGTGACGATGATCCCGCTCGGTGGATCGAGCTCGGTCGGCAGCGCGTCGAAGGGAATGTAGCCCTTCCAGTAGTACTTCGGGTCCCAGCCCGGCACCGGCCAGTCACCGCGGCCGACCGAGCGGATCGGCACCAGCCCGGGCGCCTGGTAGCCGATGTGGCCGTCGGTGTCGGCGTACACCAGGTTCTGCGAGGGCACCTGGAACTGTGAAGCGGCGGCCCGGAACTGGGTCCAGTTCTGGGCGGTGTTGATCGCGAACAGCGCGTCGGCCGTCTTGCCCGGGTTCAGCGCGGTCCACTGCAGGGCGACGCCGTACGCCTTCGGGTACTTCGCCTGGGAGGCGGCCAGCTCGCCGACCTTGTGCTCGTCCGCGCCGGCGTCCGAGATCAACGGGCCGTGCCGGGTCTCGCGGACGGTGATCTTCACCGGCTTGTCCTCGCCGGCCACCTTGAACGTCTCCTCGCGGGTGGCCATCGGGCGCCACTTGTTGTTGTAGAGGACGTTGTTGCCGTTGACGCGCTCCAGGTACAGGTCCTGGACGTCAGGGTCGAGGTTGGTGAAGCCCCAGGAGATCGCGTTGTTGTGGCCGATCACCACACCGGGCAGGCCGGAGAAGCTGAAGCCGGAGACGTCGAACGGGCAGGCTTTGCCGACTTTGTTGCAGTGCAGGCCGACCTGAGTCCAGATACCCGGCATGGTGGCGCCCAGGTGCGGGTCGTTCGCCAGCAGCGGCTTGCCGGTGGTGGTGTGGTCGCCGGACACCACCCAGGAGTTGGAGCCGACGCCGTCACCCTGACCGAGGAGCTCGGGCAGGCCCTTGGCGACGCTCTGCACCGAGTCCAGCGACTTGAGCAGGTCCTGGGTGAGCATGCTCCGCCGGACCTCGGTGCTGACCGGGGAAGCGCTGAACTTTCCGTTCTTGCCGACCGAGCCGGCCGACATGATCGGCTGGTTCCGGTCGTAGGGGTACTGCGGGTAGAGGCTCTCGATGTTGCGCGCCGGGAACGCCGCGAGCAGCTTGGTGCGGGTGATCTCCTCGTCCAGGTTGCCGCCCAGGTCCCAGGCCATCGCCTTCAGCCAGGAGAGCGAGTCGGCCGCCGTCCACGGCTCCGGCCTGTAGTTCTTCGGACCGCCGGGCTGCAGCGAGAGGACGCCGTACTCCAGGCTGAGTCCGGAGCCGCTGTGCGTGGAGAGGTACGCGTTGACGCCGCGGGCGTAGTCGTCGAGGTACTGCCGGGTGCTCGGGCTGAGCAGCGGCAGCTCCTTCTCCGCGGTCCGCCGCCAGCCGAGGGTCCGGACGAACTTGTCGGTCTCGAGCGCCGTCTTGCCGAACAGCTCGCTCAGCCGGCCCGCCGTGACGTGCCGGCGGAAGTCCATCTCGAAGAACCGGTCCTGCGCGGCGACGTAGCCCTGCGCGGAGAACAGGTCCGCCGGGGTGTCGGCGTAGATCTGCGGGATGCCGTTGGCGTCCCGGACCACGTTCACGTCACCGTCGAGTCCCTCCAGGTCGATCGTTCCGTCGTACGTCGGGAACGAGTGGCGGACAACGTAGACGGCGGTACCCGCGATCACCAGGAGGACCGTGGTGAGGGCGATTCCGCTGATGATGACGACTCGAAGCAGGCGACGCACGGACCAACCGTAGAGAATCCGGGCGTCCACCCCAAATGGGGTGCCTCACAACTTTGCGTTGCTCTGCGTTCGCTGGACATGGACGCAGAGTTGAGGTAAGTAATGGCGGGTTTGGAATACTTCGGCCGCCTGGCGCATTATTAGCAGTCGGGTAGTAGGAGTGCCAGCGGCTTGAAGGGAACCGACCGTGCCGACGTACCAGTACCAGTGCACTGACTGTGGCGAATCGCTCGAGGCGCGCCAGAGCTTCACGGACGACGCACTGACCGTGTGCCCGAACTGCCAGGGGAACCTGCGCAAGGTCTTCAACGCCGTGGGCGTGGTGTTCAAGGGCTCCGGGTTCTACCGCAACGACAGCCGGTCCTCCGGCACGGGCTCGGTGCCGGCCAAGGCCGACTCGTCCGCTTCGGGCTCGAAGTCGTCCGACTCGTCGTCCACCGGCTCGTCGAGCTCCTCCAGCTCCTCCTCCGGTACGTCGGGATCCTCGTCGTCGGGCTCGTCATCGAGCGGCTCGTCTTCCTCGGGGACCAGCGCGGCCTGACCCCGCTCGAGCACTGCCTGTGGATAACTGAACGGCGGGTGCCGGCGAAACTCGTACCTTCTCCGGCATGAATATCTCCTCGCTGTTTCGTGACCTGCTCCGCGCCGCCCGGTGGCACCGTCGGCTACTGGCCGGCGCCACCGCTGCAGCCGCTGTGTACTTCGGGCTCCTCGCCCTCTCCCCCGCGCCACCGCCGAGGGTCAAGGTGCTGGCCGCCGCGCGCGACCTCACCGGCGGCGCCGCACCCGCACGTGCCGACCTACGAACCGTCGAGCTGCCTCCGGGCGCCGTGCCCGCCGGGGCGCTCAGACCCGGCAGTGAGCTGACCACCCGTGTGCTCACCGGTCCTGTCAGAGCCGGCGAGCCGCTCACCGACGCCCGCTTCCTGGCGCCACCTGCCGTGCCGTCCGGGTCGGTCGCCTACCCGTTCCACATCGACGATGCCGACATCACCACGTTGCTACGCGTCGGCGACCACCTGAACCTCTACGCCGCCGGCAGCACGAACGCAGACGCCGCCCGGCTGCTCGCCGCCTCCGTTCCCGTGGTCGCACTGCCGGCGCCCCGATCGAGTACGTCGGGGGCGCTGATCGTGGTCGCGACCGCACCCGACGTCGCAACCCGACTGGCCCAGGCCAGTACGAATTCCCGAATCACCGTGGCGCTGGCGCCGGACACGGGATGATCACGGTGTGAACTTGCGGCAGCACGATGCGTTGCCGTGCGGCGCGGTCCCTCGCGCGGACGACCTTGCGGTCCTACCTTGTCCGGGTACAACCACCCGCTTCGTGGAGGCACCACATGCTCAAGGGCTTCAAGGAATTCATCATGCGTGGGAACGTCGTCGACCTCGCGGTCGCCGTCGTCATCGGCGCGGCGTTCGGCTCGATCGTCACGGCTGTCGTCGCCAACTTCATCAACCCGTTGATCGCGGCCATCTTCGGCAAGGCGGACGCCAGCGCGCTGTTCTTCTTCAAGATCAACGGTGCCGAGTTCCACATCGGCAACATCGTGCAGGCCGCGTTGAACTTCCTGTTCGTCGCCGCGGCGGTCTACTTCTTCATCGTGATGCCGCTGAACAAGCTGGCGGAGCGTCGCAGCCGCGGTCAGGAGCCGGAGCCGCTGACCGCCGACCAGGCGCTGCTGACCGAGATCCGGGACCTTCTGCGCGCCCGTCAGTAAGACCTGCCGCCCGCAGGTGGGTGCACCATCCTCAGCCCCTGAGCTCGCCGGCACCCACCTGCTGACCGGCGTACCGCATCCAGCGGTACGGGACCGGCTGGCCGTCGTTCCACTCCTCCATCAGCGCGGCGGGGACATCGACGAAGCCGCTGCGGTGGTAGGCGCGGATCGCCGGAGCGTTCTCCGGACGGACCCGCAGGAACACCTCCGAGTACCCGGCGTCCAGCGCCGGCCCGAGCAGTGCCCGAACGAGTTCACCGCCGAAGCCACGGCCGCGGACCGCCGGGTCCACGATGATCCGGGCGAGCTCGACCTCGTCCTCCTCGTCGTCCAGCCACACCTCGCCGTACCCGACCGGACGCCCGTCGTCGAACAGCAGATAGGAGTAGATGTCCGCGTCGGCCGTTTGCCAGCTCGCCCGCAGTTCCTCCGGGAACGGGTAGGCCACCCGCCCGGACAGCAATGCGACTTCCTTCTCGTTCACGGCCCAGCCCGCGACCTGGACCCGTACTCGTCGTCGAACCCCCGAAGCTCCACGCTCTTCCCCTCAGTTGACGAACTCGACGATCGTTCGCGCCAGCTGATCCAGGAACGGCGGGAATCCGGGGACCGGCGGTTCGGGACACCCGGCCAGCTCATGACTCCCCCGGATCGAGCGCAGCAACGCGTCGACCGTCTTCCGCTGATGTGACGGATTCTCCGGCACCGACGGCAACACCGCCACCCGGGTCTGGGTCAGCGACGCCAGCTCCCGGTCCTGGACCCCACGCAGAATTCCACCCCTGAGCAGTCCGTCCGCGACATCGGCCGGACAACCGCGGTTCATCATCCCGGCCCGGGCACGCTCGTTCCCGGCGGGGTCGTCGCCGGTGGCCGGCCAGGCCAGCATCAGCCGGTCGACAACGTCCGGAAACCTCGTCGCCAGCAGGACGGCGACCGTACATCCATTGGAGGCCCCAACGATTCTGACCGGACCGGAACGTTTCGCCAGGTATTCACCGAGCGCGGCGACCTCCAGGTCCCATCCGGTGGCCCGCTGCGGCCGGTCAGGCGCGAGCACTTCCACGCGCCCCGACCCGTCCGGATCGAGTGCTGCGATCACGGCGGCGGTGACGCCCGGCGTACCCCAGAAGGCATCGGCGTCCATGGCGTCCCAGAGGCCGCCGTGGACGAGGAGCACCGAGGTGGTCATCCGTGGTGCGGCGGAACCTCGTTCAGGATGCGATCGTCGTCGTCACTGCCGAGGTCGTTGTCGCCCCAGCTGCGCGGGTCGTCGTCGCGGGTCTGCTCTGGCAGCAGCGGCTCGTCGTCTTCGTACGGGCTCGTCATGGGTCCAGATTACCGAGTCAGCGGCGGTCTTCGGGACTGAGTTTCGAGCGGATCAGGTCCTCGTACGCATTTCCGGTCGAGTAGTTCCCGGTGTCGCCGGCCGGGTTGCCGTTGTCGGCGTTGCCGGTGTTGCTGGTGTTGCTGGTGTCGGTGTTGCTGGTGTCGGCGTTGCCGGTGTCGGCTGGACGGTCGTCCTGGAGTTCGGCGGTGGAGTCGTACGAGACCTCGCCGGTGGTGACAGGTCCGCGCGGGCTGAGCGCGGCCTGGACCAGCGATGCGATCCCCGGCTCGCCGTGCCAGCGGCCGTTCCCGTGCACGCACCACGCCGCCAGCACAGCCAGCGTGGGCGTGGTCAGGCCGGCGATCCGCAGCGGTACGGCGTTCTGGAAGCCGAAGGTGATCATCCAGTTGTCCGTATCGGGGTAGAACTCCTGGACCGCGCTGTAGTAGAAGCTCATCCAGCCCTTGGCCGGCAGGTGGCACATCAGCCGCAGATTGGTGGCCAGCACCGGAAGCTCCTGAACGTCCCGCCAGGACGCCTGCATGTCCCGCTTGGCGGCGGCCTTCCGGCTCGCGTTCACCGCGGCGTTGGCGGCCATCATGCCGAGCACCATCCCCGGCTTGCCGATGAAGAACCCGCCACTGGTGGTGTAGCGCCCGTTCCCGCCGTACATCCGGGAGTACTGCGCGGTGGTCTGCAGGTAGGCGAACTCGTTCGGCTCCAGGACGACGCCGTACACCTGGAGCCGTTGCGGGACGTTGCCGTCCAGCAGCCAGCGCGCCCAGTCGATCCCGAGCTCCCACTCCCGCTGCGCGGCGGCCTCTGCGTTCGCCTTCTTCCTGCCCACGACACAGCATCCTAAGGGCGCACGGGGACACAGGCAGCTGGTACGGGCGGTCGGGCAGCCAGTGCGCGGAGGTTACAGCTGTGCCTCGGTTGCGGATCGATCGGGCGGCGTGACCGGATAGACGCCCCGCCGTGATGTTCCGGCACGCCGGGTGAGACTCCGGTCCACCATCATGTTGCCCTTGCCAACCCGGAAGGACCGAGTCGTGAGTGCACAACGGACACGGGGCCTGATCGGTGCGACGCTCGTCGTGGCTGTGCTCGGAATCGCCGCCGCCTGCGGCACCGAGAACGCCTCGTCCCCGCCCGCCGCCCAGCCCACGGACACCCCGTCGCCCACCCCCAGCAACACGCCGAGCAGCACGCCCAGCGGTAAGCCGAGCACCGACTGCCCGAACACCATCACCGCCGTCCGCACCGCCACCGACAAGGCGGTCTGGGGCCAGGGCGTCGGCACCTCGAAGTTCGTCCCGGTGAGCGTGACGATCTGCCAGTACGACGCCCAGGCCACCGGGCAGAACTACGCGACCGTCACCACGAAGCGCACCGGCAAGCAGGCAACCGAACTGTTCACGCTGGTGAACGCGGCGAAACCCGTCGCGAAGAAGCCGAGCATCTGCACCAAGGAACTCGGGCCGACCTACGTCCTGCGGTTCACCGACAACGACCGCGGCGTTCTGTCGTTCACCGCCGAGGCCTTCGGCTGCCGCCGCCTGGTGGCGACCTCACTGGAAGGGCAGGGCAAGCCCGGCGTACTGCCGGCGCCTCGCCAGGTGACTGCCGAGCTGATCAAGTCGCTCGGTCTTCGCTGACCCCGTCACGGACGCGCACCCCGAAGCCGTCCGGGTGGGGTCGAGCCGCGCCTGTCTTGCGGGTCCCTTTCGAGGTCGACCCGCGAGGCAGGTTGCGGTGCCGGTCGCGGTGCATGCACCCTCCCAGATGTACGGCGGAGCGTGAGGGGAGGGTGCATGCGTACGATCCGGCTGCTCTGTTCGCTGGTACTGACATGCACAGCCTGTTCGAGCCAGCGGCCGGCGGACACCTCCTGCACCGCGGGATTCACGTGTACGACGTTGCACGTCCCGCTCGACCGCCAGCGTCCCGACGGGCCGTCGCTCGACCTCCCGGTGATCGCGGCCGACAACGTCGACGCTCCCCGCGGCGTACTCCTGCTGCTCACGGGCGGCCCGGGCCAGCCCGGCGTACCGCTGCTCGCGGCCCTGCGGCGCAACGTGGATCCGGACGTACTGCGTGAGTACCGGCTCGTCATGTTCGACCAGCGCGGTACCGGAGCCGGCGGTCTCAATTGCCCTGCGCTACAAGAGACTGTGGGCGGTTCCGACTTCCTCACGCCACCCGCCGAGGCCGTCGACCAGTGCGCCAAGCAGATCGGCTCCGACGTCGGGTACTACGGCACGCCTGACACCGTCGACGACATCGAGCAGCTGCGCCAGTTCCTCGAGGTGGACAGGCTGACGCTCGACGGTACGTCGTACGGGAGCTTCACCGCGGAGCAGTACGGCCTGAAGTACCCGGACCGCGTACGGGCCCTCGTGCTGGACTCCGTCGTACCGCACAAGGGTTTCGACCCGATGGGCATCGACCTGATGGCTGCGACGAGCGCGGTACTGCGGTCGGCATGTCAAGCCTGTACTACGGACCCGGTGGCGGACCTGGCGTGGTTGGTGCAGCACGGTGTGAGTGGCACCGACCTGATGGAGCTGCTGTCCGTGTCGAGCCTCAACTCCGTCAACCCGAGTCTCGAGGGGATCCCAGCCGCCCTGCACGCGGCACGCAACGGCGACGACTCCACCCTGAAGGAGCTGTTCCAACGGACGACCAGCAAGGGCCTGTCCTACGACCAGCTCTCCGCGGGACTCCACATGGCCACGCTGTGCTCCGACCTCCGCTTCCCGTGGTCCGGCAAGCCCAACCGCCAGGCGACACTCGACGACGTGGTACGGCGCCTGGACCCGAAGCGGCTGTACCCGTACGACGTGGCGACCGCCCGCGAGCAGCTGATGATCCAGGGCTGCCTGCGCTGGCCGGACGCCCGCGTGTCGACGTACCCAGCGGTGCAGGAGCTGTTGCCGCGCACACTGATCCTGCACGGGAGCAACGACTTGTTCTGCCCACTGGACTGGTCCAGATGGGAGCAGTCCCACGCCCGGTCGGCACAGCTGGTCGTCATCCCGGGCAGCGGTCACAGCGTGCAGCGCGATCCCCGCGGCCGGCAGGCGGTCCGTACGTTCCTGCTGCACTAGGTGGGGAATCACCAGACACCACCTAGAGATCGAACTGTGCGGCAACGGGTGCAGCAGCCGGCCGACTCGATGCGTCTAATAGGTGTGAGGAGTTGTACGCCCAGCCAGGGAGTGGCGAGTGGAGTTCGAGGAGTACGTGTCCGCCCGCGGACAGGAACTGGTGCGGCTCGGGTTCACCGTCTCCGGCGACTACCAACGGGCGGAGGACCTGGCACAGATCGCGTTGATGCAGGCGTTCCGCAAGTGGCGGAAGGTGCGCGACGCGGACGACCCGCACCACTACGTCCGGCGGATCCTGGTGAACGAGTACCTGTCGATGACCCGGCGGCGCTCGTTCAGCGAGGCCCCGACGGCGGACCTGGACCCGCAGCACACGGTGCCCGACCACGCCACCGGCATCGCGGTCTCCGACGACCTGTGGCAGGCGCTGGCGACGCTGTCCGCGCGTGAACGGGTCGTGCTGGTCCTGCGTTACTACCAGGACCTCGACGACCAGACGATCGCCGACCTGCTCGGCATCAAGCCGTCCTCCGTACGCGCGACCACGAGCCGAGCACTCGCCTCGCTACGGAAAGCCAGAACATCCCACCGCGTCAATGAGGGGCTGAAGTGAGCAACACCGATCTCGAGGACGACCTCCGGGGTACCTTCGAACGCGCCGCGGCCTCGGTCCCGCCGACCGCGGACCTGACCGAGCGCGCCAGCACCGGCGCCCGGCGCGCACAGCGCCGCACCTGGATCGGCACCGGCGCGGCCGCTGTCGCGGTGGGTACGGTCGCCGTGGCCGTCTTCGGGCTGGCCGGTTCGCAGAACAAGCCTGCCCAGCCACCGGTCGCCGGCGGATCCCAGTCCGTCGCGACGACGCCGTCCGCGCAGCCGGTGACCGCGCAGACCGTGTCCGGCACCTGGCGCGTGCAGCAGCTGGCCGGCTTCACGGCGCTGAAGCAGGCCCGGCCCGACGACCCGGTGCTGGTCTTCAAGGCAGACGGCACCTGGACGGGTTCCGACGGCTGCAACAGCCTGCAGGGGACGTACAGCATCGGTCAACGTGGGGCGTTCAGTGCGACGGCCGGGCCGCAGCACATGATCGGCTGCGAGAACGTGCCGCACACCGGCGTACTGACGGCTGCCAAACGGGTCGCGATCAGCGGCGACACGCTGCAGTTCTTCGGCGCCGACGGCGCTCAACTTGCGAGTTACGCTCGCGCACGGTAGTCGAATCTGCTCGCGGACGGTGACCACCTCTTGACGGAAAGGAGTTTCTGACCGGACCATCTAGTGGTTGGTCCACCGATCTTGGGAGCTTCGTGCGACTCTCCGTTACCATCCCGCTGGTCACACTCGGCTCAGTCTCACTCTGCGCAGTCGCCCTCACTGCCCCCTCCTCGGGCACGGTGACGGGCGCTGCGGCGTGCTCACATGCACAGCCGAGCGCGAGTTCGACGGAGGCGACCCGGCTCGCGCAGCCGACGTCCGCGTCCGACGCCCGCCCGCTCGGCGAGTCGCTCGGCGACGGCATCTCGGCCGCGATCCGCTCGCTGGAGCCGCTCGACGCCACCGGCCGCCCGAGGTCCGGCCTGCCGTACGGGCTCAGCCAGGGCGTCATCGGCGTCGTCGGCTCCGCCGCCACCGGGTACGAGGTCCTCGTGGACTCGGCGAACGCGGACACCAAGAAGTACCAGTCCGCGATGGCCCGGAACCTGCCGACCGCCGGCAAGCAGATGGTGAAGGTGGAGCACAGCTGCCGCTCGGCCCAGGCGATCGCCGACACCTGGCGGACGGTCGGCAAACGCGCGTGGTCCGCGGATGCCGCCCGTACGACGTTCTCCGCCGACCTGGACCCGTCCAGCGAGAACGTGGTCGTCGAGTACGACCAGGCGACCACCTCCCCCGCCTCGCTCGAAGGCCTCCGCGGGCTGTCCGGCGTACAGCTGGTGGCGGGGTCGCTCGCGCGTACGTCGCGGCTCAGCGACACCCCGAAAGGCGGGCATTGGGGCGGCGCGCGGATCACGTCCGCGCTGAAGAACTGCTCCGCCGGGTTCTCCGTCGTACGGCGGTCGAACGGCCAGCGCGGCTCGGTCACCGCCGGGCACTGCGGCGCACCGGGGACGGTGTGGAAGTCGGGCACGAACTACTACGGCACGACCTCGGTCCGCACGAACTACCCGGACTACGACCAGTCGCTGGTCACCGGCAGCTCGTACGGCGCGAAAATCTGGACCGACGGGCCCGGCGACACCGCCAACACCCGTACGGTCACCGGCGGCGGCGACCCCGGCGTCGGCACGGTCGTCTGCCAGTCCGGGAGCTTCAGTACGTCGGTGTGCAACCTCACGGTCCGCTCCACGTCGGCCAGCTACTGCGACACCGACGGCTGCACGACGTACGTCATCCGCGCGACCCGCGGCGGGCTGGTCGCAATCATCGGCGGCGACTCCGGCGGCCCGGTCTACACCCGCCGCGGCAGCAGCTCAGCCACCATCCGCGGCCTCGCCTTCGCCGGCGCCGGCTGCGCCGCCTCCCGCTGCACCACCCTCTACGCCGAACGCTACAACTCGATAGCCGGCCACCTGGGCGTCACCGCCCTGACCGGCTGACCACCCCACCTCCGCCAAGCTGTCCCCGCGTGCGCCCCCGTAGCTCAGGGGATAGAGCGTCGGTTTCCTAAACCGTGCGTCGCAAGGCTGAGATTGACAGCAAATCGGCCGTGACCTGAGTAAACGCCAGAGAAGAAGCTCAGGTTCTGCGTCTCTGGGAACGGTTTCGGGAACAGCGACCTGATAACCGCAGGCCATGGCGAAGCGTGCGAGGCGGCGTGGGCACATCGAGGAGCGCAGAACGGCACGTTCCGAGCCGTCGTCTCCGCGGGCACCAACCCCCTGACCGGCAAGCGGAACCTGCTGAAATCCGATCCGGTCGACGACTGGGACCAAGCCGAGGTCGAGTTGACAAGCTGCTCAGCCTGGTAGACGAGCAGAAGCATGCACGAACGAACCTGACAGTTCTCGAGCTGATCGAGAAGTGGTGTGCCGTCAGCGCGGAGCATGCTCGGCGCACTCGGCAGCGTCGCGACCAGTTGATACGTGACTACCTGGTCCCTCGGTTCGCCGGCGTCAAGGCGAGAAGGTTCACAACCGACCCCAAGGCGTCGATCGAGTTCCTGGAGGGCTACTACGCACTGCTCCAGACCTGTCGCTACAACAACATCCTCGGCACGGACCATCGCGCGAAGGATCACGCCTGCGAGCCCCTCAAGAACAGCTCAGTACGGGCGATCCACTTCATCCTGACCGCGGCGTTCAAGCTGGGCCTGAAGTGGGGGTACGTCGGCGCGAACGTTCCGCGATGGCCGATCCGCCGCCCGTTCGACCGGCCCGAGCCTGACCCGCCCACGCCGGAAGAGCTGGCGCCGCTCATGAACGAGGCCTTCAAGGAGCTTCACTGGGGCTTGTTCGTGTGGCTGACGATGATCAGCGGAAGCCGGCGAGGAGAGATGTGTGTCCTGCGGTGGACCGACTTGAGTACGACCCGACGACGGCTGCATGTCGTCCGTGCGGGCGACCAGGTGAAAGGTGAGGTCGTCGAGACCCCGACGAAGAACAAGCAGCACCACTATGTACCGCTCGACGAGCTGTCCCTGGAGCTTCTGGCGAGTCACCGCGATAGCTGTGCCGAGCAGTGCAAGCTACTTGGCACAGAACTCCGCCCGGACGCCTTCATCTTCTCGACAGCGCCGGACTTCTCGACTGCGTTCAAGCCCAACACAGCGACGCAGCGGTATGCGCGGGGCCGCGAAGCGCCGCGGTCTCAGAAGCACTCGCCTCCATTCGATCCGGCATCACACGGCGACCGAGTTGCTGTCGGGTGGCGTGGACATCAAGAAGGTCCAAGGCTGGATCGGCCACTCGAGCGCGACAACCCTGAAGTTCTACGTCGCCTGGACGGACCATACGCACGAGTCGGCCGCCGAGGCTTTGGCCCAGACACTTCCCCGGCCGAGCTACGACAACCACGTGCGACCCGTGCACGCGTACGAAGCACTGGCTACAGCACTCCAGACGGACATCGCGTCCGGCAAGTACCCGCTTGGTTCTGAACTTCCGCTGTCGCGTGACCTGGCGGCACTCCACAGCGTCTCCGTCGGCACGGTGAGCCGCGCGATCGCGACGCTGAAAGGGCGCGGAATAGTGGAGGCCAAGCAGTACCGACGAGCGAGAGTCATCGGCACCGCAGACGCAACGAAGTGAAAGCGGCGGGCCAGCGCCCAGACGGTGCCCCCGGCAGGATTCGAACCTGCGGCACATGGTTTAGGAAACCACTGCTCTATCCCCTGAGCTACGGGGGCCCAGGCTGAAGGAAGCTTAGCTTAGGCAGGAAGCTGCGCCGCCATCTGGTTCGACCGCTGGATCACCTGGCGGGAGCGGACAGCCGGCTGTCATGCCGTCAAGTCAGCCTCAGCTTGAGAACAAGCCGGGATCTAGCCACACCATGAGCAAACACGGCGATAGCTGCGATGCCAAAGAGAGCGAGTCCCACGATCCACGTCCAGTAACCGGGAAGGCTGCCGAGTGGGCCGGCCGGCTCTGCATCCCGGCGTGCTCGGAACGTGTGGCCGTGGACCACGAAGCGCTGGTCTGTAGGAAAGGCTTGCTTCTCGTAGTCCTCTAGCCCGGGGGCGTCGCAGATCTCGGCTTGACGATGCCGAGACATAAGCTGGATTGAGATCAGGGCCGCGGCTTGTGCGGCGCTTGCGGCTACGGTGGTGCTCTACTCGCCGTGCTGCGGGTCAGTCACTGAGCCAGCGCGGTACCTGCCGGGTCGAACAGACACCTTCTCGTTACGAGGAAGAACGACAGCATCCTCGTTACGAGGAAGAACGACAGCATCGCATCCGCTCTCTACAAGCGCCTCTAGCAACACGCCCTGGTCAGGCCGACCAGGCGCCGCCGGCGCCTTCTGATCCGTAGAGGCAGGCACGCTGATCGCCACCCGCTCGTCTGCGCTCCGGTGGTCGTCGACCAGGTGCTCATCGTCGCTCGCGGGTGCAGGTCGTTGGGGTCAGGTGTTGCCTTCGCCATGGCGTACATCCCCGACTCGTTGCCGTCGCCGAAAGACTCGACAAGCCGGCTCCGATCGCGTTGCACATCACGCTGGTTCGTCCGGCTCGCGCATCGCCCATTCGAGCGGCAGCGCCGCAAACCACATCACGTCGATCCGCTCACCCTGCCACACGCTGTGTGCGCGCATCGTTCCCTCGTGCACGAACCCCGCTCGGCGGGCCACCGCAGCCGACGCTTCATTGTCCGCCTCGACCGTCAGGAAGGCGCGAGCTGCGCCGAGCTCGAACAACCACCGTGTGAGCAGAACCACCGCCCGAGTCGCGTACCCGCGCCCTCGCGCGCCCGGCCCGATCCAGTAGCCGAACTGCGCTACGTCTGCCTGCGACCAGTCATCGACGCCGCAGCAGCCGACCAGGCCACCAGAGGCTGCGTCCGTGATCGCGAATGCAACACCAGATGGTGGCTCCGCCGCGACGAACGCCCGCCAGCTCGACGCGAACTCGTCGATGATCGCTTCAGCATCCTTGATCGAGAGCGGCGGAGCCGGTCGTCCGAGTCGGTCGTGGGGCCCGTTGTAACGTCGGATCGCTGGATCGGCGAATGCTTCCGCCATGAACCCGGCCTCAGCTCTCGACCAAGGTCGGAGAGTGACCACGCCATCCGAGAGCGACACGACCGGAATATCGGCATCCGCTTCACCCACGTCCATCGGCACCTTTCGCTCCGGTTTGACCCCACCACGTCGACCCCGGAGTTTACGCCGAGCCTCCTCTGGGGCTCACCGCCGCCAACCTCGGGTCCGCGCCGACGACGAGGACAGCGCAGCCAGCTGGCCACATGTCGAGCTGAGCTGACGACCTTCTCATTAGGAGTCGTCCGAGACGAGTACATGGCGGTCTGAGCCAGCCACTCTGCAGGCAGGACCCCACCGGCCGACGACCCGATTAGTACAGGTCCGTCCAGACCCGCCGCGCACGGGGCCGAGCGGCTTCAGCCGCTGCTTCATCAACGAAACGCAGAACCAGTCGGCGGGCGGTGACCTCAGCGGGTTCTACCTACAGCAGCGGATCCTCGGCGGCGACCCGTTCCAGGTAGCGTTCGCTTGATGACCACGCCACAGACTTACCAAATCGGGGTCTCCTACCATCAGTTCCTCCTGGCCCCGTTCGGTGGCGACAACCCCGTCGTCGACTCCAGCGGCCCCGTAGGCCCACTGCTGGCGCTCGATCCCCAGGTACCAGGCGCGCTCATCATCCTCACCGGCGGCACCGATGCCCCGGTCAATGTCACCGTCCACATCGTGCGCGAACCGCTGCCCGACCTTACCGCCGCCGCGGAAGGGTGGGACGTCGGGGAACAGGCCGCGATTCCGATCGAAGGCGACATACATCTCGTGCCATTGATGGGGGGCGGATCGGCACCGCTGATCTACACACCCACCGCGCCGGGCCTGCACCTGATCCGCATCCTTGCCCGAGGCCGCCGCACGCACCACGACGGCATCACAGACGGCCCGAACGAGGACTACGACATCACCATCACCCCCATCGCCACCGACCCAGGCAGGCAATCCACAGCCGGAGACGGCCTCTACGTCAGCTGACACGACCCAATCGACAAAGATGGTGACGCCGGCGCTCAAGCGCCGACGTCACGTCCAGCCTTCCCGGTGGCCGGCAAGGCAGCCAAATGGAGGCATCGCACAGAGCAACGGGTATTGACTGCTGTTATCTGGGTGTTGTCGAGTCCTCTGACTGCGGGTCGGCCACGATCGGGGTCTATGGCTCTGAGAGTGTTCTGTGACGTCGGATCTCCGTGAATTGTGACGGCACCTGCTGCTTGGGCCGGAAGTTGTCAGCGAATTTTGACGTCACTGACGGGGTTGTGGTGGGAGGATCGTTGTGCCCAGTGAGGGGGCGCAGCCGATGCCGCCACGTCTGTCGAAGGTCGAGTTGTATGCCCCCCCCCCCCCCCCCGGAGCCGTGTTTCGCGGGCGGGTCTGTCGAACAGGGCTTTGGAGCGCAAGTACGGAGTGGGCTGGCGCACCGTTCGGCAGGCGCTGAGTTCGGCGTGGCAACCGCCGCGGCAACCGTACGCACCTCGGCGCTCGAAGCTGGATCCGTTCAAAGCGGTGATCGACGAGAACGGCCTCAATCTAGCAGTTTCGCGCAATACTACTCGGCCGACAGTTGAGGTGAGCATATTGCGAACATGGAGAATACGAATAGCTGTTCTCGTCGCGATCGGAGTACTCTGCTCGGCCTGCGGCAACCAGGTCGCAACGAGTCATTCGGCCGCGAAGGCGACGGACTGCGTGGTACTGGAACGTTTGAACGCTCCGCCCTACTCCCTCGCCTTCGACAAGGTGAAGGACGCGTTATGGTTCCCGGTCATGGAAATCGGAGGCAAATCGAGCCTCCATCGCTATGATCTCGCGACTGGCCAAGACGTTCAGTATCCGTTGCCGGACTCCGGATACAACGGTCCTGTCACGACCACCGTTATCACCAGCGATGGCGCTGTATGGGTCAATCTTCCGTACGCTGTCGCGCGCTGGGATCCAATCCGAGAGACGATAACCACAACGTCGATCCCTGCGGACGCCGAAGGTCAGCTCCCTGGTGCAGTTGACACGACCCAGCCCCTGGCTGGCACATGGATTTCAACCCTCATTGCGGACGGCGACGGGGTGCTGATCGGCCGCCTCAACGTTCCCTATCTCCAACGGGTGTCCAGCGACGGCACAACGTCGAGAGCCTTTGACCTGCCGGCTGGGTACGAGGGCACCAAGAAAATCGCTCGAACGGGTAGCACGCTGATCGTGGCGCCAGGTTGGTTATCCGACGAGTCGGCAACAGACGTCCTAGCAATTGCGTCGAGCACAACAAAGCACACGAACGTTATCCCATTGAACGGTCTCTTCGATCTTGGCGGGACCATCGCCGCGCTGACTCAGAACGGTTTGGTAAAGGCCGACACTGGCGAACCCCTGTCGACGGTGCTCGTACCGGATCCCTCCGCGGATGCCTTGTTGGCACAGAACGGTGAAGCCGAGGTCGCGTACAGCCCATCCAGGCACACTCTGGAACGTGCCGTGGGAACCGAGGTTGCGACCCTTCAGTTGAACAGTCGCGAGGCACCTGCCGCTGGAGGAAATGGGACTGCTGATGGGAAAGCTTGGGAAGGCGTTACGGCGTTGGCACAAGCTGCTGATGCCACCGTGTTCGCCCTTCGCGCCAATGGGACCGAGCTGTGCGAATGGGCATCCGGGTAACGGCATTCCCGGCCGGCCGGTCGACCGACCGGCCGGGAGTCCGGCCGAGGAGCACCCGGCGGGACCCGCGCCACTAAACCTCGCTTTGCAGTAACGATGTGATCGCGGTGGTCGACACGCGGCCTGGCTGTAGAGAAGTGCCTTACCTGCAAAGGGATTCTGGACTTGCCTCGAGCTCAGAATGACCCGAGAGGGAAGGCAGTTCGCAGGTGAAGATACAACGACGCGTCCCGTGGTCAGGGTGACGGCTCATGGGCGGGGTGTCGCCTCGCATGCCAGGTCGCGGCTGCTCGCCGATCTGGCCGAGGTCACCGGTTTGTTCCATGCCTTCAGGGAGGCATTGAGCGGGCTTCGTCAGCGCGCGGTTCGAGGCATGATCCGCGTCCGGGTGCTAGTCGACCTCGCGGTGATGCTGTCCGATGGTGGCGAGGCGATCTCGGATCTGGCGGTGTTGCGTGACCAGCCCGATCTGTTCGGTCCGGTCGCCTCGACCGCCAAACCCTGTCGGGGACTTGGACAGCATCGACGAGACCGTCTTGGGTCGGTTGCGCCAAGCGCGTGCGGTGGCTCGGGAGCGTTACAACCGTCGGCACCGCTGATCCGTAGGAGCCTGCACGTGTTGCGCGACGGGGTGGTTGAGGTCAGATTGAGCCAGCAGTACTGCCCTGCAATGGCGGTTGTGCCGCTCCCGCCTGGCCGGACGGCGTATCGCTGAGCCCGTTGCCATGTGTTCTCGTTAGGGCACGCGGAGGGCACGAGCCCAACGGGAGGATCCAGCTCGGTCGCCGCTCCTGCTTCGGGCGTCGAAACCTCATGACTGTGCCGTACGCGCCAAGGACAAGCGCCGCCGCGAATCCGGCCACCATGACTAGGTCCCAATGAAGGCTGTCGGCGACGATGAACAGCATCAGGAGGGCCCCTGACCGTGCAGTACCAGTCACCGACGCGGCCGAGGCGGCGTGCTCCGAGACCGATTGACCACAGGATCAGGGCGCCGACGCTCGCGACCGTCCACACCCAGCCCGGCGCCCCGTGAGTCCGTTCGATCCCCGCCGACAGCCGCATAATTCCTGATCCTCAGCGGCGAGCCAGCTCGGTGGTCAGGAGTTGATTGCTGTTCACGGTTGTCCGGGGTCTGTGGGGCCTCAGTGATCGCGCCGTGGCGCATCTCCTGGCTGTCGAGTGATGCCGAACGGCACGATAGCGATGACCATGATGAGGCCGGCGACTGGCCACAGCCACTCAGGGGTGTCGGGCCAGGCCAGGAGTACGGCCGGAATGGTAAGGGCGATGGCGAGGCAGGCAGTGGCCAAGATGTCGACAAGGCGCCGCCTGGTCGGGCTTGCCTGGGTCTCCGGGTAAGAACTCTCGGGGGCATCGCCTTCATTGCTCGATGACGGTCTCTCGCCCAGTAGGTGACCAGGTTGGCCGCGCGTTCCTGGGCGATCTTGGGCTTCCACAAGCCCACGGCGGTGCAAGGGCGACCATCTCGCCGAATGATGACAGCCCCGTGCCTCGGAGCGGACCCGTCGCCGCGTCCCCCTAACGACTACCTACGAGATCGTCGTCCGCCAGGATCCGAAGGAGCTGAGCGCCGCCCTGACCGAAGGCGAAGCTGCTGCAGGATTCCTGATGGGCGGCAACCTTGACACCATTCGCTGCGGCATCGGCGCAGACCTGCTCAGCTTGGACGGCGGCATCCTGCTGTTCGAGGAGAACCATGGCCTTGGCATGGTCGACCGTCAGCTGACCCAGCTGATGAGATCAGGCCTACTCAACGGCCTGCGCGGTGTCGCCGTGGGCCAGATCACTGGGTTCGAGGATGACCGGAGCAACGGATGGACCGTAGCTTGACGTCCTCCGCGACCGCCTGGCGATGCTCGACGTTTCCGATCCTCGCCGGATAGCCAAACTTGAGGACGCCTTTTGTCCACAATCTGTCCAGGTCGGTTCGGAATTGGGTGTTCGTAAGACGTTCGGTCAGGTGCACAAGCTCAGCGAGGACCAGGTCTGCCCTGGGTGGACGCCTACCATGGTGGGCATGTGCGCTTCGTCGTACCCTGATCTGCGGTCGGTTGCTGACGTCGCTGCTGACATCGCCGGGGTGGTTCAGCGGATGACGCACGGGGAGACGCATGCCTTCGCGTTCGGGGACGGCGGCGTGCCCGAGGCCGTCATCGCGAGCTACGACCAGTACGACGACCTCAGCGGCGACGAGACCTTCGGCAAGTACCGGGACGTCGTCGCTCCCGAGGTGCTCGTCCGGCAGTTGCCGGAGATGGTGGAGGCGATTCGCCGCGGTACGTTCGGGCCTCCGGTGCTGGTGGGCAGCGGCGCCGAACCTGTGCTGGTGGTGATGTCGACGCAGCAGTACCGCACCTTGCGTGGTGACGACGAGCCGCCGCCGGGTGTGCTCGACGATCCGACGGTCCGCAGCTACGCCTCGGCGCCTACGCCAGGCAGCAAGCCGTTCAGCCTCGACGAGTGGGCCAAGGACGACCCGTTCACCCAGCAGATGCTCGACGAGATCCGCCAGGAACGCGGCCCGGCCGATCGCTGAGAACGACCCAGGACGACCGGTCCGGGTCCTGCTCCGTGTACGAGAGCACGCTGCGTGAGCTGCAGGTTCTTGAGACCGGGGCGTCGGTAGCCGATCCACCTCGACCACCTCCAAGCAGGCCGGCAACACCAGACAAAACCGCAGCGCGGCCAGTAGAAGTCGGCCAGAATCCCCTGTGATGAACAAGCCAACGTTGTATCTGACTGTCGGGTTGCCGGGGACTGGGAAGACGACCTGGGCTCGGGAGGTCGAGGCCGGGGAGGGGGCGCTTCGGTTGACCAAGGATGAGTGGATGAAGGCGCTGTACGGCGACGGTAATCCGGAGGCGGCGTCCGATGTCGTCGAGGGGCGGTTGATCGGGATCGGGCTGCGGGCTCTGGAGCTCGGTACGAACGTCGTCATCGACTTCGGGCTCTGGAGCCGGGACGAGCGGTCCGCGTTGCGGCAGGCGGCGGTGGACGTCGGAGCGGGGGTCGAGATCCGGTACTTCGACGTGCCACCGGACGAGCAGCGGCTACGTCTGGACAGGCGTTTGGCGGCCAGCCCGCAGGACACCTGGCCGATCTCCGACGAGGAACTCGCGAGTTGGGCTGCCAGATTCGAGGTCCCGCTGCCGGGCGAGCTCGACGGAAGTGATCCGATCGGCGACCCGCCGAGTGGCTTCGTCAGTTGGCAGGAATGGATCGCGTATCGCTGGCCGCCGGCCGTCACCTGAGCGGGGGCCGCTGCCGGGGAAGCGGGCGTACAGTGGTGGGATCCGGAGATTGCTGACGTCCCGCCTGGAGGCGTCGGCGGCCGGCCACCCTGAGGGTGATGTCCGTTGAACATCCACGCAGATCAGGCGGCGCCACGACGGGCCTCGGCCGAAGATTTCCGGCAGTGAGCGAGCCGGCTACGTCGTCCGGTCCCGACTCCATGCTGGAGCTGACGATTCGAACGGCGGGCGCTGTGCGTCATGCTCCACGGCTGATGCGGGCCTGGATGACCGGCACCGAGATCTGCGTGCGTGACGACGCCGGGATGCTGGTGTGGCTCGCGACGCCCAGAGAGGTCGCTTGGGTACACGGCGGTCAGCTCACGGAATCACTGGCACTGCACGATCGTGACGTCGAGGACATAGCGGTGTGGGAGCCGGCAACGGAGGTGGCGGCGCTCCGCACGCTGCGGACGGCGACGTTGTGGCTCGGCTCGGATCGAACGCCCGACCGCGGAGCGGGAGCGGAGCAGCTGTACGAGAGGGCGGTCGAGTGGTTCCACCTGCCGCACCCTCGGTTCAGGAATCTGCGGATCGCCCGCGATCTCCGAACAGGCACGGTCCTGCACATCAGCGGCACGAACTCCGTGTACGGCGATCTGCTGGTGGAAGTCACGTCACTCGAGGTCCTGCCTCGGGAGCGGGCCCGCTTCCAGACGGAGCTCCAGCTCTGAGCGGTTCGTCGTACTCCGAGGAGTAGGGTGGTAAGACTCCGGAACGATGGCACGCCAGGCGGTTTGTCGGGAACCGGCAGCCGATGAGGCGATGCCCGATGGCTCTCCGACCACTCTCCGTCGCACACGGCATCCAGCATCGCTCCGTAGCGGATCAGGACCTTCTGCAACTGCTCGCGAGGGTCGCGTCCGCGCGCGAGGCCGTTCGGCAGGGCCGCGGAGCGCCGTCCCGGGACGATGCTTTCCGTAGGAACTGCGGCCAGCTGGCCGCCTCGCTGGTGGCCTACGCAACAGCGCTGGAGCACTACCGGCTGCCTGTGCCCCCCGACATTCGCGACGAGCTCCGGCTCCGGCGACGGTTGCTGTCATGACCGGGCCGGGGGAGGTCACCTACGAGGAACGCGCGTTGCAGGGCCTCGCTGTCCCTGGCCACGTGTTCGTGCTGACCGGTGCAGGCTGGCGTCCGGGATGGTTGATCGCGCGAGCGCACGGCTCGGGCGGCTGGACCGGCCTGGTCCAGTACGAGGGCGGCAGAGGGGAGATCACGGAGTACCTGGCCGCGGACCATATCGCCTCTCCCGACACGTGGGTGGCGAGCGATCCGGCCGCGCTTGCCGAGTGAGACCGGGTTGCTGAGCGGCCTCTCAGCGGTGTGCCACCGTCCGATCGGTACTGTGTGAGCTGACCGGACGGAAGGGAAGCGCGTGCACGTCGTTGTGGGTGCCGGCGCGGTCGGGAGTGTCGTCGCACGGCTACTGCTGGCGCGCGGTGAGCGGGTTCGGGTGCTCACCCGGTCCGGCGCCGGACCGGACGCGGCCGAACTGGTCGCCGCGGATGCCAAGGGCGGCCTGACGCAGTACGTCGACGGCGCCACGGCGATCTACTCCTGCGCGGGACCGGCGTACAACAAGTGGACGACGGAGTGGCCCCCGCTGGGTGCTGCCCTGATCGCGGCGGCTGAGGCGTCCGGGGCGGTGCTTGTCACCACCGGGAACCTGTACGGGTACGGGCCGGTCGACGTACCGATGACCGAGGACCTCCCGCTGCGGCCGAGCACCGTGAAGGGGCGGGTCCGGGCGCAGCTGTGGAACGAGGCGCTGACCGCGCACGAGGCGGGGCGGATCCGGACGGCCGAAGTCCGCGGGTCCGACTACCTGGGCGCCGGCGCGGTGTCGCCGTTCAGCGTGACCGTGCTGCCGAAGGTGGTCGCCGGGAAGCGCGGGATGCTGCCGGGCGACCCCGACGCGCCGCACAGCTGGACGTACGTCGGCGACGTCGCGCGGACGCTGATCGCCGTCGCGGACGACGAGAACGCGTGGGGCCGCGCCTGGCACGTACCGACACCGGAGCCGCTGTCGGTACGCCAGCTCGCCGCCCGCGCCGCCGTACTGGCGGGTGCGCCGCCGGCGCGGGTCGCCGCGATGCCCGCGGCGGTACTCCGGCTAGCCGGATTGGTCGATCCGGCCGCGCGGGAGATGGTGGAGATGCAGTACCAGTGGCAGCGGCCGTTCGTGGTCGACTCGACCGCGGCTACGGTTGCCTTCGGCATCGAAGCGGCGCCGACCGACGACGCGCTCCGGGAAATGATCAGGAAGGGCAGTAATGAGTCCTAGCAGGCAGGGCCGGGGTTTGCGCCGGCTCGTCGTGACGCTGGTGGTACTGGCCGTGGTGCTGGTCGCGGTCGACCGGATCGCGGCGGTCGTCGCGCAGAACCAGCTCGCGTCGATGGCCCAGAAGGAGGCGGCGAAGTACCAGGTGCGCTCCGCCGACACCTCTGTGAAGATCGGCGGGTTCGGGTTCCTTCCGCAGCTGATCAAGCAGGACTTCTCCAAGGTCACGCTGACCATGGGGAAGCCGGCGTTCGCGAAGGTCCCGGGTGAGAAGCTGACCGTCGACATGAAGAACGTGCACGTACCGCGGTCACTGCTGTTCGGCCAGAGCGGCACGGTCACCGTCGGCACCACCGACATGCAGGTGAGGCTGTCGCCGCGGGAGCTCGGCCGGCTGGCCGTGAAGACCACCCCCGAGCTCGCCGGGCTGTCGATGGTCGCGGAGGGCGGCAAGCTGCACGCGAAGCTGGCGTCCAACGGGATCAACATCGACGTACCGGTCGAGCCGCAGATCCAGAACGGCAAGATCTCGCTCACGCTCGGACAGCTGTCCAGCTCGATCCCGTCCGCGATCGCGAACGGGCTGAAGAACCAGCTGGCCAACGGGATCCAGCTCCCGCAGCTCCCGTACAACGCGCAGCTCACCCAGGTCAGCATCCAGGACAACGCCGTGGTGCTCTCCGCGACGGTGAAGGACCTCACCTTCACCCGCTGACTCCCTTGGGTTGCGATGGTTCGCGATATATCGTCGAACTATCGCAATCACATTCGTGAGGGACGGGTGGTCGAGATGACCGGATCGGCGTACGCCGCGGGATTCCCGTGGCAGGACTTCGTACGGCAGTTCGAGCGGCAGGTCGGGCGGAACTGTGCCGCCTTCGACGACATCAAGGACGAGTTGCGCGCGGCGATGACCGGTCGCCGCGGGCACCGGGGACACGGCGGGACCCAGCAGGGGTTCGGGCCGCAGTGGGGGATGTTCGGCGGCGGGCAGATGTTCGCGCCGCCGTGGGGTCCGCCGCCGCCACGCTGGCGCGGTCCGAAGGCGCGGCGCGGTGACGTCCGCGCGGCCATCCTCGCCGTGCTCGCCGAGCAGCCGATGAACGGCTACGGCATCATCCAGGAGATCGCCGAGCGCAGCGGCGGCGGGTGGAAGCCGAGCCCCGGCTCGATCTACCCGACGCTGCAGCAGCTCGAGGACGAGGGCCTGGTGACGGCGGACGCGGAGGTCGGGCGGCGGACGTTCCGGCTGACCGATGAGGGACGCACGTACGTCGCCGAGCACCAGGACGAGGTCTCCGCGCCGTGGGAGGCGATGAGCGCGCCGTCCGGTGACGACGAGAACGGGTTCAAGCCGCTGTTCGGGCAGGTCGCGACGGCGATGTGGCAGGTGCTGGCGAGCGGTACGCCGGAGCAGCAGGCGAAGGCCCGGGAGGCGGTCCTGGAGTTGCGGCGGAAGCTGTACGGGATCCTCGCGGACTCCGACGGCGACAGCGAGCAGGACCCGTCATGAGCTCCGCCGACCGGGATCGCCGACGCCGAGGCGGTCCCGCCGGCCGCCGCCGGCGCGACTGGCAGGGCTACGGGCCGAGCGAGGGCTGGAACGGCTGGTTCGACGACCCGAGCGGCCGCTCCCGCGAGCACAACTGGGGCGGCGACTGGCACGCCCGCGGCTGGGCCGGCGACTGGCGAGCCACCGCGTGGAGCGAGCCCACGGACGGCGACCCACGCAACAACACGTTGAACAACCAGCAGTCGAACAGCTCCGCGAACGACGGTTTGTGGGACAGACCTGATCCGCGGGCGAACGACGGCTTGTGGGACGGACCTGATCCGCGGGCGAACGACGTACCGCGGGATGGGCGGGATTCGCGGGCGAACGACGTACCGCGGAAGCGGGTGCGGATCGGGGATGCCGAGCGGGACCAGGCGGTTGCGATGCTGAGTGAGCACTTCGTGGCCGGGCGGTTGACGCAGGCCGAGTTCGAGGAGCGGAGCGAGCAGGCGACCAAGGCGCGGTACGCCGACGAGTTCGGGCCGCTCTTCGACGAACTGCCGAGGACCGGAGAGCTGCAACCCGTCAAGGCCGGCCCGCCGAACCTCCGCCGCCGCCCAGGCCCACCGCCGGCGTTCCTGATGATCGCCCCGTTCCTGATGATCGGCCTCGTGATCAGCTCGGTGGCGCTCACCGCACCGTGGCTGCTCTGGGGCGTCTTCTGGATCGTGATGCTCAGCGGCATCTCCCGCGGCCGCTGGCAGCAGCACTACCGCCGCTGACGAGCCCGCGGAATCTCCTCCGCGAACTCCACGACGAACCCGTCAGGATCGGCAACGTGGACCGTCCGGTGACCCCACGGACGGTCCGCTGGCCCGCTCAGAACCTCCGCCCCCGCGCCCCGCAACCGCGCGAAGCACTCATCCACGTCCTCCACCATCACCACGACCTCCGCACCCGCCCCCGGCGTCACCCCGCGCCCGGTCAACCACTCCGCCCGCCGCCGCTCGTACAGGCCGAACCGCACTCCGCCCGTGTCGAACTCCGCGTACCCGGCATCCGTGAACTTGTACGCGAACCCCACTACGTCGCGGTAGAACCCAACAGACGCCGCCAGGTCCTCGACGTACAAGATGACGTACCCGATCTCCATGCGCAGGACCGTACGCCGATTGCCGGAGACGTGTGCCGGCGCGACTGCTCGCGCATCCGGAGGTGTGTGGGGATTCCGGAGGCGCAGCTGGACTGGACTCGGTGATTGGATGTCCCTATGACGACGGTGCTGCGGTATGCGGCCTTCACCTCTGACCCGGCTGGTGGCAACCCCGCCGGAGTGGTGCTCGACGCGCATGAGCTCGACGACGCCGCCATGCAGTCGATCGCGGCCGATGTCGGGTACTCCGAGACCGCGTTCCTCACCGGGCCGGCGGCCGACGTACAGCCGGTGCGTTACTTCTCCCCCAAGGCCGAGGTCCCGTTCTGCGGGCATGCGACCGTCGCGACCGCCGTCGCCCTCGCGGAACGCGATGGCCCGGGCGAGATCGTCTTCTCGACGCAGGCGGGACTCGTCCCGGTCAGCGTCGACGCGGACCTGCGCGCCACCCTTACCAGCGTCGAGCCGTCCGTCGAGGACGCCGACGACGTCCCCGGCGCGCTCGCCCTGCTCAACTGGTCCCCCGACGACCTGAACCCTGACTTGCCGCCGCGGATCGCGTACGCCGGTGCCCGCCATCTCGTGCTGAGTACGGCGACCCGCCGGCGCCTGGCCGATCTCGACTACGACTTCGACGGCCTCACCGCGTACATGCTCGACCGCGACCTGACCACGCTGCAGCTCGTCTGGCAGGAGTCGCCGACCGTCTTCCACGTCCGCGACCCGTTCCCGGTCGGTGGTGTGGTCGAGGACCCGGCGACCGGTGCCGCGGCGGCCGCGTTCGGCGCGTACCTGCGCGAACTCGGCCGCGATCAGCCGACGATCACGCTGCACCAGGGCGACGACCTCGGGCGGCCGAGCCTGATCACGGTCGCGCTCCGCCCGGACGACCGGCGCGTGCGCGTGAGCGGTAACGCCGTACCGATCACGGCACGCGGGTAAGCCACTCCTCGGTGCCGAACTTCGCCGCCACCCGCTCCTCGGCGAGCGCGACGGTGTCGCCGGAGATCGCGCCGTCCGTCAGCCCGTAGCGGTTCCGGAACGTCCCAACCATCCGCGAGATCACCTCCGCCCGCTCGAGTCCGGTCTGGCTGCGGAGCGGGTCGACGCGCTTGTTCGCGCTCGTCGTGCCCTTGTCGGACAGCTTCTCGCGGCCGATCCGCAGTACGTCGAGCATCTTCGAGGCGTCCATGTCGTACGCCATCGTCACGTGGTGCAGCACCGCGCCGCCGGCGAACCGTTTCTGCGCGGCGCCCGCGATCTTCCCGGCCGGCGAGGTGATGTCGTTGATCGGCTGGTACGTCGCGGCGATTCCGAGATCGTTGAGCGCACCAATGACCCAGTCGTCGAGGAACGCGTACGACTCGACGAACGACAGGCCGGAGACCAGCGATTCCGGCACGTACAGCGAGTACGTGATGGTGTTCCCGGGCTCGACGAACATCGCGCCGCCGCCGCTGATCCGGCGTACCACGGTGACGTCGTGCCGGTCCGCGCCGTCCAGGTCGACCTCGTTGCGCACGGACTGGAAGCTGCCGATGATGACCGCGTTCGACGCCCACTCCCAGACCCGCAGCGTCGGCGGCCGCTCCCCCGAACCGACCTGCTCGGTCAGTACCTCGTCGAGCGCCATCTGCAGCGCCGGCTCCCGCGGTACGTCGTGCACGAACTGCCACTCGTGGTCACGCCAGCCGGTCGCCCCGGTCAGGGCACGCCGTACGGCGACCGCGACGGCCTCGGGTGAGAACCCGAGCATCTCGACGCCGTCGCCGAGTGCACCGCGCACCCGCGCCGCGATCTGCGCGGCGGCCGTGTCGATCTGCAGCCCCGCGAGCGCCCCGTTGATCCGCTCCAGCGCGTCGTCCGGCTCGAGGAAGAAGTCCCCGGAGATCTGCGCCGACCGCACGCGGTCCTCCAGCACATCCAGATCCGCTACGACCAGCTTCCCGCCCGGGACCTTGTACTCACCATGCATATCCAGGGACAACTCTCGGCAGCCACAGGTTGTTCCGTGAACGCTGGGCAGCGGGCGTTTCCGGACGGATACTCCTGAACATGGCGGACATGAGCATGAACCGGGCGATCCACGCTGCCGTCCGGCGGGATCTCGATCGCTTCCTGAACGCACTCGAACGGTTCCCAGCCGGGAACCGGCGGCGGGCCGCGCAACTGGCGACGGCATGGCAGAACTTCGACGACCAGCTCACCCAGCACCACCAGAGCGAGCACGAGATCGCCTGGCCCGCGCTGCAGAAGGTCGGCGTGAGCCAGGAGGTACTGGCGCAACTCGACGCCGAGCACGACACGATGGCGACCGCTTTGACGGCGGCCCGTACGGCGATGGGCGCCCTGAGCAACTCTGCAACCGCAGCGGATGCGACGGCTGCACATACCGCGATGCAGGAGCTGCAACGGGTCACGGTCGAGCACTTCGACCACGAGGAGAAGGAGATCGAGCCGGTCTACCTGGAGAGGGAGGGGACGCCGGAGCTGAAGGCGATGGGCCGCGAGTTCGCGAAGGTCAGCCCGACGCAGGGCGGCACGTTCTTCGCCTGGGCCCTCGACGGCGCGACCGCAACCGAATCCAGCGCGATCACCAGGACGATCCCGAAGCCGGTCCTCACCGTCATCCTCGGCCTCTTCGGCCGCCGCTACCGCAAGTCGGTCGCACCCGTCTGGCGCAACTGACGGGCAGCGGTTATGCAGCCTGCTTGAGCTGTACGGCGACCTGCCGGACGTGGATGCGGACCGTGTCGATGTCCGGGGAGGCGTCGACCTCGTGGTCGAGGCCGCGGGCGGAGTAGAACTCGAGCAGCGGCGCCGTCTGCTCGTGGTAGACCTCGAAGCGGCGGCGGATCACCTCTTCGGTGTCGTCCGAGCGGTGCTCGATCTCGGCGCGCTTGAGGAGCCGGCCGACGAGGGCGTCGATCGGGACCGTGAGGACGACCGCCGCGTCCAGTGAACGGCCTTGCCCGCTGAGGATGCCGTCCAGGACGCCGGCCTGGTCGAGGGTGCGCGGATACCCGTCCAGGACGAACCCCGGACGGGCGTCGGGCGCCGCGAGCCGGTCGCGGACCATGTCGTTGGTGACCTCGTCGGGCACGTACTCCCCGGCGTCGAGGTAGCGCTGCGCGGTGCGGCCGAGGTCCGTCCCGTCCGCGATGTTGCGACGGAACAGGTCGCCGGTGGAGATCACCGGTACGCCGAGATGTCCGGCCAGATGGCCCGCGTGCGTGCCCTTACCCGCTCCGGGCGGCCCCATCAGCAAGACAGTCGTCACGGCGCACTCCTGACTCTCGGTAAGTCCCCAAGATTACTGGGACCGGCCGCGCCGGCGGTACGGCGTACGTCACTCGAAAAATCCGTCGTACGTCACATCCGCGCAGAACTGTCCGCAAGAGCGGTCAGAACTCCATCTCCGGACGCAGCTCGACCACGTCGCCCGGGCCCGCGAACTTCGCGGCCAGCTCCTCCGCGCGAGCGCGACTGTCGCAGTTCAGGACGAAGAACCCGGCGAGCTGCTCCTTCGACTCGGCGTACGGGCCGTCGGTGCTGACCGGCTTCTTGCCCTCCCAGCGGTAGGTCCGCGACGTCGACGGCGCGTCCAGCGCCAGCCCGCTGACCAGCTCGCCGGACGCGGACAGCTCGGTGAGCAGCTCGTCGAACTCCTTGCCCATCGCGGCCCGCTCGTCGGCCGGGATCGCGCGGCCGACCGCGGTGAAGTCGATCGTCGGGTGTCCCCACGGCTGCGGGTTGGAGTGGATCAGAACCACGTACTTCATCTCAGAACCTCCTGTGTTGTGCGGATACACCCCGGACGTCGGAGGCGCGGACAGGCCCTCGACATTTTGCCTGGATGTATTCCAGCTCACACCCGGTCACACTCACCCCGCCGTGCTCAATCGGCCCGCCGGCCGTCGCTGCCGATCCGCGCCCACGAAGCCGTGTAGGGCTCCAGCAGCTCCACCAGGTCGGGCCTCCGGCGACGCGCGATGCCGGCCAGGAAGTCGGCGACCTGCACCCGCGGATCGTCCCGCGAGTCGACCTGGACGAACGACCGCAATGGCGCCGGCTGCACGCAGGACTCGAGGAACGCGCCCACCCGCGCCACCCGCCCCGGTGTCAACGCGCTCTGCTCGTCGTGCACCACGGCAACCGATCGACCGCCGGCGCTCCAGTACAGGACCGTCTCGGCGAGCGCCGGGACCAGCGGCTCCAGCGGCGGCGGGAGCTCCGGGTCGTCGTCGATCAGCCGCTGCATGACCGTCTCGACCCGGGCCCGGGTCACCGCCCGCAACGCAGGTACGTCGGCCGGCATGGTCGCGAAGAACCGGTCGACCGCCGCGTGGTCCATCAGCCGCACCCGCTTCGTCCGGGTCAGTTCGACGAACGCCGCGAGGAACCCCGTCCGGTGCCGCAGCACCGCGGCGGCCTCGGAGTGGTCCGATCCGAGGCTGGTGCCCGCGCCGTACGTCGGCTCCTCGGTGAACAGCTCGAACACGCGCGCGGCGACGTACGCGGTCTTGTCGATCGCATGCACATGCGCATGCCCGCGCAACGCGGTCAGCAACCACTCGAGCGCGGGCCGCTGCTCCGGGCGCAGCAGCTGGTTGGACTTGTACTCCGAACTCCGCCGCAGACTGGTCCGCAGTACGGCGATCACGTCGGCGGCCGCGGAGACGTCGAGGTCGACGCTGGCGTGGGTGATGACGGGCGAGGCGGGATCGAGCAGGTTGGTTCCGGAGAACCCCGACTCGTCACACGCGACTTCGGTCCAGAGCGCCTGAGATGTCATCAAGTCCTCATGATGGACCGGTGTGCAGCGGATTGCGATGAGTTTTCCGGTCGTCGCTCGTCTCAACAGCACATCCCGAACGAG
Source organism: Kribbella aluminosa (assembly GCF_017876295.1). Lineage (NCBI taxonomy): Bacteria > Bacillati > Actinomycetota > Actinomycetes > Propionibacteriales > Kribbellaceae > Kribbella > Kribbella aluminosa. Next base: position 1,095,005 of record NZ_JAGINT010000001.1, on the reverse strand, counting down.
AGGAACGACCATGGCGAAGGTGCTGTACTCCGTGACGCTGTCGGTGGACGGCTTCATCACCGGCCCGGGCGGCGACATGCGGTGGATGCGCCCGTACCTCGGCCCGAACCCGGAGGTCGACGAGCTGGTGCCGCGGATCGGCGCGATCCTGGTCGGCCGCCGGACGCACGACGGCGACGACCCGTACAAGGGCGAGCCGAACGAGGGTGAGGCGTTCGGTGGCGGCTTCAGCGGACCGGAGTACGTCGTCACCCACCGCCCGCCGGCCGACGCGCGGCCCGGCGTGACGTACGTCGACGACTTCGCGAAGGCGCTCGCCGCGGCCAAGGACGCGGCCGGGGACAAGTACGTCAACGTTATGGGCGCGAGCATCGCCAAGCAGTGCATCGAAGCGGGCGAACTGGACGAGGTCCTCGTGCTCTACGCTCCCGTGATGCTCGGCGACGGCACCCGGCTGTTCGAACACCCGGGTGGTCGCACCGTCCGCCTGGAACGCAGGAGCGTCACCGAAACCCCGCTGGCGACCAGCTTGTGGTTCGACGTGGTCTAGGTCCAATACCGTTCAGTTAGTGTGGCATCACGGCGTAGTTCGGTGGTTGTTGTGGTTGCGGCCAGTTGATGTGGTGGGCGCGTTTGACGTGCCATTTGACGTATTTGCGTTTGATGACGCGGGGCGCGGAGCGTCGTCGTCGGGTGGGGTTGAGCCGGCGGATTAGGCGGCGCAGGAAGTCCGGCCAGCCGGGGCTGTCGCGGCCGTGCTGGTCAGGGGGAAAATGCGCCCGGGTGGGCGAGGGTCTGGCGGGTGATCCTGAGCGCGGCAACGAAACTGACCCGGTCCGGATCGTGCCCGGCATGGGTTGCGGCCTCGGCCATCAGGGAGCGGATCGCGTAGTGACAGCACAGGTGGCCCCAGATCTCTTGGAGGACCAGGTCGGGCGACTTGCTGCGCAGCACGGTGCGTGGTCCGCGCTGATGGGTCTTCAGTTCATCGAAGGTCAGCTCGATCTCCCACCGCTGGGCATACGCCGCGGCGAGATCGGTCGCACTCACCTCGTCGGGGTCGAGCATGGTGGTGAAGAGCCTGTAGGCGGTGGGGTTGTCCCGGCCGTCATCGATGGTGTAATCGATGACCCGGACCAGCATCGGCTCCTCGCGCCGCGCCGCGGCAGTGTGCGACTGACGCAGGTGGGCCAGCCAGGAGCCGTCGGGAAGATCCTCAACGTGGATCGGCTTGGGTCCGGCCTTGTCGGTGCGGATCCGCCACAACAGGTCGGCGCCGGCCGCGATCGCCTTGCGCCACAAGGCGTAGGAGAAGAAGCCGCGGTCGGCGGTCAGCACCATCCCCGGCACCAGCCTGTCCAGGAGCCGTTCGGCCAAAGCGGCCTCGGACTCGGGGTAGGTGCCGATCTCGGCTGCGAAGACCGCGTGGGTGCCGCACTCGGCCAACGCGACCACCCGGGCCTGAGGGAACGCCGCCCGCTCGCCCTTGTCGACCCCCGGACGGCCGAAGTGCTCGTGATTGGCGCGCGTGTCAGCGACGTCCAGACACATCCCGTCGATCGCGACCAGACGCCGCCCGGCCAGCCACACCCCCGGCGTCGTGTCCGTCCCGACCGGTCTGGCGACCCGCTCGAAAAGCGCCGCCAACGGCTCAGCACCCAACCGCGCCCGGGCCTGGAAGATCGCGGACTTGCTCGGCGGGCTAAAGGTCTCGGTCCAGCCCGATACCCACGACAGCCCATCGGTCAACTGCGCGAGCACGTCCTCGTAGGAACCCTCGGAATACAGCGCCATCCCGATCGAGAAATAGGCCATCACCCGCGCAGGCAGCGAACGATGCCGCTGCTCGGTCCGGCCGACCTCGGCGATCACCTCATCGACCAGCGCCGGCGGGAACACCCGCGTCAGCACACCGACAGAGACCAGATCCGACAGACGCCGCCCGGTCTCCGGCTTCTTCCATCCACCACGTGGCATGCCCCCAAACTACACCACTGTGATCTTAACTGAACGGTATTGGGTCTAGGTCCTGTCTGGTGGTCCAGCGCCCCGCAGTAGGCGCTGGACCACCAGACAGGGCCTACAGATCAGCAGCTGCCGGATGCATCAGCGCGCGGATCTCGACGGAGCGGTCGCGGGCTCGCGCGTCCGGTAGCAGGCGGGCGAGTTCGACGGCGCGGTCGCGGTCCTCGACGTCGACCACGTAGTACCCGTCGATGCGGGAGGGTTTGCCGGCCGGCAATTGGACGGACAGCTGTGGATCTGCGAGCAGTTCGCCGGACACCAGCTCTCCGGCGTCGCCGGCGGCCCGCTCGAACTCGTCGCGCGGCAGCCGCGGGTCACCGGCACCCTGCAGGATCAGTAGGAACTTCATCGGCGCTCTCCTCTCACCAACAAGACGGAGCGGAGCGCCGGGTTTTGACATGCCGGCTACCTCAACCCACGGCCGCCCACGCCCGCGCCGTCAGCCTGATCGACCCGTCCGCACCGATCGGCAACCGCTCCCGTACGGCGTCCCGCAACGCCTCCTGGTCCGCGACGTCCAGACCCCGGAGGTACGCCGGCGCGACGCCCTGCCCGCCGAGGAACGGCTGCCAGTAGTCGTCGAACGACTCGAACACCGTCGGTACGACGATCTCCCGGGTCCGCACCTCCGCGAACCCGGCCTCCCCGAACAGCCGCTCGAGCCCCTCCGCCGTACAGAACCCGAACCGGCGCCCCTCGTCGGCCTCACGGTCCTGCGGACGGACCTCGACCATCGCGTCGAAGAAGTACCGCATCAGCTGCATCCCGCCCGCGTAGTCCCAGACGTAGACCGCGACCGTCGTACCGATGTCGCGCATCCGGCGCAGCGCCTCGACCCGTTTCGGTACGAAGTTCAGCACCAGCCCGGCGACCACCACGTCGTACGGGCCGTCCGGCAGCTCAGCCGCGGACCGCACCTCGAACGCGACCCGCGGATCGTCGACGGTCTGCCGCGCGTACTCGACGAACCCCTCCGACGGGTCGACGCCGAGCACCGCCGCCGGATCCGCCGTACCGAGGATCGTGCTGGTCAGCGCGCCGGTACCGCAGCCGACGTCCAGCCAGCGCTGCCCCGGCGGCTGCTTCAGCCAGCCGATGAACTCGGCTGCGACGAGACGGCTCCACCGGCCGACGTACGACTCGTAGATTCCCCCACTGGACCACTCGCTCACTTCCGCAGCATAGAGGGCAACGCGACTCCCGTCAGGGTCTCGGAGACCTGCCACAGGCGGGCGTTGGTGGCCGGGTCGGTGGCGGTCTTCGGGTTGCGGACCAGCGTGGTCTTGCCGACCAGTCCGAAGAGGCCGTCGGGGCCGTAGTACTCCCCCGACTTGGCCGCGGGGTCGGCGGCCGCGAAGAGCAGCGGCTCGGTGCCGGTCTGCACGTCCTGCTTGGGCAGCGGGTTGTAGCTCATCATCAGCCGGTTCAGCGCCGACGGGCGCTCGCGGCCGAGGGCGGCACCGGCGGTCTGCAGGTTGGTGCGGGTGTAGCCGGGATGTGCCGCGACGCTGACCAGGCCCCATCCGCGCTCGGCCGACAGCTTCGCGAGGTGGTTGCTGAGCATCAGGTCGGCGAGCTTGGACTGCGCGTACGATGCGGTCCGGCGGTACCGCCGGGCCTGCCACTGGAGGTCGGCGAAGTCGATCTTCCCCAGGTACGCCGCGCCGCTCGACATGGTGGCGATCCGCGGCGCCGGAGCGGCCAGGATCAGCGGCAGCAGCCGGACCGTGAGCGCGAACGGGCCGAGGTAGTTCGACCCGAACTGCAGCTCGAAGCCGTCCTTGGTGCCGATCCGGGCCGGCGGGGTCATCACGCCGGCGTTGTTCACCAGCAGGTCCAGGTGCTGCTCGTCGGCGGCGAGCTGCTCGGCGAACTCCTGCACCGACGCGAGGTCGGCGAGGTCGATCCGGCGGATCTCGAGCTGGGCGCCGGGGTGCTCGGCGAGGATCTCGGCGCGTGCCGCCTCGCCCTTGGCCGGGGTGCGGACCGCCATCACCACCCGGGCTCCGGCGGCGGCGAGGCGCTTGGCGGCTTCCTTGCCGGTACCGCTGTTGGCGCCGGTCACGACAGCGAGTTTGCCGGTCTGGTCGGGGACGTCGTACATGTTGCACGCTCCATAAGAGACTGATGGTCTGTTATGGCTTCGACGCTATCAGACCAGCGGTCCGATAACAACAGACCGTCGGTCTGTAGAATGTGCGACATGAACTTCCAGCGCGCCCGGAGCGCCGAGCAGCGGGCCGAGCGGCGGCGGGCGATCCTCGCCACCGCGACCGCGATGCTGACCGAGATGCCGGTCGCGGACCTCAGCCTGAACGAGCTGAGCCGGCGCGTCGGCCTGGCGAAGTCGAACGTGCTGAACTACTTCGACTCCCGCGAGGCCGTCCTGCTCGAGCTGACGAGCAACGAGCTCACCGCCTGGGTGGAGGAACTGGCCGCGGCGCTCGGGGGCGTGTCACCCGAGCTGCCGGTGGTCGAGCGCGCCGAGCAGCTGATCACCGCCGTCGTCGGCACGCTGACGAAGCGGCCGGTGCTCTGCGACCTGATCAGTGCGCAGGCGGCGGTGCTGGAGCGGAACATCACCACCGAGACGGCGCTGGCGTTCAAGCGCACCGCGGCAGCCAGTTACGAGCGGATGATCGCAGCGGTGGCCGCGGTCATGCCGGAGCTGGGCACGGACGGGGCGGGCCAGTTCATCGCCACCGGCAGCCTGCTCGCCGGTGCGATCTGGAGTCACTCCCACCCCGTCCCTGCCATCCTCGCCGCCTACGAGGCCGATCCGTCACTGGAAGCGATCCGGATGGCCTTCGAGCCGTCACTCTCGGCCGGACTGCGGACCTTGCTGTACGGCGTCCTGCCCCGTCACTAGGGAGGCGTCAGCGTGGACCGCAGGCCTGACAGTCATGCCGTCAGCCTAATGGCCCTCTCCCGCTCCTAGGCTTGGCGTGGTACCGCCCGGTGCCGTTACGCCGTGAGATCGGGCAGGAGAACCATGGCCGAGCTGCTTCCCGACAGTTCGTCAGCGAGCAGGTGGGCGGAGTCGATCGTCGACATCGCCGGGCCCGACCGCGCCAACACCCGCTGGGACGGCTCGATCATGGTCATCGAGACGGACCGGATGCCGAGCGTGACGACGTCCGAGTCCGGGATCAACGGCTTGCAGTACTACCTGTTCATGCTCCGCGAGCACGTCGACGCGGTGCAGCAGGCCGCGGAGCAAGGGACCGCGGAGCAACGGCAGGAACGCTGGGACACCCTGGTCGAGGCGACCGGATACGTGACGTCCCAGGCGACCGGACTGCTGACTCCGCTGGCCGACATGCACCCGGTCGGCCAGGCGGACGCCGACCTCAACGGAGGCCTGGCCGATGTCTGGACGCAGGAACGACTGCAGTACGTCTGGCAGAACAGCGATTCCGCAGGCCTGATGTCCGCCGACGACGTCCCGGCGCCGCACTTCGACTACGCCGGCCGCGGTCCGGCGGCCGATGCCACCCGCGACGTGCTGACGGAGATCGCCGGCCAGAACGGCCAGGAGCCGTCGTCCGGCGACTTCGTCGATACCTGTGACGACCTGATCAGGATGAAGCCCGATGATCGCTGGGCCACACTGGTCGCCAAGCTGCCCGGCGGCGACAAGCTGTCCCGCGACGAACGGATGCACCTCGGCCACCGGCTCCGTACGCAGTTCAAGTCCGCGGTCGACGCCCGCAACCCCGGAAGCGGTACGCCGGAATCGCCGGCGACCGTCGCGACGCGGAAGCTGGCAGCGGCCGTCCGTACGACCACCGACGGGCGGACCGGACCCTTCGACGACCGTGCGGCCGAGCTGGCCAAGGACCCGGCCCTCCGATCGCCTACTCCGGGTCGTACGCCAGGTTCGGACGAAGCCAGCGCTCAACCTCGTCCGTCGGGAGTCCGCGCCGTACTGCGTAGTCTTCGATCTGGTCACGACCGAGGCGGCCGACACTGAAGTAGCGCGCCGCCGGGTGCGCGAAGATCAGCCCGCTGACCGCTGCGGCCGGCGTCATCGCGTACGACTCGGTCAGCCCGAGCCCGATCTCCTCCGCCTCGAGCAGGTCGAACAACTCCTTCTTCTCGGTGTGGTCCGGGCTCGCCGGGTACCCGAGGGCCGGCCGGATGCCGCGGAACCGCTCCGCGTGCAGGTCCGCCAGCACCGGCTGTACGTCGGGCTCGAACCAGGCCCGCCGCGCCTCCAGGTGGATCCACTCCGCGAACGCCTCCGCCAACCGGTCGGCGAGCGCCTTCACCATGATCGCCCGGTAGTCGTCGTTGCGTTCCTCGTACGACTTCGCCAGCTTCTGGGCGCCGTGGATCGCGACGCCGAATCCGCCGAGATGGTCACCCGACGGTGCGATGTAGTCGGCGAGGCAGCGGTTGTGCCGGCCGGCCGGCTTCTCGGTCTGCTGCCGAAGCATCGGGAACGACACCTCCGTCCCGTCCAGCAGGATGTCGTCCCCGGAACTGTGCGCCGGCCAGAACCCGTACGCCCCCTCGGCGGTGAACGACCCGTCGGCGATGATCTCGTCCAGCAAGATGTTCGCGTCGTCGAACAGCTCCCGCGCGACCGGGTGCTCGAGGATCGCGGGGTACTTCCCCTTCAGCTCCCAGGCCAGGAACAGGAACTGCCAGTCGACCATCTCGCGCAGTGTCTCGATGCTTGGTGAAACACGCTTGAGCCCGGTGAACGCCGGCACCGGCAGCTCGCCGTACTCCACCGGCTCGCGGTTCGCGCGCGCCTCGTTCAGCGTCAGCATCGGTGCGCGCTGTTTGTTCGCGTACTGCTCGCGGAGCCGGTCCTGCTCGATACTGTTGCTCTTGGCAAGCTGTTCGGCACGGTCGTCGTCGAGCAGGTCTGACACCACACCCACCACCCGGGACGCGTCCAGCACGTGCACGGTGGTGTTCTCGTACGCCGGGGCGATCCGGACCGCGGTGTGCTGCTTGGACGTGGTCGCACCGCCGATCAGCAACGGCAGCTTCAGCCCGCGGCGCTGCATCTCGGACGCCACCGACACCATCTCGTCCAGCGACGGCGTGATCAACCCGGACAGACCGACCGCGTCCGCACCTTCGGCGACCGCGGTGTCCAGGATCCTTGCCGCCGGCACCATGACGCCGAGGTCGATGACCTCGTAGTTGTTGCAGCCGAGCACCACGCCGACGATGTTCTTGCCGATGTCGTGGACGTCGCCCTTCACGGTCGCGAGCACCACCTTGCCCTGCCCGCGGACCTGCTCCGCACGGCCTTCGCGGCGCGCCTGCTCCTTCTCCTCCTCCATGAACGGCTCGAGGTACGCGACCGAGCGCTTCATCACCCGCGCGCTCTTCACCACCTGCGGCAGGAACATCTTGCCGGCCCCGAACAGGTCGCCGACCACCTTCATACCGTCCATCAACGGCCCCTCGATCACCTCCAGCGGCCGCGGCAACTTCTGCCGCGCCTCCTCGGTGTCGGCCTCGATGTAGTCGACGATGCCGTGCACGAGCGCGTGCGAGAGCCGCTCCTCGACCGAGCCCTCGCGCCAGGTCAGGTCGAGCTCGCGCTGCTTGCCCTTGCCCTTCACGTTCTCGGCGAACGCGACCAGCCGGTCGGTGGCGTCGTCGCGACGGTCGAAGATCACGTCCTCGACCAGCTCCAGCAGGTCCTTCGGGATGTCCTCGTACACCGCGAGCTGCCCGGCGTTCACGATTCCCATGTCCAGGCCGACCTTGCCCGCGTGGTACAGGAACGCCGAGTGCATCGCCTCGCGGACGATGTCGTTGCCGCGGAACGAGAACGACAGGTTCGAGATCCCGCCGCTGATGTGGACGCCGGGGCACCGGTCCTTGATCAACGGCAAAGCGTCGATGAAGTTCTTCGCGTACCCGTTGTGCTCGGACATGCCGGTGGCGACGGCGAGGACGTTCGGGTCGAAGATGATGTCCTCGGCCGGGAAGCCGATCCCGGTCAGCAGGTCGTACGCACGACCACAGATCTGCACCTTGCGGTCGACGGTGTCCGCCTGCCCCTGCTCGTCGAACGCCATCACCACCGCACCGGCGCCGTAGTCACGGATCGTCCGCGCGTGCTCGAGGAACTGTTCCTCGCCTTCCTTCAGGCTGATCGAGTTCACCACGCCCTTGCCCTGCACGTGTTTCAGCCCGGTCTCCAGCACCGACCACTTGGAGCTGTCGATCATGATCGGGATCCGGGCCACCTCGGGCTCGGTCGCGATCAGGTTCAGGAACGTGGTCATCGCCTGCTCGCTGTCCAGCAGGTCGGCGTCCATGTTGACGTCCAGCAGGTTCGCGCCGCCGCGCACCTGCTCGAGCGCCACGTCGACCGCGGCCTGGTGGTCGTCGCCCTCGATCAGCCGCCGGAACCTCGCCGACCCGGTGACGTTGGTCCGCTCGCCGATCATCACGAACCCGGTGTCCGGCGCGATCCTGAACGGCTCGAGGCCCGAGAACCGGGAGGTGTGATCGGTCGGTACGACGGTGCGCGGCTTCAGGTTCTGGACCGCCTGCGCGATCTGCTCGATGTGCGCGGGCGTCGTACCGCAGCAGCCGCCGACGATGTTCACCAGCCCGGACTGCGCGAACTCCTCCAGCATCGCGGCCGTCTCCGCGGGCGTCTCGTCGTACCCACCGAAGGCGTTCGGGAGGCCGGCGTTCGGGTGCGAGGCGACGTACGTACCGGCGAACCGGGCGAGGTCGGCGACGTGCGGGCGCATCTCGGCGGCGCCGAGCGAACAGTTCACGCCGACGACCAGCGGGTTCGCGTGCTCGACCGAACTCCAGAACGCCTCGACGGTCTGGCCGGACAGCGTGCGACCGCTCAGGTCGACGATCGTCACCGAGATCCACAGCGGCAACTGCGGCGCGACCTCCCGGGCCGCGGCGACGGCCGCCTTCGCGTTCAGGGTGTCGAAGATCGTCTCGATCAGCAGCAGGTCGACGCCACCCTCGGCGAGCGCGGCGATCTGCTCGGCGTAGGTGGCCTTGACCTGTTCGAAGGTCACCGCACGGTACGCCGGATCCTCGACGCGCGGGCTCAGCGACAGCGTGACGTTCAGCGGGCCGATCGAGCCGGCCACGAACTTCGGGCTGTCCGGGGTGGCGAACTCGTCGGCCGCCTGCCGGGCGAGCCGGGCACCGGCGAGGTTCATCTCGCGCACGTGCTCCTGCAGGCCGTAGTCGGCCTGGCCGATCCGGGACGCGGTGAACGTGTTCGTGGTGGTGACGTCCGCGCCGGCCGCCAGGTACTGCCGGTGGACGTCGAGGATCACGTCCGGCCGGGTCAGGTTGACGAGGTCCGGGTCGCCGGTGACGTCGTGAGTGTCGTCCGCGTAGCGGTCGGGCTGGTAGTCCGCGGGCGTCAGCTTCGCGTTCTGCAGCATCGTGCCCCAGGCACCGTCGAGCACGACGATCCGCCGATCCAGCAGCTCGCGCAACGCGCCTTCACTCATCTGCCAACCCCTCCAGAAGAACTCTCCGGAGGCGCCCTTGCAGTCGGTGCACCAGGTCGAGCGTGGCGGACCTGGGTCCGTTGCAGCGCCTCTCGGCCTGGATGCTCCATGTTAGTGGCGTCACACCTCGCGCCAAGCCCGTCGTCCACATTGTAGGACGACTGTTCAATCAGTGGATGAGCGCCTGGATGGCCGGAGCGTACAACGCGACTACCGTTTCCGGGTCGGCTCCGGCGATCGGCCCGGTCCTGTCGATCGCGATCGCGGCGCCGAGACCGAGCAGCTGTCCGGTGATCAGAGCGGCCCGCAATGCGGCGTCCGGCCCGGTCAGCCGGGCCGCGAAGGCACGGGTGACCTGGTCGCGGAAGTGCTCGCGGATCTGCGCCCGCTCGTCGCCCTTGCCGGCCGCGAACACCACCCGGACCAGCAGGTCCGCGTCGTTGTCCCGGCGGTACTCGACCAGGGTCCGGACGGCGTGCGCACCGAGCCGCTCGTTCGGGGCGGCGAGCAGCAGTTGGGCCGCCTCACTGAAGTCGGCGACCTTCTCGAAGAGCGCTTCCTTGCTGCCGTAGTGCTTGACGATCAGGGCGGCGCTGACCCCCGCGTCGGCGGCGACCCCGCGCAGCGTGACCGCGTCGTACGACTCCCGCGCGAAGGCCCTCCGGGCGGCCCGGAGGATCGCGGTCCGGCCCGGATCGGTCACGGCGTCGTCACCTCGTACGCCGGCGCGGGGCGACGTACCGGGATCAGCAGCACCAGCCCGGCGGCGACCGCGGCCGCGATCCCGGCGATCACGAACACGATCAGGTACGCCGACAGCGCGGGCGCGAGCTTTCCCGCCTGGGAGATCGTGACTCCTGCCAGCACGGTCGCTACGATCGTGCTGCAGATCGCCTGCCCGATCGTGCGCATCAGCGTGTTCAGGCCGTTCGCCGCGGCGGTTTCGGTCACCGGCACAGCATGCATGATCAGCGCCGGAAGTGCCGAGTACGCCACGGCCGTCCCCGCGCTGACCACGGTCGCGCCGACCACGATCCCCGCGACACTGCCGCTGGTGAACAGCCGCACCAGGTACCCCGCCGCCATGATCACGGACGCGATCCCGAGAGTGAACCGAGGCCCCTTCACCGTCGAGATCCGAGCGGAAACGGGCGACAACAACACCATCGCAACACCGCCGGGCAGCAGGCACAGCCCACTGACCACGATGGATTCGCCCAACCCGTAGCCGGTCCACGTCGGCTCCTGCACCAACTGCGCGGTCGACAGCGAGTTGGCATAGAACGCGAACCCGATCAGCAACGCACTGAGGTTCGTGAACAGCACGGCAGGGCGCACGGACACCCGCAGATCGACGAGCGGGCTGTTGGCGCGCAACTCGTGCCAGCTCCAGAGCGGCACCAGCAACACCGCAACGGAGTACAGACCGACGAGGGTCGACGTACTCCACGAACTGCTCTTCGACACCGCCAGCAACAGACATACCAGGAACACACTCAGCCCGAGCGCCCCGAGGACGTCGAAGCGCCCGCTGCTCCGGACGGCCGACTCCGGGACGATCAGGAGCACCAGGACGATGTCGAGCACGCCGAGACCGAGGTTGATCCAGAACATCGTGTGCCAGTTCGCGTACTCGACCACGAGCGTCGCGGCCGGGATGCCGAACGCGGCGCCGATACCGAGTGTCGAGCTCATGATCGCGATCGCCGGGATCACCCGGCGCGGCGGGAGTTCGTCGCGGAGGATGCTGATCCCCAGCGGTACGACGGCGACCGCGGCGCCCTGGAACGCGCGGCCGACGATCAGCACGGTCAGGTTCGAACTGGTCGCGCAGAGCAGCGAGCCGATGATCATCGAGGACAGCGCGATCAGCAGCACGCGCCGTTTGCCGTACATGTCGCCCGCCCGCCCGAGCAGCGGGGTGAAGACCGCGCCGGTCAGCAGCGTGACGGTGATCAGCCAGCTGACGTCGGACGCCGGGCTGTGGGTGATCGCGGGTAGTGCGGGGAGCAGTGGAACGACGATGGTCTGACTGACCGAGACCAGCACGCCACAGAACGCGAGCGCGGACAGGATCAGGCGGGGACGGGCAGGCACGCGGATCCTCACAGGGGTGAACGGCTGTTTACTCAGGCATCGTAAACGCTTGTTCACCGGACCGGAAATGGACCGAACAACCGCTCACCAATTGGACCAGGAGGCCGGGCCGCCGCTTACCTACGGTGGTGGCTATGAGGATCTTCGTCGCCGGCGCGTCCGGGGTGATCGGCCGCCGACTCGGCCCGCTACTCGTTGCCGAGGGCCACCAACTCACCACTCTCAGCCGCCGGGCCGCGGCCCCCGCGGACGCTGGCGCCGGCCCCGGGGACGCCGGACCCGACGACAGCGGACCCAGGGGCGCCAGACCCGGGGGCGCCAGACCCGGGGGCGCCAGACCCGGGGAGGCCGGACCCGTCGGGGGCTCGGCGGGCGGCAGCGTGACGCGCGTCGTCGGCGATGTGTACGACCGCGAACAGTTGCACAGACTGGTTGCGGTGGCGCGGCCGGAGGTGGTGATGCATCAGTTGACGGATCTGGGGGCGCGGGACTTCGCCGCGAACGACCGGATCCGCCGGGAGGGGACTCGCAACCTGGTGGATGCCGCGCTGGCGGCCGGCGTACGGCGGGTGATCTCGCAGAGCATCGCGTGGGCGTACGAGCCCGGCTCCGCACCGGCCGACGAGTCCACGCCGCTCGACCTGCACTCCGCGGACGAGGCTCGACGTACGACGGTCGAGGCGGTTGCCACGCTGGAGGCGATCACGGCGGAGGCACCCGAGTGGGTCGTGCTCCGGTACGGGATGCTCTATGGGCCTGGAACCTGGTACGCGAAAGGCGGGCTGATGGCGAACAGCCGGCTCCCCACGGGCCCGGACATCACCAGCTTCCTACACGTCGACGACGCCGCCGAAGCCGCCACAGCCGCCCTGACCTGGCCCTCAGGCCCGGTAAACATCGTCGACGACAATCCCGTCCCCGCCTCCACCTGGTCCCCCATCTTCACCAAGTCACTCAACACTCCCCCACCCCAGCCCACCCACCCCAGGCAGGCCATCGCCCCCACCAACACCCACCCCGGGCAGACGTTCGGCACCACCACCCACCCCCGGCAGACCCCCAGCACCACCAACACCCACACCCACCCCGGGCAGGCCTTCGGCACCACCACCCACCCCGGGCAAACCCTCGGGGCCAGCACCGCCTACGCCCGTGCTGGGTGGGCTCGTGGTGCGGGTAACGCCCGCGCTCGTGGGCTCGGGTGGTCGCCTGTCCACCCGAGCTTCCTCGCCTTCCTCGGGTGATCGCCGAGTCGTGGTGAATGGCTCGTGGTCCGGTTGCCGAGTCGTGGATTTTGGCGCGATTTGGGGCGATTCGACGACCGGAATCCACGATTCGGCGGGGACAAAGTGATCGGACCCGGCGCTCCGAGGGGGAGGGGGAGCGCGCGGGTCCGATCGGGGCGGTCCGCCGGGGAGCGAGGGGGGTGCTCCGGTTAGCGGACCGGGCCGTTGATCAGCTGGATGGTGGCCTTGTGGGGTTGGCCGGTTTGGTCGGTCCAGCCGACCTCTACCTTGTCGCCGGGGTGCTGCTGGTTGAGGAGGGTGGAGAGGGTGTCGGGCGACGTCACGGTGTGACCGGCGAACGAGGTGATCACGTCGCCGGCGGTGATGCCGGCCTCGTCCGCGTGGCCGTTCGCCAGTACGTCGCCGACGACCGCGCCGCTGGTACCGGTGCTGGTCACGACCGAGACACCGAGCATCGCCGAGTCGCCGATGTGCACCGACGTCGAGGATTTGCCGTTCTCGATCTGCTTGGCGATGTCGAGCGCCTGGTTGATCGGGATCGCGTACCCCTCGGTGGTCGTCCCCGACCCGCTGCCGGACCCGTTTCCGTTCCCGTTGCCGTTCCCGGACCCGTTGCCCGAGCCGTTCCCGGACCCGTTGCCCGAGCCGTTTCCGCTCCCCGAGCCGTACCCGTTCCCGTTCCCGGAGCCGTTTCCGGAGCCGTTGCCGTTTCCGAATGGGAAGCCGGTGCCGTCACCGTTCCCGTTGCCGTAGCCATTGCCGTACCCGTTCCCGCCGCCCCACGCCGCCAGCGTCGCGGTCGCGGCCTGCGCGGTGGACGCCGAGCTCTGCCCGGGACTCCCCTGTCCGCCGTTGCTGCCGCCGTTGCCGGCCACGTCGACGCCGACCACCTGGCCGCTCGCGTTCACCAGCGGGCCGCCGGAGTCGCCGGCCTGGATGTTCGCGTCGGTCTCGATCAGGTTCGTGAGGTTCTCCGGGTCCTGCCCGTTCGCGTCGGTCGCGGTGATCGCCTGGTTCAGCCCGGTCACCTTCCCGGCCGCGTAGCTCGGCGTACCGCCGGTGCCGCCCGCGTTCCCGACGCCGACCACCTGGTCGCCGAGCTTCACCTGGTCGGAGTTCCCGGTCTTCGCGGTCTGCAGCCCGGACGCGTCCTTCAGCTTCAGTACGGCGATGTCGTGCGCCTCGTCGTACCCGACGACACTCGCGGTGTACGTCTTCCCGTTGCCGATGTCGGTGACCGTGATCGACGTCGCGCCCTGGACCACGTGGTGGTTGGTGATCACCTCACCGTCGGACGTGAGCACGATCCCGGTGCCGGCCGCCCGCGCGTTCTGGTACCCGAGCACGGTGTTCACGTCGACCAGCCCCGGCGACACGCCGGCCGCGACGGACGAGGCGTCGAACGCCTTCTGCGACAGCTGCGTGTCGTTCGCGTCCGCCCGGTGGTCGATGCCCCAGGCAACCGAGCCGGCCACGAGTACCGCGGCCAGCCCGAGTGCCCCCGCACCGAGCAGCCGGCGCCGGTGCTTCTTCGGCGGCTGCTGCTGCGGACCGAACGGGTACTGCGGCCCGTTCGGCCACGGCGGCCCGTACGGCCCCGCTTGGTGCTGCTGAGCCTGCTGGTACTGCTGCGACTGCTGGTACTGCGGGCCTTGCACGCCCTGCTGGTACTGCGGCGCCGGCTGCGGCTCCTGCGGATACTGCTGGTTGCCGTGGCCCTGCCCGCCGTACGGCCCCTGCCCACCGTTGTACGGTCCCGGTCCAGCGCTCTCGTTCATTGCTGTCGCCCTCCTCGGCCCAATTCCCTCTGTTACGAGTAGACCGCGCCAGACTGAGAACTCCATCGGCCCAACCAATGAATCAGCTGAGAATCCGCTGCAAGGCCCGGGTTCACCGCAGGTCGCGGAAGAACTCCCGTACGTCGGCAACCAGCACGTCCGGCACCTCGAGCGCTGCGAAGTGGCCGCCGTGGTCGAGGTCCGTCCAGCGGGTGATGTTGTTCGAGGCCTCGCAGTACCGGCGGATCGCCACGTCGTGCGCGGTCGCGAGCACAGCAGTCGGTACGCCGGAGCTCGGCCGCGGCGCCCACGAGCGCGGCTGCGCATACCCGACGTACGCCGCGGTCCCGCCGGTCCCGGTCAGCCAGTACATCATCACGTTGGTCAGCAGCCGGTCCTTGCTGATGATTGCCTCCGGCAAGGAGTCCGCCGGCCACGTCCAGGCCTTGAACTTGTCCATGATCCAGGCCAGTTGCGCCACCGGCGAGTCCACCAGCCCGTACGCGAGCGTCTGCGGCCGGGTCGACTGGATCGAGATGTAGCCGAACTCGTCGTTCATGAACTGCGCGATCCGCGCCATCTTGTCCTGCTCCAGCGGGGTCAGCGTCTGCAGCTCCTCGTCGGAGATCTGCAACGGCGGCAGGTTCGTCCCGCCGTTCGTGTGCACGCCGACGACCCGCGAAGGATCGACCCGCCCCACCTCGGGCGACACCGACCCGCCGAGGTCACCACCCTGTACGCCGTACCGCTCGTACCCGAGCTCGCTCATCAGCGAAGCCCAGGCCCGCCCGATCCGCAGAGAAGTCCAGTTGTCGTCCGAAGTCGGCCCGGAGAACCCGAACCCGGGCAGCGCCGGGATCACCACGTCGAACGCGTCCGCGGCCTGCCCACCGAAAGCGACCGGGTCGGTCAGCGGGCCGATCAGGTCCAGGAACTCGACGATCGACCCCGGCCAGCCGTGCGTGAGCAGCAGCGGCAGCGCGTCCGGCTCCGCCGAGCGGACGTGGATGAAGTGGATCCGCTGCCCGTCGATCTCGGTGGTGAACTGCGGGTACGCGTTCAGCTCCTTCTCCGCCGCGCGCCAGTCGTACGAGGTGCGCCAGTACTCGGCGAGCGACGAGAGCCAGGACACCGGGACGCCGGTGGTCCAGTCGTCGCCCGGCAGCGCGGCGGGGAAGCGGGTGCTCGCCAGCTTGGCGGCGAGGTCGTCGAGCGTGCTCTGCGGGATGTCGATGCTGAATTCCTTGATCATGGCTCCAGTTTCACACCTGATTAGGACAGCTTCGGTCCTAGCTACCTGCCAGACTGAAGAAATGATCGAAACGTCCGCACGACTGCTCAGGCTGCTGAGCCTCCTGCAGCAACCCAAGGAGTGGAGCGGCACCGCCCTGGCCGGTGAGCTGGGGGTCGGCGTCCGGACGGTACGGCGGGACGTCGACAAGCTGCGCAACCTCGGCTACCCGGTGGACGCCGTACCGGGGGTGGCCGGCTACCGCCTGGGCGCCGGTGCCGCGCTCCCGCCGCTGCTGCTCGACGACGAGGAAGCAGTCGCCGTCGCGGTCGGCCTGCGCGCTGCGGCCAACGGGACCGTCGCGGGCACCGAGGAGGCGTCGGTACGCGCACTCACCAAGCTCGAACAGGTCCTGCCGTCCCGGCTGCGGTACCGCATCGAGCTGCTCCAGCAGGTCACCGTCACGCCCGCGGGCGGCCCGTCCGTCCAACCCGACGTACTGCTGGCCGTCGCCGCCGCCTGCCGCGACCATCACCGGCTGCGCTTCGACTACCGCAACCACGACGGTACGGCGACCACGCGGACGACCGAGCCGCACCGGCTCGTGCACACCGGGCGGCGGTGGTACCTGGTCGCGTGGGACCTCGACCGCGACGACTGGCGCACGTTCCGCGTCGACCGGCTGGAGCCGCGGATCCCGACCGGCCCGCGGTTCACGCCGCGCGAGGTACCCGAGCTGGCGTCCACGAACCGCGGCGTCGCGTACGGCGGCTACCGCTACCGCGCGCGGATCCTGGTGCACGCCTCCGCCGCGGAGGTCGCCGACCGCTACGGGCCCAACGTCGCGTCGGTGACCCCGATCGACGACTCGACGACGCTCGTGGAGACCGGTGCGAACTCGCTCGACCAGATCGCGCTGTACCTCGGCATCCTCGGTCTGCCCTTCGAGGTCCAGGACCCGCCGGAGCTGATCGACGCGATCCGCGCGCTGACGACGCGCCTGGCAGCCGCGATTCCGTCCCGCTGACCGTTACCGTTCAGGCATGCAGGATCGGTACGTCGAGACCGTGCTGGGCCGGATCCGTCTGCGCGTCGACGGGTCGGGGCAGGTGATGCTGTTCTGGCCGAGCCTGCTCATGGACGGCACGCTCTGGTCGGCCCAGGCCGCGCATTTCGCGGCCCGCTTCCAGGTGGTCCTGGTCGACCCGCCCGGGCACGGCGGCAGCGAGCTGCTCACGCAGCCGTTCAACTTCGCGCAGTGCGCCGACGTCGTAGTGTCGATTGCCGACAATCTGAAGGTCGACAAACTACATCTGGTCGGCAACAGCTGGGGCGGGATGATCGGCGGCACGTTCGCCGCCCTGCACCCGGACCGGACCGGCATCGCCGTCCTGATGAACGCCACCGCCTCGCCGGCGAAAAGACGGCAGCGCTTCGAGTACGGCGTACTCACCAGGACCGCGCAGCTACTGGGCGGCATCCGCGGACCGCTGAAAGGCCCGGTCCGGGACGCGTTCCTCGGCCCGACGGCGAAACGCGACAAACCCGAGGTCGTTGCCAAGGTCAACGAACTGACCGGCAAGGTGAACGTCCGCTCCGGAATGCACGCGGTCACCAGCGTGGTCCCGAACCGCCCCGACCAGCGCGCGCTCTTCGGCCGGATCCGGACGCCGGTTCTGGTCGTCGCGGGTGCCGAGGACAAGACGTTCCCGGTCGCCGAGACCGAGGAGATGGCGGATTCCATCCCCGGCGCACGTTTCGTCGTACTCGAGCAGTCCGCCCACCTGGCGGCGCTGGAGTCCCCGGAACAGGTGAATGCCCTGATCGACGACTTCCTCGCCGACCAGGGCATTCGGTAGGACGATCAGCTGACGACGGCCCCGGTCTTCGGGTCGAGGATCAGCTGTTTGGTGTTCGGGCGCGACCACCAGTTGAACATGCTGTTCAGGCTGCCGGCCCGCTGGTCGAACGAGTGGTCGCCGATCCGGCCGGTCCGCCAGTTGTCCTCGATGAACTTCAGGATCGAGGACTGGTCGGTCAGCGAGTGGTCGACGTGGTTGGTCTTCGCGTACGGCGAGACCACCAGCAGCGGCAGCCGCGGACCGTAGCCGCAGCGGTCGGCGTACCCGCCGGCGACGTGCTTCTTGCCGCACAGCGCCGCCTGGTCGAGCGCCGCGTCGTTCGAGCCGTTGACGCTCGGCGGCGTGACGTGGTCGTACCAGCCGTCGGAGTCGTCGTAGGCCAGGACGATCGCGGTGGACTTCCACTCCGGCGACTTCTGCAGCGCGTTGATCTCCTTGACGACGAACGCCTGCTCGTCCAGCGGGTCGGAGTACCCGGCGTGGCCGTCCTGGTACTCGCCGGCCTTCAGGAAGCTGACCGCCGGCAGGTTGTTCGCCGCCAGCGCCGCGTCGAAGTCCGACGTGTCGTACTGGTGGTTGGCCTGGTCGGTGTGACCGATCGCGGCCACCGACGACGGCGCCAGGTGCTTCGGGTTCGACGTCGACTTGTAGTACTGGAACGGCGAGTGGTGCGGGCTGTAGTCGTTCGCCGTGTTGCCGCCGATGTTGGCGTGCGACGCGCCGCAGACGGCCTTGCCGTTCGCCGCACCGGTCGGCTTGAAGCCGCCCTGGAACCAGCCCCAGGTGACGTTCTGCTTGTTCAGCAGGTCACCGACGTTCTGCCCGTGCATCACGGCCAGGTTGTTCGAGGCCTTGCCGTTGTTGTTCGAGCAGTCGTCGTAGTACGGGTCGGGGTCGTTGGTGATCGTCCCGATGCCGTTCTTGTCCGGCGACTGTACGGCGTACGCGTCGGTGGTCGGCTGACCCGTCTTCGGGTCGTACGCCTGGCCGCCGTGGGTCTGGCCGGAGATCAGGTTCAGCGCGCCCGGGGTGGACGGGCCGTACACGGTGTTGAACGAGTTGTCGCTCATCGAGTAGTGCTGCGCGTAGTTCCACATCGCGGTGACGGTGTTGCCGTCGTAGTAGTCCATCACCAGGCCCGGCTCGCCGAACAGGACGGGCTGACCGGTGCACTTGGACGTCTCGGTGAACTCGACGAACTTGTCGGCCTTGCCGCCGTTGACGGCCTTCTGCTCCGCGGAGTAGCCGTGGTTCTGGTCGCAGGTCAGCGCCTGCGACGACGCGAGCCGCTTCGGGTTGTACGCGTTCGGGTTGTTCGTCAGCAGCTTGTTGGTCAGGCCATCGACCTTGGGCGTGTGCCGGGCGGCCGTGAACGGCGTACCGTCGGTGTTGGCCGCCTTCGGGTAGGTGCCGAAGTAGTGGTCGAACGAGATGTTCTCGCCGAAGATCACCACCACGTGCTTGATCGGCGTGGTCGTCCCCGCCGGGTGGTACGACGCGGCGTCCGCCGCCGTGAACGCCGCGCCTGCGTTGGTCACCTGCTGGGTGCCGCCGGGCGCGCCACAGGCGGCCAGCAACAAGCCCGTCGCGGCCGCAACGGCCGTGGCGGCGACAGGGAGTCTTGCGCGCATGCCTTCTCCTCCTGATGAATACCTCATGCGAGCAACGACCGCCCGAAGTGGTCGTTGCCGTCCCGTACACCGGGAAGCGTGAAGAAATAGCCGCCACCGACCGGCCGGATGTAGTCGACGAGCGGCTCGTCGGTCAGCCGGGTCTGGACAGCCTCGAACTGCCGGGCGATGTCCTGCTGATAAGCGCAGAACAGCAGCCCCAGGTCCAGGTCACCGACGGCGTCGGTGCCCTTGTCGTAGTTGTAGCCCCGCCGCAGGAACTGGCTGGCCGCCGTCGCCGGGGTCCGCGGGTTCGCCTTGCGGATGTGGCTGGTCAGCGGGATCGCCCCGCCGGTCGGGTCAGCCGCGTAGTTCGGTACGTCGGTCTCGCTGTTGCCGTCCAGCGGCGCACCGGTGTCCCGGCGGCGGCCGAACATGTTCTCCTGCTCGCCGAGCGACACCCGGTCCCAGAACTCGACGAGCATCCGGATCTGGCGCAGTACCTGGTAGCTGCCGCCCTCGGTCCAGGCCGGTTCGCCGTTCCCCTGACCGACCCACACGAGCTTGTCCTGGTCGCCGGCCGCCGGCTTGACGATGCCGTCCTTGAAGCCCATCAGGTTGCGCGGCGCACCGGCCGGCCGCGGCGGGCTCTGGAACCCGTCGACCCGCCAGCGCAGTTGCATCGCACCGCGGGTGTGCCGGGCGATGTCGCGCAGCGCGTGCAGCACGATGTCGGTGTCGGACGCGCACAGTTGCAGGCTCAGATCCCCGTGACACAAGGCCTCGTCGAGGCTGTCGTTCGGGAACTCCTTCATCGCCGTGAGCTTCGCCGGCTTCAGGTTCTTGAGGCCGTACCGCGCGTCGAACAGTGAGGCGCCCACGCCGACGGTGACCGTCAGGTCGTCGCCCGGCATGTCCGGCCCGAGTACGCCTGAGTCGGCCGGCGGAGCGGTGATACCCAGCGGCGGCAGCGAACCGCCCGTGGTGAGCAGCCGCGCCCGCTCGGTCAGCGTCTTGAACAGGTCGGTCAGCTCGCCCTTGTCCGCGGCGATCACGTCGAACGACGCGAAGACCGCCCTCTTCTGCTGCGGCGTCACGATGCCCGCCTGATGTACGCCGTGAAACGGCACGGCCGTCGGCGTCGCCGCGTCGGCGTTCGCGGCAACCCCGGTCAGCCCGTCGGCCGCCACCGCACCGGCACCCGCTACCGCCGCAGCGCCCGCGCCGGCAAGTGCACCCCGGAGGAACGACCGGCGGCCGACGTCACTCATGAAACCCTCCGGACGTCGCAGATTGCGGCTACCGGGGCCAGCTTCTCCAGGAGTTCGCCGACCGCGCCGTTGAGCTGTTGCCGTGTCGTGTGGTCCAGCTTGTCGACGGGCGTGTTCTGGTGCGCGGTCAGGAGCACGCGCACGCGGGTCTCCCACTTCTGCACCTGCGGCAGGTCGGCGTACCGGGGTTTGAGGACCGGGTCGAGGACGGCCAGCACGGTCGCCGTACCGTTCAGGTTGGCCAGCGCGGTGTTCAGCGACGTACCGCTGCCCTGGTCGTTCTCGCCGGTGAGCTCGAACTGGAGCGCGTTCTCCATGATCTCGTGGGCGCGCAGGCCGAGGTCGTTCGGATCGACCTGCTCGTTCGGCAGGTCCTTCTGTACGCCGTGCACGTCGACGGCCAGCTGGTCCGCGATCGGTTTCAGGGCCGCGGCGGATGCGTTGTGCCACAGGCCTTTCTCCAGCGGGTGGAACCCGGCGCCGGAGCCGTCGATCTTGCCGGCGAAGTCCCCGAACGCGCCGTACGCCGCCCCGAGCGAGTTGTACGCCAGGTGCGCGGCCAGCCAGTCGGTACGGGCCGCGTCCAGGTGGCCGGCGTCCACGTCGGCGCGCAGCTTGTCCGTCTTCGTCACCAGGTCCGCGACACCGCGCGCGACGCCGGCCTCGTACTTCTTCACCAGCGGGAGCATGTCGTTCTTGGTCACCGGCACCACGCCCGGTCCGCCCTGCCCGTCGCCGGTGACCGTGACGGCCGGGCCGGTGATCGGGTCGGTGTCCTCGATCAGGCAGCGGATCGCGTACTTCCCGGCACCGAGCTGCACGTCCAGCTGCGCGCTCGTGTTCGGCCCGAGCCCCTCGACCTCGCCGTACACCTTGCCGCTGCCGACCTCGACGAGGTCCACCTCCGCCGGCGCGTCCCCGGTGTTGCGCACCGTGACCTTCTGCCGCCCGGTCCGCGCATCCGACCAGCCCTGCCCGCACTGGCTCCGCGACACGCTGATCCCACTCGGCCCACCGGTCGCATCGGCCGCCCCTTCCCAGGGCCGCCATACCGTCACGCCTGCCGCCGCTCCCAGAACAACCAGCGCCACAGCCGCCGGAACTGGACGGGGAGTGCGCACGAGAGGTTGCTCCTGGGGGATCGGCGTTGCATTCGCGGGCAATGCTAATGCTGACCGATGATGCCGCCGCAAGGGTTCAGGCTTGTTCGCCCACCCGTTACTAACTGTTCGCTAGCGACGGGTTGGAACTGAGATTCTGCTGAGATCCGACGCCACCACGACCTCGCCGGAGAACTCCTTCGCCGCCTCCTCGTGGAACCGCTCGGGCTCCAGGTACCGCTGGGAGAAGTGCGTCAGGACCAGCTTCCGTACGCCGGACTCGGCCGCGACCCGCGCCGCCTGCCGCGCGGTCAGATGCCCGAACCGGCGCGCCAGCTCCGCTTCCGCCGACAGGTACGTCGACTCGATCACCAGCAGGTCGGCGTCCGCGGCCAGCCGCAGCACGTTCTCGCACAACCGCGTGTCCATCACGAACGCGAACCGCTGCCCGCGCCGTACCTCGCTGACGTCCTCCACTCGCACGATCCGGCCGTCCACCTCGATCGAACCGGCCCGTTGGAGCCGCCCGACGGCAGGTCCCGTCACGCCGTACTCCGCGAGCTTGGACGGCAGCATCCGCCGCCCGTCCGGCTCGACCAGCTGGTACCCGAACGACTCGATCGAATGCTCCAGCCGCCGCGCCCACAACTGCCCGAACGACCCCACCGACAGCAGCCCGTCCTCCTCCACCGGCTCCTCGACCAGCTCGGCCCGCTCGAAGAACGACGCGGCGTTCCGCAACCGGTCGAAGTACGCCTGCCCCGACGCCGGATAGTGCGCCCGGACCGGATGCGGCACCCCGTCCAGCGACAACCGCTGCACCACTCCTGGCACCCCGAGGCAGTGATCCCCGTGGAAATGCGTCACACACAACCGCGTGATCGCCCCGGCCGAGAGCCCGGCAAAGATCATCTGCCGCTGCGTGCCCTCCCCCGGATCGAACAGGAACCCCTCGTCGTCCCACCGCAGAAAGTACCCGTTCTGCGTCCGCTCCCGCGACGGCACCTGACTGCCGGTGCCGAGGACGACGAGCTCACGCAAGTGCGCGCACCAAGGTCGAGGACGACATGTTGCCGCCGCAGGACACCACCGCCACCCGCTTCCCGGCGAGTTCGGTACGCCGTTCGCGCGCGGCCGCGAACGCGAGCGCCGCCGCGCCCTCGATCAACTGGTGCTCGGTGTCGATCACCAGCCGCAACGCGTCCCGGATCGCGTCCTCGGGCACGAGCACCCAGTCGTCGACCAGGTCCCGGCACAGCTCGAACGTGATGCTCCCGGGCTCGACGCTGCCCGCCGTACCGTCCGACAAGGTCTGTCCGGCGTCGATCTGCACGATCTCGCCGGCCCGCACGGACGCCGCCATCGCATCGTCGACGGCCGGTTGCGCGCCGTACACGGTGATCCCGGGCAGGTGTTTCCGCAGTACGGCGGCGACACCGCTGACCAGTCCCCCGCCACCGACCGCGACCACGACCGCGTCGAGCGGTGCACCGGCGAGCTGCTCGACGATCTCGACACCGACGGTGCCCTGCCCGGCGATGATCTCCGGGTCGTTGTACGGCGGGACGTAGGTCAGCCCGTGCTCGGCGGCGTACGCGCGGGCCTTCAGCTCCAGTACGCCGGTGTCGTTGCCCTCGGCCCGCAGTTCGAGACCTAGCCGGCGGAGCGCGGCGACCTTCCCCGGCGCGGCGTTCTCCGGCAGATACACGATGCCGTGGCCGCCGAGCGTCGCCAGCGCGTTGCCGACACCGAGCCCGTGGTTGCCGGTGGACGCGGTGACCACACCTGCCGCGCGCTGCTCGTCGGAGAGCGTCAGGATTTTCGCCATCGCGCCGCGGGCCTTGAACGAACCCGTGCGCTGCTGGTGCTCGCACTTGACGAGCACGTCGGCGCCGAGCTCCTCGCTGAACGCGTCGTACCGCACGAACGCCGTCGGCGGCAGGTGCTCGAGCAGGCGGGGCGCTACCCGCTCCGCCTGCTCCGCGATCTCCTCCGGCCGCACGGTGCTCACGCGACGCTCCTGCGGACCCACGCGGCGCTCCTGCGCGCCGGGTGGGCGCTCATCGGGCGCTCACTCCGCCGGGCTCAGGCTGGTGCCGAGGGCTTGCCAGTCGAGGACCGGGGCGGCGAGTTTGCTGATCGTCGCCAGCAGGCCGAGGCGGGCGGCGCGGAGGTCCGGCTCCTTCGCCATCACGAGGATGTCGTCGAAGAAGGCGTTCACCGGGTCGACCAGGACGGACGTGGCTGCGACGAAGTCGGACAGGGCGCTCGGCGCCTGGCCGATCTTCTGGACGGCCTCGTGCAGGGCGACCTCGGCCGGCTCGGTGAGCTTGGTCGAGTCGTACTCCGCCGCGGTACCTTCGGGGACGATCCGCCGGACCCGCTGAAGGACCGCGACCAGGTCGGCGAAGTCGCTGTTGCCGACCAGGTCCTGCAGGGACTTCAGGGTCTCGTCCGCGGCCGCCGGAGCAGTTGCCAGCGGCAACACCGCAGCCACCTGCAGGTGGTCGTCGCCGCGGTCGAGCAGCTGCTGCTCGTACCGCCGTACGGTGAACTCGGCGACCTCGTCCAGGGACTCCGCCGGTACGTCGATGCCCTGGGCACCGATCTCGTCCGCGGCCGCCTGCAGCCCGATCGGAAGCGTGATCGCCCGCAGCTCCGGGTGCTCGCGCAGGATCGCGACCACCCCCGCGGCCGCACGCCGCAGCGCGAACGGGTCCGAGCTGCCGGTCGGCTTCGCGCCGACGCCGAACAGCCCGGCGAGCAGGTCGAAGCGGTCCGCCAGCGCGAGCAGCGCACCAGGAGTCGTCGACGGGACCGGGTCACCGGCCGACCGCGGCAGCTCCATGTCGAACAGCGCCTGCGCGACCGCCTCGGTCTCGCCCGCACGCTTGGCGTACTCGCGGGCCATCGTGCCGGCCAGACTGGTCAGCTCGACGACCATCTGCGAACCGAGGTCGAACTTCGCCAGCTCGGCCGCCCGCTTCAGCGTGGTGAGGTCGTCACCGTCGACGTCGACCGTTTCGGCGAGCTTGACAGCGATCCGCCCGATCCGGCCCGCCCGGTCGGCCATCGAACCGAGCCGCTCCTCGAAGGCCAGCTTCTCCAGCTCGGCCTTCATCGACTCCAGCGGCGTGTCGAGGTCGGCCCGCCAGAAGAACGCGGCGTCCTCGTAGCGGGCCCGCAGTACCGCCTCGTTCCCGGCCCGCACCAGGTCCTCGTCCACCGAACCGTTGGCCACGGCAACGAAATGCGGAAGCAGCTTGCCGTCATGGTCGCGGACCGGCAGGTAGCGCTGGTGCTTGCGCATCACGGTGGTCAGGATCTCGCTCGGCAGGTCCAGGTACTCCGGCGCGAACCCGCCGAGGATCGGGGCCGGTTCCTCGATCAGGTTGACGATCTGGTCGACCAGCGCGGCCTCACCCTCGACGTCCACCGTGCCCTGCACCTTCGCGGACAGGTCGGCGGCCGCCTCGACGACGGTCGCCCGGCGCCGGGCCGGGTCGGCCTCGATGCCGTGGATCCGGAGCAGGTCCAGGTACCCCTCGGCGGACGCGATCTCGACCTTCGGCTGCGCGGCGGTCCGATGCACCCGCGTCGTCCGGCCGGCGGCCAGGCTCGACACGGAGACCGGGACGACCTCGTCGCCGAGCAACGCGACCAGCCAGCGGATCGGGCGGGTGAACGACAGCTTGGCGTCGTTCCAGCGCATGTTCTTGTCGGAGCGCAGGCCGGCGACGATTTCGCTCAGTACGCCGCTCAGCACCTCGGCCGCACCACGACCCGGGTCCGGCTTCGTGACCGCGACGTACTCGACACCGTCGACGTCCAGGTCGTGCAGCTCGCTCTCGTCGACCTTCTGGCCGCGGGCGAACCCGGCGGCGGCCTTCGTCAGGTTGCCGTCGGCGTCGTACGCGGCCGACTTCCGCGGACCCCGCACCACCCGCTCCGCGTCCGGCTCACCGGCGTGCACCGACGCGACGAACGCGACGACCCGGCGCGGGGTCGCGTACGTCGTGATCCTGCCGTGCTCGAGCCGCGTCGCGGCCAGCTTCTCCTCCAGCGCGGCCTGCACCGCCGCGGCGGTCTTGGTGACCTCGGACGGCGGCATCTCCTCGGTGCCGATCTCGAAGGTCAGCTGCCGGGTACCGCTGATCCTGGGGAACTCCGTCGGTTCGGCCGCCGCGGCCGGAAGTTCGGCGAGTCCGAGCGGGTACTCCAGCTCCTCGCGCCGCTCCGCCCACAGCCGCGACACCTCGCGCGCCAGCGTCCGCATCCGGCCGAACGCCTTCGCACGTTCCGTCGTACTGACGGCACCGCGGGCGTCGAGGACGTTGAACGTGTGCGAACACCGCAGTACCTGGATGTGCGCGGGCACCGGGAGCCGGTCGTCGATCATCCGGCGGGCCTCGTTCGCGTACTCCTCGAACAGCCTCTTCTGCGACTCCACGTCCGCGTCGTCGAGGTAGTACCGGCTCATCTCGTACTCCGCCTGGCCGAACGCCTCGCCGTACGAGATGCCGGGCGCGTAGGCGATGTCCTTGAAGTGCGAGACGCCCTGCAGCGCCATCATGATCCGCTCGATGCCGTAGGTGATCTCCACCGACACCGGGTCAAGCGTCATCCCGCCGGCCTGCTGGAAGTACGTGAACTGGGTGATCTCCAGGCCGTCCAGCCAGACCTCCCAGCCGAGCCCCCAGGAGCCGGTCGCCGGGTTCGCCCAGTTGTCCTCGACGAACCGGACGTCGTGCGCGTCGATGTCGATCCCGAGCGCCTCGAGGCTGTCCAGGAACAGCTCCTGCGGGTTGCCCGGGTCCGGCTTCAGCACCACCTGGAACTGGGTGTGGGTCTGCAGGCGGTTCGGGTTCTCGCCGTACCGGCTGTCGTCCGGCCGGACACTCGGCTCGACGTACGCCACCCGCCACGGCTCGGGACCGAGCACCCGCAGGATGGTCGCCGGGTTCAGCGTTCCGGCACCGACCTCGGTGTTGAACGGCTGAACGACCATGCAGCCCCGGTCGGTCCAGTACTTCGTCAGCGCGAGCAGCGCGTCCTGCATGGTGAGCACAGCAAACCTCATGCCATCGTGTGGGGGTTTCCGGTCACGAAGTCTATTAGAGGGCTTCTCCCGGCAGCCTGCTGGTCGCGGCTCTCAGCGTTTACCAAGCATCGGGCTGCTTCCCTGCGTGCAGGGGGACACGATGCAACGTTGGATCTTGTGGTTGACGGTGACCTTGCTCGCAGTCGCGGGCTGCTCCGGCTCGCCCGCTCGGGCTGTGCGAAGTACACCAGCCGTTCCGACCCCGCTGGGTTCGCCGGGCACCGGGCAGAAAGTCGGGATCGGGACGTCGACCTCGAAGCAATGGCAGATAGCCCCGGCCCGGCTCGCCGGGCCGATGGAGCTCGCCGGCTACACCGACCGGACGAGTGTCCGCAGCGGTCAGCCGTTCCGGCTGTACGTGACCTCGACCGACGGCGCGTTCACCGTCCGCGCCTTCCGCATCGGCTGGTACGGCGGCGCCGGCGCGCGGCTGGTCTGGACCTCGGCCTCCGTCCCCGGGGTGCCGCAACCGGCGCCGGTCGTCGCGCCGGACGGCATGGTCAGCACGAACTGGAAGCCCTCGCTGACCGTCCCGACGACCGGATGGACGACCGGCACCTACCTGTTGTTGCTCACCGCGGCGAACGGCAAGGAGAAGTACGTCCCGATCACGGTCCGCTCGAACTCGGTCCGTGGCGCGGTGGTCATCGTGAACGCCGTCAACACCTACCAGGCCTACAACGCCTGGGGCGGCTACTCGCTTTACCACGGCCCGGACATGTCGTACGCCAGCCGTTCGCACCGGGTCAGCTTCGATCGCCCGTACGAAGGCAACGGTGCGCCGCTGCTGTTCCGGTTCGAGTTGCCGCTGCTCCAGCTGGCCGACCGGAGCGGCGTACATCTGGCCTATCTGACCAGCACCGACCTGGACACCGACCGGACCGCGCTGAGCGGCGCCCGGGGGTTCCTGTCGCTCGGGCACGACGAGTACTGGAGCCTGCCGATGCGCGCCGCCGTCACGCACGCGCGCGACGTGGGGACGAATCTGGGGTTCCTCGGCGGGAACTCGGTCTACTGGCGAGTGCGCTACGCCCCCGGCCGCCTCGGCCCGGACCGCATCATCATCTGCTACAAGGACGCGACCCTGGATCCGGTGCGGAACCGGCGGAGCACCACGGTCAGGTGGATGAGCAAGCCGTACCCGAATCCGGAGAACTCCCTGAACGGCATGCTCTACGTCTGCTACTCCCGCAGCGGCTCGTTCGTCGTCCACGAGCCGAAGTTCTTCCTCTTCGCCGGAACACACGCCGTCAACGGGTCGTCGTACCCCGGACTGGCAAGCGCCGAGGTCG
This sequence comes from Kribbella aluminosa, assembly GCF_017876295.1. NCBI lineage: Bacteria > Bacillati > Actinomycetota > Actinomycetes > Propionibacteriales > Kribbellaceae > Kribbella > Kribbella aluminosa. The sequence continues at coordinate 1,066,919 of NZ_JAGINT010000001.1, read as the reverse complement.
ACCGTGCCTATTCGATCCCGGGCACACCGGCCAATCTCGAAGTGGTGGCGCACTCGCCTGTGAGGTGCGGAACCAGGCCTGTCTACACGGACGCGGCGTACTACACGGTCCACTCCGGAGCCGCAGTCTTCAACACCGGATCGATGAACTGGATCTCCAGCCTCGCCGGCCCGCCATCGGCCACCGTGGCGTTCGCCCGCACCGTAACCCTCAACCTCCTGCGCGGCATGGCAGCAGGTCCCCTCGGCCGAAAACACCCGTCAATCGGCAACCTCCACACGCTCCGCACAACCCTTCACGCCTAGGGGTCTACCCTCATCCGGTGACCTCGCCCAGACATGCGGCGGCAGTTCGCTAGTCCCGTCGTCCGCTCCCCGGGTGCCCCGCAGTACGGCGTCTTCGCACCAACCAGATCCGAGTACGCCGACCTCGCTGCCACCCAGCCGCCTCCACCCGCGCGAACCTGCAACACCTCGCAGGAGACGCCGAAGTCGTGCAGACCGATCTGTTCCCGCCGGGTACGGCGGACCTGATCGTGTGCAACCCGCCGTGGATCCCCGCGAAGCCCCTCACGCTCCTCGACCAGGCGGTGTACGACGAGGGCAGCCGCATGCTCCGCGAATTCCTACGTACGGACCGTGAGCACCTGCGACCGGGAGGTGAGGTGTGCTTGATGCTGTCGGACCTGGCCGAGCTCCTTCGGCTCAGGACGCGGGCCGAGCTCCTGCAGCTGGTCCGGGCCGACGGGTTGGCGGGCGCCGGGCGCCGGGATGTGCTGCCACGGCACCGCCGCGCGCGATCCGGTGAAGCCACCTCCCTCGGGCAACTGCGGCCGCTCCGGAACCCGCGCACGCTCCGACAGTTACAGGCGCTCAGCTCAGATCCGTGGACGGTCGGCCGTCCACGGCAACCGGGGTGCGCCACACCGACCGCAAGTTCAGGGGTTCACCTCTCGCATTGCCCCTTCACCCCCTGCACACCCTTGGTGAACGGGCAATGGGAGAGGTGAACCCCTGAAAGTACGCCGGACCGTCGTACGCCGGCTTGTCCAGCAGGCGCAGGGGGGTTCCGTCGGTGGTTCGGAGGTCTCGGGCTAGCGGGGTCAGTGCGGTGTGCAGCGGGTCCACTTCGGCAGTGTCTACTATCGGCGGGGTGACGGTAGCTGAGGCGCAGGGGGCGGTCGACGCGGTCTGGCGGATCGAGTCGGCGCGGATTGTCGCGGGGGTCGCGCGGATCGTCCGGGACGTCGGGCTGGCCGAGGAACTCGCGCAGGACGCGCTGGTGGCGGCGCTGGAGCAGTGGCCGGAGTCCGGCGTACCGAAGAATCCGGGCGCCTGGCTGATGGCGATCGCGAAGCGCCGGGCGATCGACCTGATCCGGCGCAAGGAGACGTACCAGCGCAAGCTCGCCGAGCTGGGCCACGAGCTGGAGATCGGCGGCGAGAGCGTCGAGGACAGCGTAGAAGACAGGGTGGAGGCGATCCTCGAGGACCACATCGAGGACGACCTGCTCCGGCTGGTGTTCACCGCCTGCCACCCGGTGCTGACCATGGACGCCCGGGTGTCGCTGACGCTCAAGCTGCTCGGCGGCCTGAAGACCGACGAGATCGCCCGCGCGTTCCTCGCCCCGGAGGCGACGATCGCGCAGCGGATCGTGCGGGCCAAGCGCAACCTGGCGAAGGCCGGCGTCGAGTTCGAGGTGCCGTCCGGCCCGGAACTGCTCGCCCGGCTGCAGTCCGTCCTCGAGGTCGTGTACCTCGTCTACAACGAGGGGTACTCCGCCACCACCGGCGACGACTGGATGCGCCCGGCGCTGTGCAACGAGGCGATGCGCCTCGGCCGGCTGCTCGTCGAGCTGATGCCGACCGAACCCGAAGTACTCGGCCTGCTCGCCCTGATGGAGCTGCAGTCCTCCCGCGCGAACGCCCGTACCGGCCCGGACGGCGAGCCGGTGCTGCTGCTCGAGCAGGATCGCCGCCGGTGGGACCGCCTGCTGATCCGCCGTGGCCTCGAGGGCATCGACCGCGCGTGGGCCCTGGAGACCCCACCCGGCCCGTACCTCCTGCAGGCTGCGATCGCCGCCTGCCACGCCCGCGCCGCCGACCCCGACGACACCGACTGGGCCCGGATCGCCGGCCTGTACGCCGTCCTCGCACAGGTCACGCCGTCTCCGGTGATCGAGCTCAACCAGGCGGTCGCGATCTCGATGGCGTTCGGCCCGGAACGCGGACTCCAGGCGGTCGACCTGCTCGCCGACGACCCGTCGCTGAAGGACTACCACCTGCTGCCGAGCGTCCGCGGTGACCTGCTGTTCAAGCTCGGCCGCCTCGACGAGGCCCGCACCGAGTTCGAGAAGGCCCGCCGCCCTCACCCGCAACGAACGCGAACGCAAACTCCTCCTGGAACGAGCGGCGACCTGTTCGGAGTGATCTAGGTCACACGGTGTCGATCCGGTCCGCGAACCCTCGACGCAGGGGTGAAGACCTACTCACCCAGGAGGAACCCACCATGGAAACCGTTGTCTCGAAAGACGGCACCACCATCGCCTACGACCGGCGCGGCAGCGGGCCTGCACTGGTTCTCGTCGACGGCGCGCTCTGCTCGCGTGCGCAGGGTCCGATGCCCGACCTCGCCGAGGCGCTCGCGGACCGGTTCACGGTCTACAACTACGACCGGCGCGGGCGCGGCGACTCCGGGGACAGCGGCGAGTACGCCGTGGACCGCGAGATCGAGGACCTGGCCGCGGTGATCGAGGCGGCCGGCGGGTCGGCGTACGTGTACGGCTCGTCGTCCGGCGCGGCGCTCGCGCTCCGGGCCACCGCGGCCGGGCTGCCGGTCGAGAAGCTGGTCGCCTTCGAGCCGCCGTACGTCGTCGACGGCAGCCGCAAGCAGATCCCGCGCACGTGGGTCGCGGACCTGACCGCGCTCGGGCCGGACGACGCGATCAAGTACTTCTTCACCAAGGGCATCGGGCTGCCCGGGATCCTGGTCACGATGATGAAGCTGATGCCGGCCTGGAAGAACATGCGGGCGATCGCGCACACGCTGCCGTACGACGCGCAGGTGGTCGGCGAGAACTGTTTCGGCGAGCCGATGGACGCGGCGCAGTGGGCGTCGATCGACCAGCCCGTGCTGGTGGTGAGCGGCGGCAAGAGCCCCGCCTGGATGAAGGCGTCGACGCGGGCGCTCGCGGACGCAGTCCCGGACGCCGAGCACTCCGAGGTACCGGGTCAGAACCACGTGATCAAGGCGTCGGCGATCGCTCCGGTGATCGCGGATTTCTGTGGCTGACAACTGCGAAGGGCGCTCGGCCGGAGCCGGGCGCCCTTCGTCGTACTACGTGCTGCTTCAGGCGCCGGTGATGAGCGCCGCGGCACCGGAGCGGGCCGCGTCGAAGCGGGCCTGCGCGTCGGCCCAGTTGACGACGTTCCACCACGCCTTGACGTAGTCGGGCTTCACGTTCTTGTACTGCAGGTAGAACGCGTGCTCCCACATGTCCAGCATCGCGATCGGGATCTGCCCGGCCGGCAGGTTGCCCTGCTGGTCGTACAGCTGGTGGATCAGCAGCTGGCCGCCCAGCGCGTCCCAGCCGAGGATCGCCCAGCCGGAGCCCTGGATGGTGGTCGCGCTCGCGGTGAAGTTCGCCTGGAAGGAGTCGAACGACCCGAAGAACTCGTCGATCGCCGCGCCCAGCTCGCCGTCCGGCTTGTCGCCGCCGTCCGGGGACAGGTTCTTCCAGAAGATGGAGTGGTTGACGTGCCCGCCGAGGTTGAAGGCCAGCGTCTTCTCCAGCCCGACGATCGAGCCGAAGTCACCCTTGTCGCGGGCCTCGGCCAGCTTGTCCAGGGTGTCGTTCAGACCCTTCACGTAGGTCGCGTGGTGCTTGTCGTGGTGCAGCTCCATGATCTCGCCGGCGATACTCGGCGCGAGCGCGCTGTAGTCGTAGGGGAGGTCGGGAAGCGTGTACGTGGTCAACTCTGCTCCTTCGTCGGGGCCCAGCGGGGGCCGATATCTCTCCGATGTCCTGGTTCAGCGACACCAGCTTGAAACTTCAACCACGGTTGAGGTCAAGTAGCCACGCGGGCGACGCGGCACTCGGACCGGTGCCCGGTACGACCGCGATCACACCCCTGCGCACCCACCGGACACCTCCAGCTTCACATACTCTCCCCAGCAGCCTACGGGCGAGTCTCACCTCGGGCTTCCAGCTCCGCACGGAACGCCTCCGCGAACGTCTCCGGAGCGTCGACCATCCCGGTATGACCGCCCGGGTAGCGGACCGGCTCGACGCCCAGCAGACCGGCGAGTGCGGTCGACGTACGCTCGCAGAGCTGGCCGGTCGAGTCCGCGCCGATCCCGACCACGATGTCGACCTCACGGAGCCTGTCGACGTCCGGGAGCCAGGTGATGCTCTCGCGCATCTCGTGGTCGAACCAGAATCGCTCGTCGGCCACCTGCTTCGGGTCCCGGTCGCCGCCGAACATCGCCTCGGCCACCTCGCCGGGGAGGAAGATGTTCGCGAGCTGGAAGAACTGCTTCCAGGCGCCGACCACGTCCCCGGCGCGGTAGTCGGCCATCAGCTTCTCGGACTTGGCGAGCAGCTCGTCCGCGTCCGGCAGCAGCCGGTCGAGCGGGGGCTCGTGCGCGATCACCGTGCGCACGACCTCCGGGTGGTACTGCGCGAGCGCCAGCGCGGTGACGGCTCCGCCGCTCGATCCCAGTACGACGGCCGGGCCCGCGTCGACGTGCCGGATCAGCTGGGCGAGATCGTCGGCGCGCTGCTCCGGGCGCGACGTACCGCCGGGTGCCAGCGTGCTTCGCTTGACGCCGCGCGGGTCCAGGGTCAGGACGGTGTGGCGGGGCGCCAGCAGGTCGGCCAGCGGGGCGAACGCGTCCGCGTCCATCGGTGCGCCGACCAGGACGACCAACGGGCCGCTGCCGCGCACTTCGTAGTACAGCTCTGCGTCGGATACCTCGTATGTGCTCATGCCCCTCCCACGGATGGAAGGGGCAGGAATGGACATCAGCCCGCGAACACGTCCGAATCCGGGCCGAAGTCGGCCTCCTCGACGACCCGCCGTACCTCGACCTCGTCCTGCAGCGCCTCGGCCAGCCGGGCCGCCCACTCGATGGCCTCGTCGCGGTTGCGGACCTCGACGACGATCATGCCGCCGACCAGCTCCTTGGTCTCCGCGAACGGGCCGTCGGTGACGGTGCGCTTACCACCGTCGACCTTCACCCGGGCGCCGAGCGAACTGCGGTGCACGCCTTCGGCGAACAGCAGTACGCCGGCCTTGGACAGGTCCTCGACGACCTTGCCGACCCCTTCGGCCACCTCCGGCGGCGGGAACTTCCCGGCCTCGCTGCCCGCATCCGCCTTGTTGATGATCATGTAACGCATCGCTGCTCCTCGTGTGGGTCGATCACTTACTCTCACGTCGAGCGGGGCCGGCCCGGATCGACACCGGATGCCGAGTCAGTTCGGTAGGCGGATCTGCACGCAGGCAGAACCCCTCGATCACGGGCTGAAACCACGCTGAGACGGGGGTTCTGCTGGCGTGCGGATCCACTACCTCGGCTGGTCGCCGGAGGGGCGGTAGGCGCAGGCGTCCGCGAGGTTCTGGGTAGGCCCCGGGGGCGGGGTGGTGGTTGGGGTGGTGGGCTTACGGGTGGCGGTCGGGGTTGTGGGGGTGACCGGGGTGTTGGGGGTGACCGGGGTGTTGGCCGGGGCGGGGTCTGCGTCGATGGCTGTCTGGACGGTGTCGCGGAGGGCCTTGTAGTCGGGGTGCAGGTACTTGAGGCGGAGCTTCTCGGCGTCGAGCGTGACGTTCGAGACCGTTGCCGACTTCACCTTCAGCGCCAGCTCCACCATCGCGGGCAGCAGCTCCTGCGGGATGTCCGTCCGGAGCAGATGCTGCCCGGCCTTCGCGATCGCCTTGTACTTCGTGACCAGCGTCTGCGGATCCGCCGCGTCAACGATCGCCTTGATCACGCACCGCTGCCGCACCTGCCGCTGGTCGTCGTCGGCGCCGTACCGCCCGCGCGCGAACCACAGCGCGTGCCGCCCGTCCAGGTGCTGCTTCGGCCCCGGCTCGATCCACTCCTTCGGCGGGATGTGCGAGCTGCTGATGCCGCCCATCGCGACCCGCTCGTTGACGTTCACGGTGATCCCGCCGAGCGCGTCGACGATCTCCGGGAAGCTCTGCAGGTTCACCTGCAGGTAGTAGTCGAGCTTCAGCCCGGTCGCCTCACCGACCGACTGCTTCACCACGTCCGCGCCCTCGTTGTCCGACGGGCCGAGGATTCCGGGGTGCGCGTCCGGGATGTTCTGGTACATCGCGGTCAGCATCCACTCCAGCCGCCCGTCCAGGCTCAGCCCTTCCTTGCCGAACCCGTCCGGGTAGAACCTGCGCAGCGGCGAGTCCGCCGGGAACGGCATGAACGTCAGGTTCCGCGGCATCGAGATCAGCGACGTGTTCCCGGTCCTGGTGTCGATGCTCGCGACGATCACGGTGTCGGTCCGCACGCCCTGGCGACTCGGCGCATCGTCACCGCCGAGCAGCAGCAGGTTCAGCCGCGGCCGGTCCGCCCACGGATCCTTCACGTTGACGGTGGTCGGCCGGGTGGCGCTCTTGCTCTCGCCCTGCGCCTGGAACACGTCCTGCACCAGCGTCCGCTGCGCCAGCACGGTCTGTACGCCGACCGCCGCCGGCGCCGCGATCGCGAAGCACAGCACGCCGACGAACAGCGCGCCGCCCACCCGCCCGCCGGTACCACCCGTTGCCGGACGCAACGACCGGTGCGAGCCGACGACCACGACGATCCAGAAGAAGGCGAGCGCCGCGATCAGGACCGAGGTGATCAGCAGCCGGCTCGGGACGACGGCGGCCGCGATCACTTCGTCGCGCCGGGTCAGGGCGACGTACGCCGCGACGCCGACCAGCGCGAGGAACACCGTGAGCACGAACGCACCGAGCTTACGGCGCCCGCCGACGATCAGTCCGAGTCCTGGAAGCAGTGCGCCCAGCAGGGTGAACCCCAGCAACTTCGGCATCGACCGCGGCCGCCTCGCCGTCGCGCGCGCACTCCCCATCGGCTCCCCTGTCGCCGTTCCACACCTCAGAACCAGTGTGCGGTACAGACCGGACCTTCACCTGTTCAGACGTGTTACAGGGTCATTCGGTTGTCGATCAATCCAGTCGCGGCCGCCGGGGGGCGGGGATAGGTTGGGCGGCTGTGCGGATACTGATTCTGGGTGGGAACGGTTTTGTCGGGCGTGCGGTCGTGGACGACGCCCTGGAGCAGGGCGCGCAGGTCGCGTCGTTCAGCCGAGGGGTGAGCGGTACGCCGCTGCCGCCCGGCGTCGTGCAGCTGCTCGGCGATCGGGCGAGCGGGGACTACTCGGCGCTGAAGACCGGTGAGTGGGACGCGGTCGTCGATCTGAGCGGCTACCAGACCAACGAGGTCGACGCGGCGATGGACGTGCTCGGCGACCGGGTCGGGCGGTACGTGTTCGTCTCGAGCCACGCGGCCTACGCTCGCGGCCTGCCACCCGGTACCGACGAGACCGCGCCGCGCCGGGAGCCCCTGCGCGCCGCCGACGAACTCACCAACGAGACCTACGGCCCGTGCAAGGTCGCCTGCGAGGACGACGTCCTCGAGCGCTACGGCGACCGCGCGACGATCGTCCGTCCGGGCCGGGTCACGGGTCCGGGTGACACCGCGAGCACGGTCTTCTACTGGGTACGGCGTGGCGCCGCCGGCGGCCGGGTCGCGCTTCCGACGAAGCCGGAGCAACCGCTGCAGTTCGTCGACAGCCGTGACGTCGGGCGACTGGTGGTCCAGCTGATCACCGACGCCCGGTCCGGCGGGTACAACGCGGTCGGGCCGTTCAGCACGATCGCCGAACTGATCGAGACGTCGGCCGAGCTGTCCGGCACCACGGTCGACCTCGTCCAGGTGCCGCGGGACGCCGCACCGGCGCGCTTTCCGCTGCTGGAGCCCGAGGCCGAGTGGGGCGGACGACGCCGCGATCCGGCCAAGGCACGGGCCGCAGGGATGTCGGTCACCCCGTTCCGCCAGACCGTCGCCGACCTGCTGCTGTGGGACCAAGACCGCGGAACCCCAGAGCTGGACTACGGCTTCACCCCCGAACAGGAGCAGCAGCTCCTCGCCGCCCAATAGCTGCGGCGCGTCCGCGCCGTCCTCCGGACCAGCGGCTCCGCCAACCTCCCGACCAGCGGCTGCCGCCCCCGCCACCTTCCGCCCCGGCCAGGAGGACCGCGTTACTCGGGGAGGGCCAGCGTTCGGCCGGCGTCTCTTGCGGCGTTGATGGAGCGGGTGAGGGTGTCCTTCAAGGCCGTGGCTTCGTCGGTGAAGCCTTCTACAACCGCGGTGTCGCCGGCTGGTTCGGTGCGGGCGAGGAGTTCGATGTAGCGGTCGCCGTCCTCGAGGGCGGCCTCGGCGCGGAGGGCGGCGTCGGCGGAGCGGACTCGGTCGGCGTACTGGTCGAGGAGGTCGACCTTGCGTTTGATCGCCTCGGCGGACAGCGCGAGCGCGCGGCGTTGCGGACCCAGTACGGCGTCCAGCTCGGCGGACTTCGCGCCGCGGGCGATGTCCTTCTGCCGGGCCCGCAGTACCGTCTGCTCCCGGAGCACCTGCGCGATGTCCCACAGCTGTTCCGGCAGGACCAGCTCGTTCTTCACGTCGTCGAGCAGCCCGCGCCGCGTGACAGTTGCCTCTAGCACCGTTTTCACCGCGCGCTGCGCCCGCCCGAGCAACCACCCGGCCTCGCTGTCGAAGTCCTCCGGCAGCAGGTACTTCCGGTGCTGCTTCCGGACCGCCTTGTGCCCGCGGTCCTCGACCATCGACTTGGCCAGGATCCCGCCGGTCGCCAGCACCGCGACCCCGGCCAGCGCGACCGCTCCCCACGCCGCCACCGCGGTCGGCAACGTCGCCGCCATCACGAGCAGCGCGAGGATCCACCCGCCGACACACACCGCGACCCACACCAGCAACGTGCCGAACGTGTTGCCGGGCGCCGCCGACCAGGACGTCTCGCGCTTCGGCCTCGGCGCGTCGGCCGCCACGAACAACTCCGGCCTGCGCTCGTACAACCGGCGTACTCCCGCCGGCACATCCGGCGCGAACACAGGCTCCATCGCCACCTCCGGAGAAGTCGTCACCACTCAGCGTAATGGGTCGGGTCGCTCACCTGCGCGCCTCCAAGCCGTCCAGAAACACGCCGAGGCCGAACTCGAACAGCTGATCCAGGTCGTACTCGTAGTCGAACCCGTCCGCCAGCAACTCACGGAACGCCCCCAGGTTCCCGGCCGCGATCATCGCCGCCAACTGGTCGGTCTGGTGCGTCACCCACTCGTCCGCGGTCTCGCCGGTGTCCTGCTCGGCCTGCGCCTCGGACTCCATCACCAGCGCGATCCCACGGACGTACGCGAACAGGCTGATCATCGTCGACATCGCGGCGCCCTTGTCCAATCGATACAGTTCGAACCCGCGGAGCGCGCCGAGCACCGCGTCCGTGTGCGGCAACAACCGCGGCACCAGCTGCGGCCGGCTCAGACTGATCGCACTCGCGAGCCACAGATGCTTCCGGTACGCCGCCCAGTGCACGCGCGCCACCATCGCCACCGCGTCCCGCCAGTACTCCGGGATCTCGCCGAGCGGGAACTCCGCGATCACCTCGTTCACCATCTGGACGACGAGCGCGTCCTTGCCGCCGACGTACCGGTAGAGCGCCATCGTCGACACCCCGAGCTCGGCCGCGATCCGCCGCATCGACAGCGCCGCCAGCCCCTCGGTGTCCGCGATCGCGACGCCCATCCGGACGACCTCGTCCCGGTTCAGATCCAGCGCGCCGTCGGCGGCAGCGGTACGCCGGGCCCGCGGCGGCGGGCCCACGACGGTCCCGACTCCGGGTGACGCGTGCACGAGCCGCTCGGCCTGCAGTACCTGCAACGCCTTGGTCGCGGTCGCCATCGCCACCCCGAAGTCCCGCGTCAACGCCCGCGTCGACGGCACCCGGTCACCCGGCAGCAACTCCCCCGCCTCGATCCGCCGACGCAGCGCGGCCGCGATCACCTGGTACGGCGCCTCGGTCATCCGATCCCTCCCCAACTAGTGCGCATACATCGTACGCGCACTAGGGGCGGGAGGGCCTGCTCCGTGTCAAGATGGGCGGCATGCTGCGCGAACTGCACCTCACCGGCAATCCGGACGCCGACAAGTTGCTCAACGACGACCCGTTCGCCTTGCTGGTCGGCATGCTGCTGGACCAGCAGTACCCGATGGAGCACGCCTTCTCCGGCCCGCTGAAGATCGCGAACCGGATGGACGGCTTCGACCTGCACAAGATCGCGGCGACCGACCTCGAGACGTTCGTCGAGCTCAGCGTCACCCCGCCGGCCATCCACCGGTACGGCGGCTCGATGGCCCGCCGGGTGCATGCGCTCGCCCAGGAGATCATCGAGAAGTACGACGGTGACGCCGCCAACATCTGGCTCGCCGGCCGCCCGAAGCCGGACGGCACCGAGGTACTGAAGCGGCTGAAGGCACTGCCCGGTTTCGGCGAGCAGAAGGCGAAGATCTTCCTCGCGCTGCTCGGCAAGCAGCGCGGCGTCGCCCCGAAGGGCTGGCGCGAGGCGGCCGGCAACTACGGCGACCGCGGCTCCCGGCGCTCGATCGCGGATGTCACCGACGCCACCTCGCTGCTGCAGGTCCGCAACTTCAAGAAGGCCGCGAAAGCCGCCGCCAAGGCCTGATCCGCGCGACACCCGGACCCGATCTGTTCCAGCTCGGCGCGGGATGTCCCTTGTACTCCACGCGATTCCCTGCGAAGTCAGCCTTCCAGCCTTATGGTTACTAAGGCAACGGGAGGAGCGCGGATGGACATCCGGGATCTGGATCGTCGGGCCGGTGCAGTGCTCGGGGAAGTTGTCATGCAGGTGCGGCCCGAGCAGCTGTGGTTCCCCACCCCGTGCCCGGACTGGACGGTGCGCGGGCTGATGCGGCACCTGGTCAGCCAGAACGAGGGCCTCGCCGCCGCGGCGCTGAACGGCTCGGCGTCGTTCCACAGCTGGAACGGCGGCCGGCTCGCCGACAACCCGGCCGGTGCGTACCGCCGCTCGAACGTGCGGGTCGCCGACGCGTTCGCCGACGGCGGCGCGCTGGACCGGCTGGTGGAGGTCCGCGAGTTCGGCTCGTTCCCGCGCCGGATCGCGCTGACCTTCCACCAGCTCGACTGCATCGTGCACGCCTGGGACCTGGCCCGCGCGATCGACGTCCCGTACAAGCCGCCGCCGGACATGGTCGAACAGGCCCTCACCCTGGCCCGCCGGATCCCCGACACCGAGACGAACCGCGGCTCCGGCTACGCGTTCGAGCGCAGCGTCAAGGTCTCCGGCACGGCCCCCGACCTCGACCAGCTACTCGGCCTCCTCGGCCGCAACCCGGAGTGGGTCTCCCCGCTCGACTGAGTACTCGGGCAGGTCGATCGCGTCCGGCGTACCGCCCGCCAGCTTCTTCAGCGCGCCGGTCATCATCCGCGACGTCATCACCCGCAGCACGAAGTCGCGGTACGCGATCCCGAACGCCGACATCGGCATCGCCATCTTGATCCCGCCCGGCGGAAGCTCCATCCGCTGTGCGACGTACGCCTGCATCCGCCGCTGGTACGCCGGGAACGCCCGGACGTGATCGCCCGCCGCCGCGGCCAGCTCCCCCGCCAGTACGTACGCCCCGACGAGCGACAGCGCCGTACCGTGACCGGCCATCGGCGAACCGCAGTACCCGGCGTCACCGACCAGCGCGACCCGCCCACGCGACCAGTCCGGTACGACGACGCGGCTGGTGGTGTCGAGGTAGAAGTCGCCGGCCGCTTCTGAGCGTCGATGTCACGCCGGTCGTAGCTCAGGACCGGCGACCGGAAGCTCAGCAGCGCCTTCGCGTACCGCGGGTCCCGGTCCGGCCGCAGGGCGACCCAGCGACCGCGCGGCGCCGTGTAGTTGCCTTCAGCACCCATTCCGGATCGGCCAGGAAGGGGCGGGCCATGCTGACCATGTCTGCGTCACCGCGGGCCAGCACCTCCTCGGCGACCTGTGGCAGGTTGATCCGGTTCGAGGTGACGACCGGGATGTTCACGTGCGGTTTGAACGCCGCGGTCACGGACGTGAACGCCGCTCGCGGTACGGACGTGACGATGGTCGGCACCCGCGCCTCGTGCCAGCCGATCCCGGTGTTGATGATCGACGCCCCGGCCGCCTCGATCTCCTTGCCCAGCGCAACCACATCGTCCCAGCTCTGACCGCCCTCGACCAGGTCGGCCATGGACAGCCGGTAGATGATCAGGAAGTCCTTGCCGACCCGCTCCCGGGTCCGCCGGACGATCTCGACCGCGATCCGCCGCCGGTTCTCCGGGCTGCCGCCCCAGCGGTCGGTCCGCTGGTTCGTCCGCTCGGACAGGAACTGGTTGACGAAGTACCCCTCGGAGCCCATGATCTCGACCCCGTCGTACCCGGCCTCGCGAGCGAGCGCCGCGCAGTCGACGTACGCCGTGATCTGCTTCAGCACGCCGCCGTCGGACAGGGCGCGGGGTTTGAAGGGGTTGATCGGGGCCTTGAGCGCGGACGCGGAGACGCTGAACGGGTGGTACGAGTACCGGCCGGCATGCAGGATCTGCAGGGCGATCCGGCCGCCTTCGGCGTGCACCGCATCGGTCAACCGGCGATGAGCTCGGGCTTGGCGGTTGCTGGCCAGCTTCGACCCGAACGGCGTCAGCCAGCCCTGCCAGTTGGGCGCGTAGCCGCCGGTCACCATCAGCCCGACGCCACCCCGGGCCCGCTCGGCGAAATACGCCGTGAGCTTGGGCAGATCGCTCAACCGGTCCTCGAGCCCGGTGTGCATCGAGCCCATGATCACGCGGTTCGGCAGCACCACATGGCCGAGGTCCAACGGTTCCAGCAGGTGCGGATACGCGGTCACGCCGAGTCCTTCCGTAAGGCGTCGATCACCTCGTCGCACCAGGCGACGAAGGACTCCTCGGCACGGATGCCGCCGCGAAGTACGAGGTACTGGTGCAGTTCACGGCCGTGCAACGTGGCCGGCTTCGGGAAGTCGCGCTTCTGGATCCCGCGGTACACCTCGCGGCGGGTGGCGTGCTCCGCCCGGTGCCGCTCGACCTCCTTCAGCACCACGTCCACGTCGCCGACCGAGGCGCCGCGGAGCTTCACGCCGAGACCGTCCCGCAGTACGGCGGGATCGGCCGGCTCGGCCAGCCAGCGGGTCAGCTCGGTACGGCCGGCCGCCGCGATCCGGTAGACCTTCTTGTCCGGGCGGCCGTCCTGCGCGATCTCGGTGTGCTTCACCCAGCCGGCGTCGTCCATCCGCCGCAGCACCCGGTAGATCTGCTGGTGGGTGGCCGGCCAGAAGTACCCGATCGAGCGGTCGAACCGGCGGGCCAACTCGTACCCGGAACCGGCCCGCTCGGTCAGCGAGACCAGGATCGCGTGCTCCAGCGCCATGAACCGAGGCTACCTATGCAACTCGTTGCACTGCACCTGATTGCATCCCATGTCACATCGTTTGTCCGCACGTGGCTTGTCCGGTTTGAGAGAATTGATTGCAGACGCCTTGTATTAACGACCAATGGATTCGGAGTACCTCATGGACGCCCAGGCCCACCCGACGAAGACGACGCTGCCCGGCATCGGTCTCCGGTACGACCTGGTCACCGAGTCCGGAAAACACGTCTCGGTCGTGGCGCACAACGACGGCCGCCGGTTCCTCGGGTTCCACAAACCGGAGGACGACGACGAGTGCCAGGCGTCGGTCCCCTTAGGCCAGGGCGAGGCGGCGGCACTCGCGCAACTGCTGCTCCCGGAGCGGATCGACCCGGTCCGCGGTGAGATCGAGATCGACCTGGTCACCGAGCACATCCCGGTCACGGCCAAGTCGCCGTACTCCGGGCGGACGCTCGGCGACACCCAGGCCCGCAGCCGTACCGGTGCCTCGATCGTGGCCGTCCTGCGGCGGATCGGGGCGACCCCGTCGCCGACGCCGGACTTCCGGTTCGCGATCGGGGACACGCTCGTCGTGGTCGGCACTCGTGAGGGCGTGGACGCGGTGGCCGATCTGATCGCGGGGGGCTGACCATGCACGAGAACATCACCGCGCTGCTGATCGAGCTCGGCGCGGTCATCCTTGCCCTGGGGGTGCTCGGGCGGATCGCCGGGCGGCTCGGATTCTCCCCGATTCCGCTGTACCTGCTGGCCGGGCTGGCGTTCGGGCACGGCGGGATCCTGCCGCTGGCCGCGAGCGAGGAGTTCGTCGCCACCGGCGCCGAGATCGGCGTCATCCTGCTGCTGTTGCTGCTCGGTCTCGAGTACACGGCGTCCGATCTGGTCGGCACATTGAAGACGCAGTACGTGTCGGGAGCGGTCGACTTCCTGCTGAACGCGTTGCCCGGTGCGGCTGTGGCGTTGCTGCTCGGGTGGGGTCCGGTGGCGGCGGTCGCGCTTGCCGGTGTCACGTGGATCTCGTCGTCCGGGGTGATCGCGAAGGTGGTCGGCGATCTCGGGCGGCTGGGTAATCGCGAAACGCCTGTGGTGCTGGGGATTCTGGTGCTCGAGGACCTGTCGATGGCGGTCTACCTGCCGATCCTGACCGCGCTGCTCGCGGGCGTGGGGCTGGCCGGCGGGAGTATCACGTTGCTGATCTCGCTCGGGACGGTGAGCGTCGTACTGTTCATCGCGCTGCGGTACGGGCGGGTGATCAGCCGGGCGGTGTCGTCGGACAACCCGGAGATGCTGCTGCTCGTCGTACTCGGACTGACACTGCTCGTCGCGGGTATCGCCCAGCAGTTGCAGGTGTCGGCGGCGGTCGGGGCGTTCCTGGTCGGGATCGCGTTGTCGGGCGAGGTCGCGCACGGCGCGCGGAACCTGCTGAGTCCGTTGCGGGACCTGTTCGCGGCGGTGTTCTTCGTGTTCTTCGGGTTGAGCACGGATCCGCGGAAGATCCCGCCGGTACTCGCGGTCGCGTTCGGCCTCGCCGTACTGACGATGCTGACGAAGATCGCGACCGGGTGGTTCGCCGCCCGGCGCGCGGGCATCTCCCGCGCGGGGCGCTGGCGGGCCGGTGGGACGCTGGTCGCGCGCGGTGAGTTCTCGATCGTGATCGCCGGGTTGGCGGTCGGCGTCGAGCCGAAACTCGGCCCACTCGCGACGGCCTACGTCCTGATCCTGGTCATCCTCGGCCCGGTAGCCGCCCGCTACACAGAACCCATCGCCCGCCGCCTCACCCGCAAACCAGCAGCAGTCACCGACGCCCCGGCCGCCGAACGACTCGACGACACCGTGAACACCCCCAGGTGACGGACCGCCAGCACTCACCAACGTCCCTTGCAACCGGGGCTACCGCCTTCAGCGAGCGTGAGCGCACCGAGAGCGCTCGGGTTGGTGAGTGGCTGGCGTCCGCCGTTTAGAACAAGGCGTCCCCGCGTTCGTGATCGAGCAGCGCGCGCTTCCGCTCGATGCCCCCGCCGTACCCGGTCAGGCTCCCGGTCGACCCGACCAGCCGGTGGCACGGGACGATGATGCTGATCGGGTTCTTCCCGTTCGCCAGCCCGACCGCCCGCGCCGACTGGGGCTTCAGCCCGAGCGCGGCAGCCAGCCCGCCGTACGTCGTTGTCTCGCCGTACGGGATGTCCTGCAGGGCAGACCAGATCTGCCGCTGGAACGCCGTACCGGCAAGACGCAGCGGTACGTCGAACGTGCTCCGCCCGTGGTGGAAGTATTCGTCCAGCTGCTCCGCGACCGCGGGCAGGATCGTGTCGTCGCGGTCGCCGAACGTCGCCTCGTCCGGGCGGTACCGCTGCCGATCCAGGTACAGCCCCGTCAACTCACCCGCATCGGTCCCCACGAGCGTGAGCGGACCGAGCGGGCTGTCGACGACGGCGTACGTCACCGGGTGGACTCCCACTGCGCGCGGTCGATCCGGTAGAGCACGTGCCGCTTCAGCCGGTGCCCGTCCTCGATCCGCGGGTGGTCGAAGTCGCCGGCCTCGTCGTGCACCATGCCGATCCGCTGCATCACCCGCTGCGACGGCACGTTCGTGGTCGCGGTGAACGACACGATCTCGTCCAGCCCGCCCGGCCCGAACCCGTGCCCGAGCGCGGCCCGCGCCGCCTCACTCGCATAGCCGTTGCCCCAGGCCCCCTTCGCGAGCCGCCAGCCGATCTCGACGGCCGGCAGGCTGCTGTCCGCTGTCATGAAGGGCGCCTGGAAGCTCGGCACCGACAGCCCGGTGAACCCGATGAACTCGCCGGTCTCCCGCACCTCCAGCGCCCACAGCCCCCAGCCGCGCTCGTCGATCAGCGGAATGTTCCGGTCGATCAGCCCGTCGCTCTGCTCCCGCGTCTGCAGCGCCGGGAAATGCTCCATCACCGCCGGATCCGCATTCAGCGCGGCGTACGGATCCCGGTCGGAATCCCGCCACTGGCGCAGCAGCAGACGGTCTGTGGACAGCTCGGTCATCCATCACTCCACTGGGATCTTGTTGATCGCATGGTCGCCGGTGGCCCACAGGTACTGCACCGCGTACGCACGCCAAGGCCGCCACGCGCGAGCGTGGTCGGTCAGTGGTTTGGGGGCCTCGGGCAAGCCTAGATCACGCGCGGCGTAACGGATACCTAGATCGCTGGCCACAAAGGCGTCCGGGTCACCCAGCGCGCGCATCGCGATCGACTCCACCGTCCACGGCCCGATCCCGGGGAGTGCGGTCAGTTGCTCGCGGGCCCGATCCCAGTCGGCGCCGGCGCTCAGGTCGATGTCGCCGTTCGCGAGCGTGCCGATCAGCGTAGTGAGCGTCGTACGTCGGGTCTTTGGGAACGCCAGCGCCTCCGGGTCCAGCCCGGCCAGCGCCTGCATCGTCGGGAACAGATGCGTGAGCCCGCCGCCCGGATCCTCGATCGGCTCGCCGTGCTGCAGGACCAGGCGATGCGCGTGCGTGCGAGCGGCTGCGGTCGACACCTGCTGACCGAGGACCGCGCGGACGGCGAACTCCTCGCCGTCGACCGTGTGCGGAACGCGCCGGCCCCGGCGCCTTCGCGATCAGTGGCGCGAGCACGGGATCGGTACTGAGCAGGTCGTCGACGGCGACCGGGTCCGCGTCCAGGTCGAGCATCCGGCGGCAGCGGCTGATCGCGATCGCGAGGTCCCGCTGGTCGGTCAGCGAGAGCTGGCAGGCGATGTGGTCCGGCATCGGCCGGAGCGCGACGACACCGTGACCGTGCGGGAGCCGGAGCGTACGGCGGTAGTGCCCGTCGCGCCACTCCTCCACTCCCGGTACGCCGGTCGCGATCAGGTGGCCGAACAGGTTGTCGGGCGTCAGCGGTGCGCGGAACGGGAGCCGCAGCGAGATCGTGCCGGGCGCGGTGGCCGACGTACCTCTGCGGGCTCGGCGACGGAGGTCCGTCGGGGCGAGCGCGAAGACCTCCTGCACGGTCTCGTTGAACGTCCGTACGCTCGAGAACCCGGCGGCGAAGGCGACGTCCGCCATCTGCAGCTCGCTCGTCTCGATCAGCAGCCGCGCGGTCTGCGCACGCTGCGCGCGGGCGAGCGCGAGCGGCCCGGCGCCGAGCTCGGCGAGTAGTTGCCGCTGCACCTGCCGCACGCTGTACCCGAGCCGGGTGGCCAGCCCCGGTACGCCGTCACGGTCGACGACGCCGTCCGCGATCAGGCGCATCGCCCGGGCGACCAGGTCGGCGCGGTCGTTCCACTCCGGCGATCCCGGGCTGGCGTCCGGCCGGCACCGCTTGCAGGCGCGGAACCCGGCCTGCTGGGCGGCGGCCGCGCTCGGGTAGAACCGCATGTTCTCGACCTTCGGCGGCACCACCGGACAGCTCGGCCGGCAGTAGATCTTCGTGGTCAGCACCGCCGTGAAGAACCACCCGTCGAACCGGGCGTCCTTCGACTGGACCGCGCGGACGCATCGCTCCCTGCATTCGTACACGCTGTCCAGCATCCCTGCCGCCACCGACAATCACTAGCGGATTTACGACGTGGAGGTGGGACCGGCATCCGCGGTTATGCGACGCCAGGATCCGGTGTCGGATTCTCGCCAGCTTCGCGGAGCGCGGGGAGGTGAGATTGAAACATGAACGAACTACTTGGCAAGAAGGCACTGGTGACCGGCGGCAGCCGCGGGATCGGCGCGGCGACCGCCGTCGCGCTGGCGGAGCGCGGGGCCGATGTCGCGATCACGTACAGCACGTCCGCGGACGCCGCGGCGACGGTGGTGAAGGAGATCGAGGGGCTCGGGCGGCGCGGGTTCGCGTTCGCGGTCGACGCGGGTGACGTGGTGGCAGCGGCGGACGGCGTACGGCTGGCCGCGGAAGCCCTTGGTGGGTTGGACATTCTGGTCAACAACGCGGGCGTCGGGGCGATCGCACCGATCGGTGAGCTCGCGGCCGCGGACATCGACCGGGTGCTGGCGGTGAACGTCCGCGGCGTGTACGCGACCACGCAGGCCGCCGTACCGCTGCTCGCCGACGGAGCACGCCTGATCCACCTGGGCAGCTGCGTCGCCGAGCGGGTTCCCTTCGCCGGTATGACGCTGTACGCGATGAGCAAGTCGGCACTGACGGGCCTCAGCAAGGCGCTCGCCCGCGAACTCGGCCCGCGCGCCATCACCTCGAACGTCGTCCAGCCCGGCCCCATCGACACCGACATGAACCCCGCCGACGCCCCCTCGGCCGAACCCCAACTCACCAACCTGGCCCTCCCCCGCTTCGGCACCCCCGCCGAAGTAGCCGCCGCCATCACCTACCTGGCCGGCCCCCAAGCCGCCTACATCACCGGCACCGAACTAACCATCGCAGGCGGCCACACCGCCTGACCCCGGACCCCCAGGCCATCACAATCGAGCCGCCAGCCGCCCGTCCCGCGGAGACCACAACCGAAGGCCGCAATTGTGATGGCCTGGAGATCCGCTCCGGCCTGTCGGTGGCGCGTCGTAGCGTGCGGGACATGAAGTTCTCGGTGACGGTCGGGGCGGCGGGCCTGGGGCGGGACCCGCGGGGGTTGGCGGAGTTGGCGCGGGTGGTGGAGGGCTCCGGCTGGGACGGGTTGTTCCTGGAGGACTACCTCGTCTACCAGGGGGATGCGAGCCTGCCGACGTACGACCCGTGGGTCTGCCTGGCGGCGATCGCGACGGCCACCGAGCGGATCCGGATCGGTACGACGGTGACGCCGCTGCCGCGCAGGCATCCGTGGAAGGTGGCGGCCGAGGTCGTGGCGCTGGATCAGTTGTCGGACGGGCGGATGATCCTCGGGGTCGGGAGCGGTGATCCCGGGGATCCGTTCATGGAGCGGCGGAGTGCGCGGGTGCTGGCCGAGATGCTTGATGAAGGGCTGGAGGTCATTGAGCGGTTGTGGAGCGGTGAGGCGGTCAGTTTCAGCGGGAAGTACTACACGTTGGACAACGTGCGGCTGGCGGCGCGGGCGGTGCAGCGGCCTCGGGTGCCGATCTGGGTGGGTGGCAACATGCTGGTTCCCGCGGTACGACGGAGGGTTTGGCGGTGGGGTGGATCGTGTGCGTACAAAGGGAATACGGGCGCTCCGCAGGAGGTCACGCCGGATGATGTACGGCGGTTGCGGGCCGGGCGGGAGATCGAGGTGAAGGTGAGTGGCGGGGATCCGGCGGCGTTTGCCGCGGCGGGGGCCGCGTGGTGGGGGAGGTGGATCGCGCCGGGGCCTGTCGCGGACACGCTGGGGATCGTCCGGCAAGGGCCGCCCGCGCTCTGAACCGTTGACAGCAGGACAGGGCTGGGGAGAGACTGCGGGTGATTTGAACGTTCAAACCTGCGGGAGGGCGCCTTGGCTACGTTGAAGCAGGTGGCTGCTCACGCCGAGGTGTCCGTCCAAACGGTGTCGAACGCTCTCAACGCCCCGCACCGGCTGCGCGCCGACACCCTCGAACGGGTGAACCGCTCGATCGAACTCCTCAACTACCGCCCCAATCGTAACGCGCGCAGCCTGCGCACCAGCGCGGTCGAGCTGATCGGGTACTGCGTGCCGAGCTGGCCGGACCAGACACACCTGGTGATGGACCAGTTCCTGCACGCCCTCTGCGCCGCCGCCGAACGGACCGGCCGGCACATCCTGCTGTTCACCGCGCCGCCCGGCGTCGACGGCATGCCGACGTACGACGATCTGCACGCCCGCCGGATGGTCGACGGGTTCGTACTGTCGCAGACCGAGACGCACGACCCGCGGCACGGCTGGCTGAAGCAGCAGGGCATCCCGTTCGTGAGCTTCGGCCGGGTGTGGAAGCAGACCATGCAGCCCGGCCCGTGGGTGGACGTCGACGGTGCGACCGGTTCCGCGATCGCGGTCCGGCACCTGTACGACACCGGCCGCCGCCGGATCGCCTTCCTGGGCTGGCCGAAGTCGTCCGGGCTCGCCGAGGACCGGCTGGCCGGCTGGCGTACCGCCTGCAAGAGCCTCGGCGTACCGACCACCGGCCTGGCCGTCCGTTGCCGCGCCGACAGTATCGAGGAGGGCGCCCGCGGCACCGCGCGGCTGCTCGACTCCGGTCGCGGGTTCGACGGGATCGTTGCCCTGAGCGACGTTCTCGCGCTCGGCGCGCTTCGCGAACTGACTGCCCGCGGGCTCACCCCCGGCGCCGACGTCGGCGTCGTCGGGTACGACGACTCGCCGCTCGCGGAGGTCGTCTCCCCGGGCCTGACCAGCCTCCGGCAACCGATGGAACGGATCGCCGAGGAGCTGATCACGATCCTCACCGGCAGCCCCGGCGACGGCTCGCCGGCCGAACGCCTGCTGCTGCCCGAACTGGTGATCAGGGGCAGCTCCGCCCCTGGCTGATTCCGGCGCTTCCCCCGGGCGCCGCGAAGGAGGAACCGCCATGACTCCCCATCCGACCCGAAGTAGCTCACCCCCGCACAGGCGAGGGCCGGTACGACGCTCCGTCGGCATCGTGCTGCTCGCAACCGCGACCGTCCTCGCCGGCTCAGCGTCGGCCCTGGCCGGCCCGTCCACAACCGGCCCGTCCAGCGCCGCCTCGTCCGCCGCGACGACAGCGTCGGCCCCGTCCGAGCTCTCCGAGACCACAAGGCTTGCGGACCGGCGTTCACTCGTGGTCGGCGATCGCGCGTACGCGATGGGCGACGAGTCCGGCCTCTACCCCGCGGCCGGCTGGCACGTCCGCGGCGAGATGGGCGGCTTCTGGACGCAGCCGATCAAGCTCCTGGACGGCATCTGGTTCGGCCTCGACGGGAACTGGCTCGGCAAGCAGGTGCCGGCCGCGAAGTACACCAGCGGACACGGCTACAGCCGGATCGACTACTCCGGCTCCGTGAACGTCCGCCGTACCGACTTCGTCCCCGACGGGATCCGCGCCACGCTGGTCGGCCTGACGTTGAGCTCGAGTACGGCGAAGACGGTCAAGCTGAACGTCGACGCGCACTCCGAGCTGATGCAGCCGTACCCGTGGGACTGGACCGCCCCGACCGCGATCGACGCCAACCTGCCGGACACCGGTGCCTTCGTCGATGGCTCGCTGCGGTTCCGCGAGCAGGGCACCCCGTCGTACCCGAACGCGAAGCCGCACGACTTCGCCGCCTTCGTCGGATCGTCCCTGCGTCCGACGGGCCACGAGCTCGGCCCGGACCACCGCGGTCCGCAGAGCCCGGCGGTGATCTGCCCGAAGGACGGTACGACGCCCGCGCGGTGCGACGACTCGCTCACCGGTAAGGGCACCGGCGGCGGGCTGACGTACGACGTACCGCTGAAGGCCGGCGAGCAGAAGACGATCTGGTTCGCCGTGGCCGGATCGGACCAGGGCAGCAAGGCCGCGGAAAACGAGTTCCGAAACGCCTTGCGCAACCCGGACATGTTGCTCCGGGCAAAGACCGCGGCGCGGCAGCAGCTCGACGCGCAGTCCGCAGTGGACCTTCCTGGTGACCGGCTGCTGCAGCAGAGCGTCGAGTGGAGCAAGCAGAACCTGGCCGACTCGGTGCAGCAGGCGAACAATCTGCAGATCCGGGACGTGAACGAGGGCAAGGACTACCCGGCGCCGCTCGGGTCCGTGCCGACGGCCCGCTGGTTCGGGGCCGGCTTCCCGGACTATCCGTGGCTGTTCGCGACCGACGGCGAGTACACCGCTTTCGCGGCCGTCGCGGCCGGTCAGTTCGACACCGTGAAGCAGCACCTGCGCGCGCTCCGCGACGTCAGCGACATCCTGAATAACCGCAGCGGCAAGGTCGCGCACGAGGTGACGCCGACCGGCGACGTGTACTTCGGCTCGAACCAGAGCGCGGGCAACACCGACGAGACGGTGAAGTTCCCGAGCACGGTCGCGCTGCTCTGGCGGTGGACCGGCGACAACAAGTTCCGCGACGAGATGTACGACTTCAGCGTCCGGAACCTGCAGTACGTCTACAAGAACCTCGACAAGGACGGCGACGGCTGGCCCGAGGGTCTCGGGAACGTCGAGCGGTCCGGGATGGGCGTGGAGAAGCTCGACAACGCGGTCTACCTCATGCGCGGTCTGCGCGACCTCGCCGACCTGGCCGCGTCCAAGCACGACACGAAGATCCAGCAGTGGGCGACCAGCCGCGCGAACGACCTGGAGTCCCGCTTCGAGGCGCAGTGGTGGGTGCCGAAGGCGATGGGGTACGCCGACTCGATCGACGACCCGGCCAACCCGGCGAACGACAACACCCCGATCTTCCAGCGGCACTGGATCGGCGTGACCCCGATGGAGGCGGTACTGTCCCGCCCGGGCGGGACATCGCCGCTCGCCTCGACCGAGCACGCGAACGTCGCCCTCGACCAGCGCGAGAAGCCCTGCTACACCGGGGAGTTCGGCCTGTTCCACACCGGCACCGGGCCGACCTCGGACCCGAAGGGCAATCCGGGCGCGTCCTGTGACGGCGTGCTGTCGCAGGTGCCGAGCGAGCGCAGCATCTTCGGCCTGAACACCTCGATCATGGCGGTTGCGGAGGGCAACTTCGGCCGCCTGGGCACGAAGCAGCAGCAGGTGTACACCACCGGCAACGCACGGATCCAGCTCGACCCGTCGGTGTGGGAGACTCCGGGCGCGATGCCGGAGATCGCGCCGTCGCCGGACTCCCCCGCCAACATCGGCCGGGCGTTCTACGACCGCTCGATGGCGCTGCAGGCCTGGGGTACGTACGGCATCCTCTGGCCGGTGATCCACCAGCAGCTCGGTGTCGATCCGGACCTGGGCCACGGGCGGATCTCCGTCGTACCGCAGCTCCCGCAGGGTCAGCCGAAGGTGGCCGGCAGCAACATCCGGGTCGGCCGCGGGTCCGTCGACGTGTCCGCGAGCCTTGCAGGTAAGGCGTTGACGACTGACGTGACCGCGAAGGGCATCGGCGCGGCGCTGACGGCCGGCGCGGTCCTGCCGTCCGGGGCGAAGGTCCGGAGCGTGACGGTGAACGGCCACGCAGCGTCGTACCAGCTCGTCACCACCAGCCGCGGGACGGAGGTCCAGGTGCCGGCGCGCGGTGCGCACACGGCGCTGGTGATCACACTGCAGTAGTTTTCGAGACGAACCGGCCGGTGTGCAGAACGGATGCGCACCGGCCGGTTCGTCGTTTCCGGTACTGCGAAGTTCTTGTAGAGGCCAGATGGCGGGCCCCTCCGAGTATGAGTCGGAGGGGCCCGCACAGCTGAAGGATAGTGACGTCTCCAGCTTCCCGAGCCGGGTCCGTGGAGGCCGGCAGACCCCGTCACCGGTCTACCTCGGTGGGGATCCCCACCGCGAGGGCCCTCGGTTTCCGTTCGACCCGCTGCCCCGATCCGAAGCAACGTATCGACATTTCTACGCCCGTCGGCGAGGTCGGCACAAGCTTTTCCAGACATCAGATTGGGTCGTCCACAGTGATCGCACCACCATCCACAGGAACGACCCGAGTTATACACACCCCCTGTGCATAACTCGCCTTAGCCCTTAGGGGGTTTGACCGCCATCGGCTGCAGGATGCGGTACCCGGCGTACAGGCCGAGGGCGCTGACGACGAGGACCGTCGGCACGGCGACGGCGAGCGGCGGACGGTGGTAGCCGACGTTGTTCAGGATGCCCGCGAGCCACTGCGCGACCAGCAGCAGCTCGGCCGCCACGGCCGGCAGCAGCGCGAGCGGCAGTAGCATCACACCGCGCCAGAACCCGAGCCGGACGAACGTGATCCCGAGCAACCAGCCGGTCACCTCGTGGGACAGGATCATCAGGAAGTACTCCGCGAAGATCAGGCCGGCCTGCGACGGGTTGCCGAACAGGTGCGCGTTGGTCAGCTTGTCCGGCCAGCCCTGCCACGAGTACAACCCGCGTTCCACCTGGTAGACCAGCACCCAGAGCACCGAGGTGGCGACCGCCGCGCCGGTCAGATAGATGCCTGCGGCAACCGAAAACATCCGCCGGGTGACGCCCTGGGAGATCAGCAGCGAGAAGTACGCCGGGGTGATCGTGATGCCGACCGCCATCGAGAAGTACTTCGGCGACTGCGTCCCGTAGTCCCAGGCACTCGCGGTGACGCCGCCGGACACCAACTGGATGAGCAGCCCGACGACGAACAGCGCGAACACCATCACGGCCCAGTAGCCGACCAGCATCGGCCGCAGCCCGATCGCCATCGACAGCACCACCTGCTTCAGCCGCTGCGTGTCGGTGACTCCGCGCGGCAGCACCGCCGTACTCACGACTGCGCTCCCGTGAGGTGGACGAACAGATCCTGCAGGCCGACCGGACCGACTTCCAGGCCGGCCGCGGTCGCCTGGCCGAGCAGGGCCGGGTCGAGGTCGCCGAGGACGGTGGTGGACTTCGTACCGCCCAGCCGCTCCTCCGCGAGCACCGTGAACCCGGCGGTGAACTCGTCGACCGCCGCGGCCGGGCCGACGATCGAGGCGCCGCGGCCGCGGAGCGCGTCCACCGGCGACTGGGTGACCAGGCGGCCCTTGTCGAGGATCACGACCTCCTCCAGCATCGTGCTGACCTCGTTGACCAGGTGCGTCGAGAGCACGATCGTGCGCGGCACCTCGGCGTAGTCGGCGAGCAGCATGTCGTAGAACAGGTTCCGGGACGGGACGTCCATGCCCAGGTAGCTCTCGTCGAAGATCGTCAGCGGAGCGCGGCCGGCGAGACCGAGCACGACGCCGAGCGCGGACTTCTTACCGCGGGAGAGCTTCTGGATCTTCTTGTTCAGCGGGATCTCGAAGCGGTCCAGCAGCTCGGCGGCCAGGTCGGCGTCCCAGTACGGGCGGAGCGCCGCCGCGAGCCTGACCGCGTGCTTCACCGGCACACTGTCCGGTACGTCGCCGGACTCGCGGATCAGGCCCACCCGGCTGGTGACGATCGCGTTCTCGTACGGCTCCTGAGCTGCGCCGAGGTCACCGCCTTCGATCAGCACCCGGCCGGCGTCAGGCCGGCGGAACCCGGCCAGCGTCGCGGCCAGAGTGCTCTTGCCGGAGCCGTTCCGGCCGAGCAGCCCGTGGATCTTCCCCGGCGCCAGCCGCAGGTCGAGCCGGTCCAGCGCGGGCACCCCGGCGAACCGGACCGACAGCTCCTCGGTGCGCACAGTCAGCGCGGTGGTCATCGGGCCGCACCCCCGAGGTGCTGGACGATGTCCGTGAGCGGGATGCCGATCGCTTTGGCCTCCCGGACCATCGGGTCGACCACCTCGGCGAAGAACGAGTCGCGGCGGCCGGTCCGCAGCAGGTCGCGGGCGTTCGCGGCGACGAACATCCCGATCCCACGCTTCTTGTAGAGGATGCCGTCGTCGACCAGCTGCGCGAATCCCTTGGCCGCGGTCGCCGGGTTGATCCGGTAGAAGGCGGCGTACTGGTTGGTCGACATCACCTGCTCCCCCTCAGCGAGCGCACCGCTGACGATGTCGTTCTTGATCTGCTCGGCAATCTGCAGGTAGATCGGACTCCGGTCGTCGAACACCATCCACCCCCTTCCTCGGTCCATTAGTTGAGTGACGGACCGTAGCACCGTGGTGGGTCAGCCGGCGTTGGCGGACTGGAGAGACTTCTTCAGGGCCGGTACGGCGGGGCCGACGCGAACGGCGAGTTGCGCCAGGCGGTCCTTGTGGCGCGTGCTCTGGTCCTTGGTGACGACCGTACGCAGGTCCGCGGTCGCCGCGAGTACGACGACGGCCGCGTCCCGGAGGTCCACGCGGGACACCAACCGCGACGGCCGCAGCGTGTCCTGCGCGGTCCGCAGGACGTCACGCCGTACCAACGCGTGCCGGAGCGTGATGCGATCCGCCGGAATGATGCCGAGCACACGATGCGGCTCCACCTTGATCAGATGCGCGCGGGCGAGCTCGTCACGGACCTGGCGGACGGTCGCGCCACCCCGCCGATCGATCCAGTACCGCCAGCGCCGCGGCCCGACCGCCCGCAGCTCCTCCAGCACGCCCGCAAGCACAGGATCCAGCGGCACCGGGCCGCTGGTCACCCGGGCCCGCCCGTTGTCGTCATCGACGTTTCCGTTGAGCTGCAGGTCGACGAGCACAGCAGCCCGCAACACCTTCCCCAGCTTGGACCGAGCCGTCAGCCGGCCGCGCGCCGGATCGTACGCGAGCAGGAAAAGCCTTGCAGCCAAGGATTCCGGGGCCGCTGCGTTGCCGAGCGCAACGGTCTTGCGTGGTCGGGCAGGTCGCCTGGCCGGCGTCGAGCGTTCCGGCCGCCGTAGCGGCGTCACCACAGCTCTACTCATCCTCATCCTCCTTGGACGGGCGGCCCGGGCGGCGTTGTTTGGTCACGCCGGCCGGAAGGCGGCCGGCGTCGCCCAGGGCGCGACGAAGCAGGTACTCGATCTGGGCGTTGGTGCTGCGCAGGTCGTCGTTCGCCCAGCGGGCGAGCGCGTCGTGCACCGCGGGATCCAGCCGAAGCAGGACCTTCTTCCGTTCGACGGCCACGTCGACGACTTACTGGTACAGGGAGCCGGCGTTGACGACCGGTTGTGCGTCCCGATCGCCGCACAGCACGACCATCAGGTTGCTGACCATGGTCGCCTTGCGTTCCTCGTCGAGCTCGACCACCTGGTGCTCGGACAGCCGCTCCAGCGCCAGCTCGACCATGCCGACCGCGCCTTCGACGATCTGCCGCCGGGCCGCGATCACGGCGCCCGCCTGCTGGCGACGCAGCATCGCCTGGGCGATCTCCGGCGCGTATGCCAGGTGCGTGATCCGGGACTCGATCACCCGCACCCCAGCAGCCTGCACCCGGGCCCCGATCTCGGCCGACAGCTTCTCGGTGATCTCGTCGGTGCTGTCCCGCAGCGACAGCACGTCCTCCTCGGAGTGCACGTCGTACGGATAACTGTTGGCGATGTGCCGGACGGCGGTCTCGGTCTGGATCGCCACAAACTCGACGAAGTCGTCCACCTCGAACATCGCCTGCGCGGTGTCCTCGACCTGCCAGACCACCACCGCGGCGATCTCGGTCGGGTTGCCGTCGGCGTCGTTGACCTTGGCGACCGCGGTCTCGTGGTTGCGGATCCGGGTCGACACCTCGCGCCGGGTCGCGATCGGGATCACCCAGCGCAGACCGGTGGTCCGGACGGTCCCGACGTACTGCCCGAGGAACTGCAGCACCCGCGCCCGCCCCGGCGACACCGCGGTCAGCCCGGCGGCGACGATCACCGCGACCAGGAACACCAGGATCCCGAGCCCGACGATCCAGCCGTTCCCGGCGCCGAGGACGAGGACCACCACCCCGATCACCGCCAGCACGAACGCCAGTCCTACGAACGGCCACCCGTTCCGCTCCCAGCCGCCCCGCTCGACCACCTTCGGATCCGGCATCTCCACCACGACATCAGTCATCACACGCTCCTCTCGAATAGCCCAAAGGTAGCAAACTGATATCACATTTAGCAAGGCGGGTCAGGGCAGGCGGGTGGCGAGAGACTCCAGGTGGGTCTGCCACTCGGTGGAGTGCGAGTTGGGGAGCGGGTCGATGGGCGACGGGCCCCAGGCGTGGACGGGGCGGATGCCGTGCAGGGCGTTGACGAGCCAGACCTCGGTGGTGTTCCGCAGTACGTCGGGGGTGATGGGGTGCTCGGCGACCTCGATGCCCTGGGTGGCGGCGATCCGGCGGAGCAACTGGGCGGTGACGGACGGGAGGAGCGGGCGACCGGACGGCGGGAAGCAGAGCGTGTCGTCCTCCCACCAGGCGACGGCGGAGTACGCCGCCTCGAGCACCGTCCCGTCGGCGTCCAGCAGCAGGATCTCGTCCGCGCGGTCCGGTGCGGACTCCTTCAGCTTGCCCAGCAGTTCCAGGTCGGGCCCCTTCACCCGCGGCGCGGTCCGCGGATCCGGCCCTTCGTGTACGGCGACCCGCACCCGGCCCCCGGTCGGCGGCGCCGGCCGCAACTGCACCGCGAGGTCCCCGGACGCATGGAGCTCGAACCGCGGGAACCACCGCCCGAACCCGGGCAACCGCCCCAGCTGCTCGTCCCAGAACCGTTCCGCGGCAACCCCCGCCGCCGCACACGACCTGACGAACCGGTCCCGGTGCAGGTCCAGCCCCCGGACCTTGCCGTTGGCCACCAGGAACGAGTCCGCCACCACCAGGTCACTCATTGGCTCCCCCAACCGATCCGCCGACGGCAGCCGTTGCCTTCAGCACCATTTCGTCGTACTCCGCGACCGGGTCCGAGTCGAGCACGATCGCACCCCCGGCCCCGATCACGGTCGCGTCCGGGGTCAGCACCGCCGTCCGGATCACCACGCTCAGGTCCGCCCGCCCGTCCACGGTCAGGTAGCCGAGCGCCCCGGAGTACACCCCGCGCGCGCTCGACTCCAGCTCGTCGATGATCCGCATCGTCCGGATCTTCGGCGCCCCGGTCATCGACCCCGGCGGGAAACACGCCCGTACGGCGTCCACCGCGGTCACCCCGGCGCGCAGCCGTCCGCGGACAGTCGTCACCAGCTGGTGCACCGTGCGGTAGCTCTCGACCTGCATCAGCTGGGGCACGCTCACGGTCCCCGGGACGCTCACCCGGCCGAGGTCGTTGCGGATCAGGTCGACGATCATCAGGTTCTCGGCGCGGGTCTTGTCGTCCTCGGCCAGCGCCTTCGCGGCGAGCTGGTCCGCGACCGGGTCGTCGTCGCGCGGCGCGGTGCCCTTGATCGGGCGGCACTCGGCCCACCCGTCCGCGTCCACGGTCAGGAACCGCTCCGGCGAGGAGCTGGCCACCGCGAGGTCGCCGTACCGGACGAAGGCGGCGTACGGCGCCGGGTTCGCGGAGCGTTGCCAGCAGAAGAAGTCGAACGGGTCCGGGACGGCGGGCAGCCGGACGCGGTTCGTCAGGTTGACCTCGTACGACTCGCCGGCCTCGAGCTCCGCGAGCACCCGCGCGACGCCGGCCAGGTACGTCGTCCGGTCCTGTTCCAGGTGCGACTCGAGGTCGAGCCGGGCGATCGCGGGCGCGTCGACCCGTCCCATCCACCAGTTCGAGGCGGCCTCCTCGGCGCGGTCCAGCCACTCGTCGCCGCCGTCCAGCGCGACCAGGTACGTGCGGTCACGGTCGTGGTCGATGACGACGAACCGGTCTGCCCAGATCCAGAGCGCGTCCGGCGTCGTGGCCTCGTGCGCGGCCACCCCTCCGGTCAGCGCCTTCAGCTCGTAGCCGAAGTACCCGACGTAGCCGCCGCAGAACAGTCCGGCGAGCTCGGGCGGCGGCTCGGCGGCTCGCTCGGAGAGCAGCTCGTTCAGCTCGGCGAAGACGTCACCGTCGGCGACGTCCCGGGTGATGACCTCCGCACCTGCGCTGGTCCCGAGGACGGAGACGCGGCGGGGCGCCCTGTCGGTCAGGCTGCCGTCGAGCCAGAACGCGACCGGCTCGGCAGCCAGCAGCTCGCGGTAGACCGTCTCACCGTCGAGCGCCCGGTCGAGCGTCCGGACAGACCAGCGCAGCGCACTCACAGGCACACCGTACCGACACCGGGGAACCTCAGACAGTCAGTGCGAGCTTCGTCCGCATCGCGGTGATCCGGCGGATCGGGATCGCCACCTCGAGTCCGTCCTTGGACTCGGCCCGGTCCGCGAGCCAGGCGGCCGCGGTGTCCCGCCGTACGTCGGGAGTGCCGGGAAGGTACAGCGCGTTGACCAGGCGAAGAGCGTCGTCGCGGCTGCGGATCGTGTACACGTACCGCTCGCGCTGGCTCTCCATCACGTCGAACCCGGCGTGCTTCAGCTGATCCTTCAGCTCGGTGATCTCGCCACCCGCCGGGAACTGCGGCGTCGACCGCAGCCGGGTGGTCAGCCCGCTCAGCGTCCGGATGTCACCGCGCCGCAGCGGCCGGACGGCGGGCACGATCGCCGCCAGTACGCCGCCCCGCCGCAGCACCCGGGCCGCCTCCGCGAGCACGTCCGGCAGCGGCTGCAGCACCATCAGCCCCATCGAGCAGGTGACGACGTCGAAGACCTCGTTCGCGAACGGCAGGTGCAGCGCGTCCGCCCGTACCTTCGGGCCGGGCGCGCCCGCGAGCTGGGCCGGGTTGTTGTCGACGCCGACCACCCAGCGCCCGTGCAGCTCCCGCGCGACCGGCCCGTTGCCGCACGCCAGGTCGAGGACCCGGCGCGCCTCGGCGGACACCGCACGGACCAGCCAGCGGTACGGCGTGTGATCGCCGGCCACCGCACGGGACAGCAACGCCTCCGTGCTACCAGGTGTGGCGGTATGGAACTCCCGCAGGTACTGCGGCCAATCGACAGGATTCTCAGACATCGCGGCCCGACGCTACCGGCAGAACACCCGACGTACCGCATCGGGTGCAGTGCGTTAACCGAGAGTTGACGCTGGTCAGACGCCCGCTCAGACCCGGCTGACGAAGATGTGGCCGGCGGTCTCGTCGCTGATCACGCCGCCGGCCTCCCGGCTGCCGACCAGCACGCCCTCGGCGTCCAGCGTCGAGTCCACCTCGCGACCGGGCAGCGCGCCGGCCTTCCGCAGCACGGCCATCGCGCCGTCGTCGGTCTGCACCGGCTCGGCGATCCGGCGGACCAGCACCCGCACGCTCTCCCCGGTCGCGGTGTCGAGCACCTGGTCGAGCGGCTCGACGCCGATCCGGAAGTCCTCGATGCCGCTCGCCTGGCTGGTGGTCTGCAGCTCCTCCAGGCCGGGGATCGGGTTCCCGTACGGCGATTCGGTCGGGTTGCCGAGCAGCTGCAGCAGCCGCAGCTCGACCGCGTCGCTCATCACGTGCTCCCAGCGGCAGGCCTCGGCGTGCACGTCCTCCCACTCGAGCCCGATCACGTCGACCAGCAGCCGCTCGGCCAGCCGGTGCTTGCGCATCACCCGGACCGCCTGCTTGCGGCCGACGTCGGTGAGCTCCAGGTGGCGGTCGCCCTCCACCTTGATCAGACCGTCCCGCTCCATCCGCGCGACCGTCTGGCTGACCGTCGGACCGGACTGGTGCAGTCGCTCGGCGATCCGCGCCCGCAGCGGCAGGATGCCTTCTTCTTCCAGCTCGTAGACGGTCCGCAGGTACATCTCGGTGGTATCGATCAGCTCGCTCACGACAACCATTCTCACCTATGCAGGCAAGCCTTACCCAATTTCGCGCTCTTGACGGGCACTCAGCTCATATCTCTATAGTGCTAGTTACCTAGATGAATGAGGTAACTGATGATCGAGTTCCATCTGGACGGCCGGTCCGGGGTCTCGCCGTACCAGCAGATCGTTCAGCAGGTCCGGAACGCGTTGCGGCTCGGGCTGCTGCGTGAGGGTGACCAGCTGCCGACCGTGAAGGATGTCGTCGCGGCGCTGGCGATCAACCCGAACACCGTGCTCAAGGCCTACCGCGAGCTGGAACACGAAGGCCTGGTCCAGGCCCGCCCCGGCCGCGGCACCTTCGTCACCCGCACGCTCACCGACAACACCCTCGCCGCCCACGGCCCCCTCCGCCAGGACCTCCGCCGCTGGCTCGCGAAGGCCCGTAAGGCGGGTCTCGACGACGAGAGCATCGAGGCGTTGTTCCTGACAACCTTTCGGTCCGCCGCTCAGGAGGACATAGCATGACGAGCGTCCTGCAGGCCCACGGGCTGGGGAAGAAGTACGGGCGGCGCTGGGCGCTGACCGATTGCGATCTGGAGGTTCCGGCCGGGCACGTGGTCGGACTCGTGGGGCCGAACGGGGCAGGCAAGAGCACCTTCCTGAACCTCGCCGTCGGCATGCTCACCCCGAGCGCCGGGGCCGTCGAGGTGCTCGGGTCGGCGGCGGGCGCGCAGCAGGCGAAGGTGGGGTACGTCGCGCAGGACACGCCGACGTACGGGCGGTTGAGTGTCGCGGATCATCTGAAGCTCGGTGCGCGACTCAACCCGGCGTGGGACGACTCCCTTGCCCAGCAGCGGATCGAGCACCTCAAGCTGGACCCGAAGCAACGGGCCGGGCGGTTGTCCGGTGGGCAGCGCGCACAGCTCGCGCTCACGCTCGGGCTGGCGAAACGGCCCGAGCTGCTGATCCTCGACGAGCCGGTGGCCGCACTCGATCCGCTGGCCCGGCGCGAGTTCCTGCAGGACCTGATGCAGGCGGTCGCCGAGCAGGAGCTCAGCGTCGTACTGTCCTCGCATCTTGTCTCCGACGTGGAACGGGCCTGCGACTACCTGATCGTGCTGGTCGACTCGCGGGTGCAGGTCAGCGGCGAGATCGACACGCTGCTCGCCACGCACTTCCGGATCACCGGTCCGCGGCGCGACCAGAAGGACCTGCCGCGGGACCAGCACGTCGTCACAGCGAGCCACACCGACCGGCAGTCGACGTACCTGATCCGGACCGACGGGCCGATCCACGATCCGGCCTGGACGGTCTCCCAACTCACGCTCGAGGACCTCGTGCTGGCCTACATGGGCCGCGACGTACAGCCCGAGCGCCCGGTCCTGGAGGTACACCGATGATCTGGCTCACCTGGCGGCAGTTCCGGGTCCAGTTCCTCGTGGTGGCGGCCGTGATCCTCGCGGCCGTGGTCTTCCTCGCGGCGACCGGTCCCGGGCTGCTCGCCGAGTACCACCGGGCGGCCGGCAACTTCCTCAACAACCTCGGGTACGAACGCCTCAACCCGATCCTGTACCAGTTCGGCATCGTGCTGCCGTACGTCGTCCCTCCGGTGATCGGCGCCTTCTGGGGCGCACCGCTGGTCGCCCGCGAACTGGAGACCGGCACGCACCGGCTGGTGTGGAGCCAGAGCATCCCGCGGTCGCGCTGGCTGGCCGTCAAGCTCGGCGTCACCGGACTGTCCGCGGTCGGCGTCGCCGGACTGCTCAGTCTCGCGGCGACCTGGTGGTCGGCGCCGATCGACCGCGCGCTCGACGCCGGGCAGGACTCCAACATCTACCTGCCGCGGATGTTCCCGATCACCTTCGGCGCCCGCGCGCTGGTGCCGATCGGGTACGCCGCGTTCGCGTTCGCGCTCGGCGTCGCGGTCGGCCTGGTGGTACGCCGTACAGTCGTCGCGCTGGCCGTCACGCTCGCGGTGGTGATTCTCGTCGAGGTCCTGGCGCCGTCGCTCATCCGCCCGCACCTGATGAAGCCGACCGACCTGTACATCGTCGCCACCGCGCAGAACCTGCGGGGGTTCGGGACCAGCGGCGCCGGCAGCAACCCGGTGACACAGATCGAGGTCGCGACCGGCGCAGTGGCCGCGTGGAAGCTGTCCGACCGGACCGTCGACAAGTCGGGCAAGGAGCTGAGCGGCGTGCCGAGCTGGACAACGCAATGCGCACCGGGCGGCGCCGGACCGGGCATGTCGGCACCGAACGCGGCCGAGCAGAACGCCTGCTTCCAGCGGCTCGCGGACGAGGGGTACAAGCAGCACGTCAGGTACTTCGCGGCGGACAAGTTCTGGGCGTTGCAGTGGCGGGAGTTCGGGTTCTTCGTGGTGCTCGCGTTGCTGCTGACCGGTTTCAGCTTCTGGCGGATCCGGCGCGACCTGTCGTGAACCGGCGTACCAGCAGCCCGGCGGCGAGAACGGCCGCGGCGACGAGCGCGGACGTCCACGGCAGGGTGACCGCGAGGACCACGCAGCCTGTCAGGCCGAGGACGTTCACCGCGCGTGGCCAGCGCCGCTGGTCGGGCGGCTGGGTGAACGCGGAGGCGTTCGCGATCGCGTAGTACAGCAGGACGCCGAACGACGAGAAGCCGATGACACCGCGGAGGTCCGTGGTGAGGACGAGGATCCCGACCACCACGGCGAGTGCGAGCTCGGCGTGGTGCGGGACCTGGTAGCGGGGATGTACGGCGGCCAGCCAGCGCGGCAGGTCGCGGTTGCGGGCCATCGCGAGTGTGGTGCGGCCGATGCCGGCGATCAGGGCGAGCAGGGCGCCGAGGCTGGCCAGCGCGGCACCGATCCGGACGACCGGTGCCGCCCAGGCCGCACCGACCCCGTCGACCGCGGCCGCGAGGGGCGCCGCGGTCGACGCGGGGTCGCCCGTCCTGAGCAGCGCGAAGGCGACCGCGAGGTAGATGCCGATGGCAACCACCAACGCGATGCCGATCGCGCGCGGGATGGTCCGGGCGGGGTCGCGGACCTCCTCTCCCATCGTGGCGATCCGCGCATACCCGGCGAACGCGAAGAACAACAGCCCGGCTGACTGGAGCACGCCGTACGGCGAGGTGCTCGTGGTGCTCGTGGTGCTGTGGTGAGTCGGGTGGCTCGAGTACAACAGCACCAGCACCACCGCGAGCACCAGCAACGTGCAGGTGACAAGAACCCTCGTCAACCGGGCAGTCCTCGTAACACCCCGGTAGTTGACCCCCGCCAACACCACAACCGCCGCCAACGCAACCACCCGCTGAAGCCAGTGCTCAGGCACGACGTAGGTAGCAAACGTCAACGCCATCGCGGCACACGAGGCAGTCTTCCCAATCAGAAAGCACCACCCGGCCGCGAACCCCCACCACTCCCCCAGGCGCTCACGTCCGTACACATACGTCCCACCCGACACCGGGTAAACCGCAGCCAACTGCGCCGACGACACCGCGTTGCAGTAAGCAACAACCGCCGCAACCACCAGCCCCACGATCAACCCAGATCCAGCAGCCCGAGCAGCAGGCGCCCAGACGGCGAACACCCCCGCCCCGACCATCGAGCCGAGGCCGATCACCACGGCGTCCCCCACCCCAAGCCGCCGCGCCAACTCGGGCCCGGCCTTCGCCGAGTCAGCGATCATGGGGCCTCCCGGCCAGGACTGAGGAGCGGAGGAGCGAAGCGACCAGAGCGGCGAGGGAAGGCCGGGAGGCCCCATGATCACGCCGGCGCCGAAGGCCCGGCAGAAAGTAGAGCCGCGATCTTGGCTTCGGCATCGGCGACCACCTCCTTGGGGGCTTCGGGCAGCACGTTCGCCCACAGGGCCAGCATCTCCCGCTTGGCCTCGAGCATGCCCAGCGGCCGCGGGAACAACCAGACGTGGAAGTGAGCGGAGCCGTCACCCCAGCGGTACACGTGGACCCGGGCGATGTCGCCGAGTCCGAGGATGGCGCGTTCGATGCGGGCGACCACCGGGCCGTAGCTCTGGGCGAGTTCGTCCGGCAGGTCGGCGAACGAGTCGTGGTGGCTCCGGCTGGCCAGCCACACCACGCCGGGGATGGTGACGCCCGTGGCGCGGCACAGCACCCAGTTGTCGTCGTACCAGATCGGCTTCTCGTGGTCGGAGTGTTCGAAGTCGGCCAGCCAGTCACACAGGCTGCAAGGGGCGCCGCCTGGCTCGCCGACGCGCGGCGGTTCGGGGATCACGCGGGGCTGCGGTTCGAGGCGGACCAGCGGTTCGGCGTACGGAAGAGTCATGGCGATCTCCAGCGCAAGACGGTGATGATCCCGCCAGTGAAACATGCATGTTGCAAGAAACGCAACAGCCATGTTTCATGCCTCGACGACGCCGCGCAGTACCAGGTCGAGCGTGAGCCGCCGCGCGCGCGACCGCGACCAGTGGTGCCGGCCGCGCATGTGCACGTAGGTGAAGGCCGCCGACACCAGCAGCACCTCGGCGACGTCGCCGATCCGCCCGTGTGGATGCAGCGTCCCGTCCGCCTCGCCGTCGCGGAGGAACCGTTCGAACGGGTCGAGGAACGACACCGGCCCGTTCCGCGCCTGTTCCTGGTGGAAGACCAGATCCGACGACAGCATCAACGGCAGATGCCGGTCGATCACGTCGAACAACGCCTCGAGCGTCCGGACCAGCCCTTCTCGTCCCGTACCCGAGCCGGTCAGCACCGGCCACATCGTGTCCCGGTAGTCGTCGGACAACGCGTCCAGCAACGAG
This sequence comes from Kribbella aluminosa, assembly GCF_017876295.1. Lineage (NCBI taxonomy): Bacteria > Bacillati > Actinomycetota > Actinomycetes > Propionibacteriales > Kribbellaceae > Kribbella > Kribbella aluminosa. The sequence goes on along the minus strand of NZ_JAGINT010000001.1, from coordinate 1,030,597 downwards.
CTCAGCAACGCCTCGACCGTGATCCCCTGCCGCCACAACGTCACCCGGGACCGGCCGACCTGCTCCGCGACCCGTTCCAGCGTCACGCCCGCCCAGCCGTGCTCGGACAGGACGGCGATGGTCGCCGTACGCAGCGTCTCGTCCACTCGCGACCCCTTGCCCTTGTGCAACACGGTTGTTGCACTGCACGATGACTGTACCAAGCGACGAAGTGTCACCCGGGGAGGCAACAGCGTGAACAGTCGAGGCGACGGCGTGGACGACCGGAGCAGTCGGATTCAGGGTCGAGGGGGCGCGGGCCTGAACAGGACCGAGGTCCGGGTGCAGTTCACCGAGCCGGAGCGAGCCGGACTGGCGGCGCTCGCCGCCGGGCTGCGCGGAGTAGCCGAGTCCGACCTCTCCGAGGAGGACGCGCTGGTCGCGGCGCTGGAGCACGCCCTGACTCGCCTGATCGACGACTTCGAGGTACCGGACCCGGCCGCCCGTGAGGAGGTCCAGCGAGCGCGCGACGACCTCCGCGCGCACTGGATCCGCGGCGCCGCAACCCTCTGACCTTCCCTCCCACTCACCGCCGCCTCCTCCCCGCACCAACTCCTCCCCGCACCAGGGGAGATCCACCTCACCTCCCATCGGCAGTCGTGCCGACGGGGCCGGATGATCAGGGCCGGATGGTCAGAGCCGGTGGTGCCCCGGGGTTGGCCCTCGAGATGGCGGGTTGGCTGGTCACATGCCGGGTGCCAACCCACAACCTCAGAGGTCAACCCAACACCGCCGCGCCGAACACCCCGCGCCAAGCACGACCGCGCCGGTGCTTCGCCAAGCGAGCTCCTGAGGGCACCTGCAGTTCGACAGTACGTACATGTCCACTGGCGCACCGGCGAACCTGCCCCAGGCGTACGGCAGTGGGCGCCGTGGTTGGTGGGTCAGACGGCCCGGAGTACGCCGAGTAGGCGGGCGACCTCGGTGGCGACGGCGTCGCGGGCGGGGCCCAGGTACTTGCGGGTGTCGACCAGCTTCGGGTTGTCCGCGAGGACCTCGCGGACCACGCCGGTGAAGACGTTGTTGAGGTGGGTGGCGATGTTGACCTTGGTCATGCCGGCCTCGACGGCCCGGGTGAGATCGGCGTCGGCGACGCCCGACGAACCGTGCAGCACCAGCGGCACCGGTACGACGTCCTTCAGCTGAGTGATGAGGTCGAAGTCCAGGGTTGCGGTGCGCTCGGTCATCGCGTGGGAGGAGCCGACCGCGACCGCGAGCGCGTCCACCCCGGTGGCCTCGGCGAAGGCGAGAGCCTCGGCGGGACGGGTCCGGGCTCCGGGCGCGTGGACGCCGTCCTTGCCGCCGACCTCGCCGATCTCGGCCTCGACGAAGACGCCGTGCTCGTGGCAGAACGCCGTGACCTCGGTCGTCGCGGCCACGTTGTCGGCGTACTCCAGCTTCGACGCGTCGTACATCACCGATGTGAAACCGAGCGTCACCGCCTCGGTCACCAGGTCGCGGTCCATCGCGTGGTCCAGGTGGACGACGACCGGCACCTTCGCATCGGCCGCGGCCGCAAGTGTCGCGACGCCGATCGGCTTCAGCGCGCCGTGGTACTTCACCGCGTTCTCGCTGATCTGCAGGATCACCGGCGCGCCGGCCTGCTCGGCGCCCGCGATCAGCGCGGTCGCGTGCTCCAGCTGGATCACGTTGAACGCACCGACACCCCGACCCGCCTTCGCAGCAGCCAGAACAACCTCAGCACCGGATACCAACGGCATTGGAACTCCCTCGCTCAAACCTCACCTGAGGTCTTTCCCCGAAGGGAAAGTTGATTCAATTGACAGTGACCTGTGGTTGCCAGCGCCGATAAGCAGCGAGATCGATGTCTCCGGCAACGGGCGTCAGCACCGCCGCGGCGGATGCGGCAACGGCGGACTTGAGTACGACGGACCAGTCCGGCTCCGGCGCCTCCGCAACGGCCGCCGCGACCACCGCCGTACACGCATCCCCCGCACCAGTCGGGTTTCCGCGGACGGTCTCGACCGGCGACGCCCGCCACACGCCTTTCTTGCTGGCGGCAACCATCCCGCGCGGCCCGTCGGTGATCACGGCCGCGGTCGCACCGAGCGCGACCAGCTCCGACGCGCCTTCCTCGACCTCGACATTCCCCACGGCGGCGCGCAGTTCGGCCGCATTCGCCCGCACCACCGCGCCCGCCTGAGCCGCGGCCTTCAGCGCGTCTCCCCCGGCGTCGATCACCGACAGTACGTCGTGATGCCGCGCCCGCACAGCGAGTTCGGCGTACGCGTCGACCGGAATCCCCGGCGGCAGGCTGCCCGAGCACGCGAGCACCCCGAGCCGCCCCCACGGCATCCGGTCGCCGAACGCCCGCCACTCGTCCGCACTCACCACAGGTCCGGCTTCGTTGAAGATCGTCGCGTCCCCGTCCACATCGTTGACAACGGCAACGGTACGGCGGGTCTCGCCGGCGATCGGGGTGAGCAGAGCGGTCAGCCCCGCGTCGAACAGCTCCTCCGCGACCAGCTCCCCCGTCACGCCACCGACGAAGCCCAGCACCAGCGCCTGATGCCCGAGGGTCGCGGCGACCCGGGCGACGTTCACGCCCTTGCCACCCGCGCGTCGCCGGATCCGGTCCACGCGGTGACTGCCGCCGACCCGCAGCTCGTCGACCTCGTAGGTCACGTCCAGCGCGAGGTTGAGCGTCACGGTTCCGATCAGTCCAGCCACGAACCCGCCCGCATCACCTTCTGGACGGCGTACTCGGAGTCCAGCAGCACCAGGTCCGCCCGCTTGCCGGTCTCGATCGAGCCCACGTCGTACCAGCCGAACGTCTGCGCCGGAGTCGTCGACGCCATCCGCGACGCGTCCACCAGCGAGACGCCGGACTTCACCGCGTTCCGGAACGCGACGTCCATGGTGAGCGTGGACCCCGCGATCGAGTGGCTGCCGTGTGCGAGCGTCGCGAGGCCGTCCTTGACGTCGACCTCGAGGCTGCCGAGCATGTACCGCCCGTTCGGCATGCCGGTCGCGACCATCGCGTCGGTGATCAGCGCGATCCGGTTCACCCCGGCCGCCGCCAGCGCGACCCGGACCACCTGCGGGTCCAGGTGCATGCCGTCGTTGATCACCTCGAGCAGCAGCCGCTCGTCGTTCAGCGCGGCACCCACCGGACCGGGGTCGCGGTGGTGGAACGGCCGCATCCCGTTGAACAGGTGTGTCGCGACGGTGGCACCGGCATCCGCGCCGGCGACCATCTGCTCGTACGTCGCGTCCGTGTGCCCGAGCGCCGCGACCGCGCCCGCGTCGACCACCTGGCGGATCGCGTCCAGCCCGTTCTCCAGCTCCGGCGCGATCGTCACCATCTTGACCGCGTCGCTGAGCACCTGCGCGACGTCGTCCTTGAGCGGCGGCCGCAGCAGCGACGGCTCGTGCGCACCGCAGCGCGCCTCGGACAGGAACGGTCCTTCGAGATGGACGCCCGCGACCACGCCGTCGGTGATCAGGTCCGCGAGACACGCGGTCTGCGCGACCAGGTCGTCGAGCGACGCGGTCACCAGGCTCGCCATCGTGGTCGTCGTACCGTGCTTGGCGTGAAAGGCCGCGACCTTGCGCGCCTCCTCGGGGTCGGTCGTCGAGTACGTCGACCCGCCGCCGCCGTGCGTGTGGATGTCGACGAAGCCCGGTACGACGGTCACGTCGCCGAGGTCCTCGGGCCGCTTGCCGTCGGCCGGCATCCCCTCGGAGCGCCGGCCGAACGACCGGATGTCCTCGCCGTCCACCTGGATCCAGGCGTTCTCCAGAACGTCGTCCGGCGTCACCACCCGGCCCACCCGGTACGTCGTCATACCGTCTCCTCCTCATGCGCGCGGTCCCAGGCCATCTGCGCGGCGCCGAGCATTCCGGCCTCCTCGCCGAGCACCGCCGCCACGATCTCCGGCTCGCGCTGGAACGTCAGCCGCGCATGCACACCTTCGCGCAACGGCTGCAGCAGCGTTTCACCGGCACCGATCAGACCGCCGCCGATCGCGATCCGGGTCGGTGCGACCAGTGTCGTGTAGAGGACCAAAGCGTCGACCAGCGCGGTCAGTGCGTCCTGCCAGACCAGGGCGGCATCCGGGTCACCGGACGCGAGCAGCTCCATCACCTCGCGGGCGCCGTCCACGGTCCGCCCGGTCCGTGCGGCGTACCGCCGGGCCAGCGCCGCCGCGGACGCGACGGTCTCCAGACAGCCCCACTGGCCGCAGGCGCACAACTCGGCGGCGTCGCCGTGGATGAACTTCGAGTGACCGAGCTCACCGGCGTACCCGTCGCCGCTGACCAGCGATCCGTCGACGATCATCGCGGCCGCGATCCCGGTGCCGAGCGGGAGGAACATCGAGTTCGTGGTGCCGGCCAGGGCGCCCTGGCGGAACTCGGCGTACCCGCCGGCGCGGACGTCATGGGCCAGCACGATCGGGACGTTCGCGCCGACCGCGGCCGTCAGCTCGGCGAGGACCGGCGTACCGACCCACTCCAGGTTCTCGGCGCCGACGGTGCCGTGCTCGGCGTCGATCACGCCCGGTACGACGACGCCGATCGCGCGCACCCGGTGCCCCTCGGCGGTCGCCTTCTGACCGAGCTCTATGACGGTCTCCAGCAGCGCGTCGAGCACGGCGCGGCCGCCGTCGCGGGCATCGGCCCGGGGCGTCGGCCTGGTCTCGCGGTGCAGCACCGCACCGTCGGCGGCGACCAGGCCGCACTTCATCCGGGTTCCACCGAGGTCGACGGCAACCACGACTTCACAGGGGTCCACAGAGCGCCATTATGCAGCGTTGACCCCAGGTTCGAACATCCATGAGCAAATCCCGGACAACTTGGACAAACTGCCCAGGACCAATTGCTACGAGCCGAGGCCGTGGTGAAAGGCCGCCACCAGGAATGTCACCAGCCTCTCGGCGAGGTTGCCCGGGGCCTCTGCACCGGGCGCCGGAGACAGCGCCTGGGACTGATGCAGCGCGAGCAGGCCTTGCATGTTCAGGTACCCGAAGGCGACCGCGTCCGGCGACGCCTGCGGGAGCGCCCGTCGCAGCGCCGCCAGGTACCTGCTCTCGACCGGGTCCGACTCGGCCGCGTACAGCTCCCGGATCCGCCGGCTCGGGTCGAACGCGATCCGCCCGATGAACCGCGCGACCACCGCGCCGCGCTCGCCACGCCGCAGTACCAGCTCCAGACCGGGCTCGACGAAGGCCCGGATGAGTTCCTCCGGCGTCGGCTCGCCGGCCGTCTCCAACTGGTCCAGCCGGCGCCGCCGTTCGGCGTTGACCGGCGCCATCGCGCGGGCCACGGCCGCGCGCAGCAACGCTTCCTTGGAACCGAAGTGGTAGTTCACCGCCGCGATGTTCGCGGCCGCCGCGACCGTGATGGCCCGCAGCGACGTCCCCTCGTAGCCCCCTTCGCCGAACCGTTGCTCGGCGACGTTGAGCAACCTTTCCCTGGTCGTTTCGACCGGTGTTTCCACAGAGTTCTCCTTCCCCCCGGCTACCGCCCGCGCAGGCACCCCACCTGCTCACGCGCAGTAGTCTGCAGTCAGCATAGTTCAAACGGTCGTTTGAAAAGCAGGGTCCAGCCCGGTTATCTCCGAGAAATCCTCAGATTTCCCGGAACCCCTTTCCTTCCCATCGCCCACTCCCTTCACACCTCCACCACGGCCCGTGCGCAGGCGGGTGGAATCTGTTAATGCTCTAGGGTCGTGGGCCATGAGTTTGGTGCGGGTCGAGCGGCGGTTCCAGGGGCCGGAGCGATCGGGGAACGGCGGATACGTCGCCGGTCTGGTCGGGACCGCGGCACAACTGGACGGGTCGCAGGTGCCCAAGGTGACGCTGCGGATGCCGCCGCCGTTGGAGACCGACCTCGACCTGTCGGCCGGCCGGCTGACCGACGGCGCGGCGCTGGTCGCCGAGGCGGTGCCGGTCGACAGTGAGTTCCTGGCCGACGCGACGATCGACCCGGTGCCGCCGGCGGAGGCCCGCGCGGCCGAGGCGTCGTACCGCGGGCTGCACGACCACCCGTTCCCGACCTGCTTCGTCTGCGGACCCGCGAACCAGCGCGGCCTGCGACTGAAGCCCGGCCCGATCGGCAGCGGCCGTACGGCGTGCACGTGGCAGCCGGCCGCCGACCTCGGCACCGACGGCCTGGTCGACGAGGTGTTCCTGTGGGCGGCGCTGGACTGCCCCGGCGGCTGGACGATCGACCTCGAAGGACGTCCGTCCGTACTCGGCCAGCTGACCGCCTGCATCGACGCCCGCCCGCAGATCGGCGAGGAATGCGTCGCGCTCGGCCGCTACCTCGGCGAGGACGGCCGCAAGACGTTCACCACCAGCACGCTGTACGACGCCGACGGCCGTGTCCTCGCCCGCGCCAAGCACACCTGGATCACGGTCGACCCGGCTGCGTTCAACTAACCGCGAAATCCGGTTGAAGGGCGAACCGGGCGGCAGTAAGTTCTCAGTACACGCGAAGGGAGGTGGTCCAACGCATGAATTGCTATCGGACTCGTGAGGTGGCGGCGGGCTAACCGCCAACCACAAGTTAGTGGGCATGTGGTCGGCCAATTCAACGCCAGCCACCGGGCCCGCGGGCAGTCAGGGAGTCCGCCTGACCCTGAGTTCGGCCACCCGGTCGTGTCTCTGGAAGCGCCCGCGGGCTTCTTCTTTTGAAGGCGCGGTTACCGTGGTTCCGGGCAGTCCAGGCCGAGCGCCTGGCCGATCTCGAAGAGCTGTGCCTCGAAGTACGCGGCGGCATCCGGAAGCACCCAGTGCAGCTGGCCGAAGACCTCCATGCAGATCAGCCCGTAGAGCCTGGTCCAGTAGTTCAGCGACAGGTAGATCGCGCCGGCCGGCATCCCGTGGAAGTGCTCCGACTCGGCGGTCAGCTGCTCGACCAGGACGGTCCCGAGCTGCTCGTCGGTCGGATGCGGGAACGGCTTCTGGTGCCAGATCTGCGCGACCAGTTCCTTGAACAACCCCCCGAACCGCATCGCCGCCTGATGCCCGGGCGTCACCTCGTGCTCGTCGTCCTCCGGATTCGGTACGGCGGTGCCGAACACCAGCCCGAACTCCGCCGGATGGGCGAGCGCCCAGTCCCGGAGTCCGTTCGCGAGCAGGAAGAGCCGGTTGCTCAGGTCGATGTCGCCGGTCTGCAGGCTCAGCAGCGCGGTCGTGAGCTCGTCGTACAGATCGGCGATCAGCGCGCTGATCAGCGCCTCGTGGCTCGGGAAGTACCGGTACAGCGCGGGCGGGGTGAGGCCGAGCTCGCGGGCGACCGCGCGCAGGCCGACCGCCGGCGTACCGCCGGAGACCAGCAGCCGGCGGGCGGCCGCCTTGATCTCCGCCAGCGTTGCCGCCCGCCGCCGGTCCCGGCTCACCACTCGAAGACACTCCTTGACATCGGCATGGGTCCGGCGCCTAGAGTGAACACTGTTAACAGTTAACACTGTTCACTCGACGCCTTTCGCTCAATCTACGCCTTTCGGGAGAGTTCGTGTTCGAGACGCTCGGCCACTTCACGTACCGGCGGCGCCGTCTGGTGCTCGCCCTGACCGGGGTCTTCGTGGTGCTCGGGCTCGCCTGGGGCACCGGCGTGTTCGGCTCGCTGGCGAACGGCGGCTTCGACGCGCCGAACACCGAGGCCGCGAACGCGGTCAAGACCATCGAGCAGAACGTCGGCCGGACCGGCACCGACGTGATCGTGCTCTACCGCAGCCCGACCGGGACAGTCGCGGATCCGGCGTTCCGGCAGGCGGTCGAGCAGCACCTGTCCGCGCTGCCGTCCGCCGACGTGACCGGTGTTGCGACGTACTGGAGCACCAAGTCGCCGGCGTTCGTGTCGAAGGACCAGCACAGCACGTACGCCGTACTCACCCTGGCCGGCGCTACGCCGGAAGACCGCCTGACGACGTTCCACAAAGTGTCTGAGCAGCTGCGGTCACAGGCGCACGGGCTCGACACCAAGGTCGGCGGCGAGGTCGCGGTGTTCGACGAGGTGAACACGCAGACCGAGCACGACATCGTGAAGGCCGAGACGATCTCGACGCCGATCGTGCTCGTGCTGCTGGTCCTGGTCTTCGGCGGTCTGGTCGCCGCGTCGCTGCCGCTGTTCGTCGGCGCGCTGGCGATCCTCGGCGCGTTCGTCCTGCTGCGTGGGCTGTCCGCGGTCACCGACGTCTCGATCTTCTCGATCAACATCGTCACGATGATCGGGCTCGGGCTGGCCATCGACTACGCGTTGTTCATCGTCACCCGGTTCCGCGAAGAGCTTGCGCACGGCAACGATGTCGAGACCGCGCTGACCGCGACGATGGCCACCGCGGGCCGGACCGTGGCGTTCTCCGGGATCACCGTCGGCGTCGCGATCAGCAGCCTGGTGCTGTTCCCGGTGATGTTCCTGAAGTCGATGGCGTACGGCGGTGCGGCCGCCGTCGCGATCGCGATGATCGCGGCTCTCACCGCACTACCGGCGCTGCTCGGGGTGCTGGGGCACCGGGTGAACAATCTGCGGATCTTCAAAGCCCGTAAGGCTTCTGCCGAGCATGGCGCGTGGTACCGGCTCGCGCACAGCGTGATGCGGCGGCCGGTGCGGTACGTCGTCATCCTCGTCCCGCTGCTGCTCGTGCTGGGCATCCCGTTCCTGAGCGCACAGCTCGGCGGGGTCGACCACAGGTCGTTGCCGGCCGGTGCGACCTCGCGGACCGTGACGGAGACGCTGCAGCGGGACTTCCCGGGTGCGGGCGGGTCGGACATCTACGCGGCAGTGCGGTTCTCCTCTGCTCCGACCGACCCGTCTGCGGCGTTGGCGCCGTACGTCGCTCGACTGCAGCAGGTGCGGGACGTGGAGAGCGTGCGGCTCGGTGGGTATGCGCACGGCGTCGCGTCGGTCGTCGTACACACGCACTACACCGGGCAGGAGTTGCCGGCGCGGGATGTCGTCCACGGGGTGCGTGCGGTGCCGGCGCCGTCGGGTACGCAGGTCCAGGTGGGTGGAGAGAGCGCGGGGGTGATCGATCTGCTGCACGTGTTGAAGGAGCGCGCGCCGTACATGGCCGGGTTCATCGTGATCGTCACGTTCATCCTGCTGTTCGTTGCCTTCGGCTCCTTTGTGTTGCCGTTGAAGGCCTTGGTGATGAACGTGCTGTCGCTGTCCGCGGCGTTCGGGGCGATGGTGTGGATCTTCCAGGAGGGACACCTGTCCGGGTTCCTGGACTTCACGCCGGCCGGGTTCCTCGACGCGACCAACCCGGTGCTGCTGTTCGCCGTACTGTTCGGGCTGTCGATGGACTACGAGGTGTTCCTGCTCAGCCGGATCCGGGAGGAGTACGACCGGACCGGCGACAACACCCAGGCGGTCGCGCTCGGGCTGCAGCGGACCGGCGGGATCATCACCAGTGCGGCGTTGCTGCTGATCATCGTGGTGGCGGCGTTCTCCACCTCGGGCATCGTGTTCGTCAAGATGATCGGCGTCGGGCTGGTGATCGCGATCGCGCTGGACGCGACCATAGTTCGGGCATTGCTGGTCCCCGCGACGATGCGGCTGCTCGGCCGCGCGAACTGGTGGGCGCCGACGCCGCTGGCGCGCTGGTGGAAGTCACACGGCTTCCGGGAGGACGATCAGGGCTGGAGCCGGACCAGTTCCCAGGAGCCGGAGCCAGCGCGGCGGTAAGCCAGCCGGTCGTGCAGCCGGCCGGTGCGGCCCTGCCAGAACTCGAACGCCTCCGGGGCGACCAGGTAGCCGCCCCAGAAGTACGGCGTGGAGATCTCGGTGCCCTCCGGCCACTGCCGTTCGTACGACTCGTACTGGAGGTCCAACTCCTCGCGGGACTCCACCGGCCGGCTCTGCTGGGACGCCCAGGCACCGAGCTGTGACCCGCGCGGGCGGGTAGCGAAGTACTCGTCGACCTCGTCGGTGGGCAGCTTGGTCACCGTCCCTTCGACTCGGACCTGACGCTCCATGGCGTGCCACGGGAACACCAGCGCGCAGTGCGGGTTCGCGGCCAGGTCGTCTGCCTTGCGGGACTGCTGGTTGGTGTAGAACACGAAGCCACGCTCGTCTATACGCTTCAGGAGTACCGTCCGCGCGGACGGGCGCCCGTCGGCGTCGGCCGTGGCCAGCACCATCGCATTCGGCTCGGCCAGGCCTGCCTGCCGCGCCTGGTCCAGCCAGGTCTCGAACTGTACGACGGGGTCCGCCGCCACCTGGCTCTCCAGCAGCTCACCGAGCCCGTACGTCTCCCGCATCTCCGCAAGGTCCACACGACGAGCCTACGTTCGCCGGAACAACCTGCGATCCAGCGGGGTAAGAGGTCGGCGCGTGGTTGCTGGAGGCACGTAGTTATCGCCGCGGTTGCTGCCCTGGGTACTGCGGGGGCTGCTGCTGGCCCGGGTCCTGCTCGCCCGGGTACTGCGGTGGGTACTGCTGCTGTGGTGGTTGCGGTTGCTGGCCCGGGTAGCCGCCCCACTGTTGCTGCGGTTGCTGCGGTTGCTGCGGGTAGCCGGGGCCTTGCGAGAGCTTCGCCAGCTTGGCGTCCTGAGCCCAGCGCCGGATCCCGACCAGCAACAGCGGAATGCCGAACAGGACGGCCGTCCCGTCGAAGAACACATACGCCCCGCCGATCCGCGACCCCGAGAACTCGAAGAGTCTGACCAGGTCGACCGCCTGCCGGATCGGCAGCAGCATGACGGCCAGCCCGACCACGCTCACCAGCAGACCCGTACCGGTGGTCACACCCGCACCGATCGACGGCAGCATCATCAGCACACCCAGGACGACCGCGATCGCCACCAGGAGCGCCAGCCACGGCAACTGCCCGAAGTCGTTGCGGTACAGCTGCACCCGCAGCATCAGCCGGTTGATCGCGAACGCCGCGCCGACCATCCCGACGTACGTGGTGACGACGCCGATCACTAGCCCAACGGCGGGGAGGGGCTTTGCCATGATTCGAGACTACCGGTCCACCTTCCCCGACCGGCCGAACCGGTCACAAAGCTGTCCGGCCGTCGGCGCGGAGAACTATGCTGCCTGAGCGCCCAGGGTGCGCGGGCTCTCCTGGTGGGCCTGCGTCCTGACATTAAGGAGTCGTATGTCTGATCCGAGGACCGAGGTGCAGCACGGGCTGGAGGGCGTGATCGCGTTCGACACGCAGATCGCCGAGCCGGACAAGGAAGGTTCGGCGCTCCGGTACCGCGGTGTGGACATCGAGGACCTGGTCGGCCGGGTGCCGTTCGAGAACGTCTGGGGCCTGCTGGTCGACGGTGCGTTCACACCCGGCCTGCCGCCGGCCGAGCCGTTCCCGCTGCCGGTGCACACCGGCGACATCCGGGTCGACGTACAGTCCGCGCTGGCGATGCTCGCACCCGCCTGGGGTCTGCGGCCGCTGTACGACATCGACGACAGCCAGGCCCGCGAGGACCTGTCCCGCGCGGCGGTGATGGCGCTGTCGTACGTCGCGCAGGCGGCCCGCGGGATCGGGCATCCGATGGTCCCGCAGCGTGAGGTGGACAAGGCGACCACGATCACCGAGCGGTTCATGATCCGCTGGCGCGGCGAGCCGGACCCGAAGCACGTTCGCGCGGTCGACGCGTACTGGACGTCCGCGGCCGAGCACGGCATGAACGCGTCGACGTTCACCGCGCGGGTGATCGCGTCCACCGGCGCCGATGTCGCCGCGGCGCTGTCGGGTGCGGTCGGCGCGATGTCCGGTCCGCTGCACGGCGGCGCACCGGCCCGGGTGCTGACGATGATCGAAGGCGTCGAGCGTTCCGGCGATGCCCGGGCTTACGTGAAGGGCCTGCTGGACGCGGGCGAACGGCTGATGGGCTTCGGGCACCGCGTGTACCGCGCGGAAGACCCGCGCGCTCGCGTGCTTCGTCGTACGGCGCGTGAACTGGCCGCCCCGCGGTACGAGGTGGCCGAGGCGCTGGAGCAGGCCGCGCTGGCCGAGCTGCGCGAGCGGCGGCCGGACCGGGTGCTGGAGACCAACGTGGAGTTCTGGGCGGCGATCGTGCTGGACTTCGCGGAGGTGCCGCCGCCGATGTTCACGTCGATGTTCACCTGCGCGCGGACCGCGGGCTGGAGCGCCCACGTCCTGGAGCAGAAGCGCACCGGCCGGCTGATCCGCCCGTCCGCGATCTACTCCGGCCCGTCCTCCCGCCCGGCCGACTCGATCGAGGGCTGGAATCCCCACTGGGCCTAACGGTCCTGGCTCGGACTTCGACCGGTGCGTTGTTTGTACTGGCGGCTGAAGTACGGGACGTCGGTGTAGCCGAGGGCGGCGGCCGTCGCGGTGACGGTCATGCCGCTCTCGGTGAGCAACTGGTGGGCGCGGTCGATCCGCGCCTGGATCAGGTACTGCGCCGGTGACATCCCGAACTGTTTGATGAAGCGCCGGGTGAACTGGGCCCTGCTGAGTGCGGCACGGCCGGCCATCTCGCTGACGGTCCAGTCGTGGCTCGGGTCCTGCCGGAGCTGCCGGGCGATCTCGTCGACGGCGGAGTCCGTCACGGTCCGGCCAGGGTGGTGGACAGCGTCCCAGATCAGCGCGACGAGCTGCTCGAGGCACAGCTCGGCCTGATGCCGGCCGAGCGGATCACCCCGGCGGTACGACGCGTCGCTGGTCCGGGCGAGGACGCCGAGGAACTCACGGTCCAGCACCTCGCCCCAACGCGGATCGGGGGCGGCGGTGGAGGCCGTCTCGAAGTGCATGCCGAAGACCAGCAGACGCCGGTGCGGGTCGTGTGTCGCCCGGGGCTCGTCGCCGGGTTGGAAGACCGCGCAGACGCCCGGGTGCAGCTCCTGCCGCCGGCCGGCGAGCTCCAGCTCACCCCGTCCGTCGAGCACACACCACAGCAGATGATCGGCGAGCGGCCGCGACGTCCAGGACCAGCTCGGCTCACAGCGCCAGAAGGTCGGCGCGGACATCTTCTCGAGGTGAATGCGCTGCACCAAAAGTTCAACTCCTCGCGTGAATCCTCCGTGGTCTTCAGTCATACGCAGGCCGGAAAATAGAACCCGTCCGAAGCCTAGAGGAGCTATGCATGAGCGTTTCATACAACACCTCCACCCTCCGGGAAGAGTTCGACCAGACCGGGTACACGCTGGTGCGGGGGCTGTTCTCCACGGACGAGGCCGAACGGCTCCGCGACCACTACATGCAGGTCCGGCAGCGCGGTCCGCGCGACCACGACTTCGCCGGCCACACCTCGACCGACCGGGACCCGCTGAAGCGGTACCCGCGGATGGCGCAGATGCACCGCTGGGACGAGGCGTCGCTGCAGTGGATGATCGACCCGCGGATCGACCAGGTGATGACCGAGCTGCTCGGTAGGTCGCCGTACGCGGTCCAGACGATGCTCTACTTCAAGCCCGCCGGTTCGCGCGGGCAGGCGCTGCACCAGGACAACTTCTACCTGAAGGCGGACCCGGGGACCTGCATCGCGGCCTGGATGGCGCTCGACGAGGTCGACGTCGCGAACGGTTGCCTGGAGGTCGTACCGGGCTCGCACCGCTGGCCGATCCTGTGCACCGAGAAGGCCGACACCACGGTCAGCTTCACCGACGTCACGGTCCCGCTGCCGACGGCCGAGGCCGCCGTACCGGTGGAGATGGAGCCGGGCGACGTGCTGTTCTTCCACGGGGCACTCGTCCACGGGAGCAACCCGAACGTCACCACCGACCGGTTCCGGCGGGCGCTGATCGGGCACTACATCCAGGGCGAGGCAGAGCGTGTCGCGCAGTACTACCATCCGGCGCTGCGAATGGACGGGACCGAGCTCCTGCTCGAGGTCGCCGAGGGCGGCGGCGCCTGCGGCGAGTGGACCGACACCCCCGACGGGCCGGTAGCCCTCCTGACGGGCACCGAGCACACCACCCGCAAACACGAATGAACCCACTTTGGGCACCCACCAACCATGCTCCTGCGGGAAGAGTGGTTGGTGGGTGCCCAAGGTGGACCCGCGCCGGGGTGGGCGTTGGGGTATGCGAAGATGGAGGTGGCTGACAGCGTCGTCGGCGTTGTGGAGTGCAGACGACGAAGGGAACGCTGGTGACCAGCGAAATTCAGATTCCTGCAGAGCTCAAGCCCACCGACGGCCGCTTCGGTGCCGGTCCGTCGAAGGTCCGTCCGGAAGCCGTCGCCGCGCTCGCGACCGAGGGCGCCAAGCTGCTCGGCACCTCCCACCGGCAGGCGCCGGTGAAGAACCTGGTGAAGCGGGTCCAGGAGGGTGTCGCGGAGCTGTTCCAGCTGCCCGACGGGTACCAGGTCGTGCTCGGCAACGGCGGCTCGACCGCGTTCTGGGATGTCGCGACGTTCGGGCTGATCCGGGAGAAGAGCCAGCACCTGAGCTTCGGCGAGTTCTCCTCGAAGTTCGCGAAGGCCGCTCAGCAGGCGCCGCACCTCGGTGACCCGACGATCGTGAAGTCCGAGCCCGGCACCCGCCCGATCGCGGTCGCGGAGGCCGGTGTCGACCTGTACGCGTGGCCGCACAACGAGACCTCCACCGGTGTGATGGCGCTGGTCAAGCGGGTCGAAGGTGTCGACGAAGGTGCGCTGATCGCGATCGACGCCACCTCCGGCGCCGGCGGCCTCCCGGTCGACATCAACGAGGTCGACGCGTACTACTTCGCCCCGCAGAAGTGCTTCGCCTCGGACGGCGGCCTGTGGATCGCGGTCCTGAGCCCGGCGGCGCTCGCGCGCGTCGAGGAGATCACCGCGTCCGGCCGCTGGACCCCGGCGTTCCTGGACCTGGCGACCGCGATCGACAACTCCAGCAAGAACCAGACCTACAACACGCCGTCGCTGGCCACGCTGTTCCTGATGGCCGAGCAGACAGACTGGATCAACGGCCAGGGCGGCCTGAAGTGGAGCGTCGGCCGTACGACGGACTCCAGCACCCGGCTGTACACGTGGGCCGAGAAGTCGGAGTACGCGACGCCGTACGTCACCGACCCGGACGCCCGCTCGCTGGTGATCGGCACGATCGACCTGGACGACTCGATCGACGCCGCCGCGGTCGCCAAGACGCTGCGCGCCAACGGCATCGTCGACACCGAGCCGTACCGCAAGCTCGGCCGCAACCAGCTCCGGGTGGCGATGTTCCCGGCGGTCGACCCGGACGACGTCGAGAAGCTCACCCAGGCCATCGACTACGTCGTCGAAAACCTGAAGTAACTGCTGGTGTGAAACAGCCGCCGTCCCTCGCGGAGGGGCGGCGGCTGTTTGCTGTCAGGAATGCTGGCGGCGGTGCGGGGTGGGTGGGGGCCTGGCCGGTGAGGCGGTCGTTCTCGGCCTGGCGGTCCCGGCGTTCGCGGCGGCCGGGGGGGAAGGTGAAGACGGTGATGATCAGCGCGAACAGGGCGGCGCCGATGATGATCCAGCGCAGGTTGTGGCTCTTGCCCGAGGTGTCCGAGCTGCTGTTGTCGGTCGTCGATGCGGGCTTCGGCGTGGCGCTCGCCCCCGGCGTCTTGGTACCGGTCGTCGCCTTCGCGGGCACCGCCAGCTCGTAGATACCCGGGCTCGTGCCGTCCGCGCCGAACACCACGGTGCCGTCGGTGGCGCCCAACGCGATGCTGCCGCCCTCGCCGGGCAGCGCCGTGGCGCGGGCGATGGCGTTCGGGTTGTCGCCCCAGGCCACGGTCGCGAGGTCGGTCGAGGTGCGCAGTACGACTCGCTGGCCGTCCGGCAGGAACGTCCCGTCGGTGATCACACCGGTCGGCGCCGACGCCAGCTTGGTGAGGTCGTTGGTGCCCTGACGGGTTGGCGCGGGCGGCGCGGAGTAGATGGTGCCGGCGCCCTTGGACGACTTCGTCACGACGTACAGCTGGCTGGTCTGGGGCTCGATCAGCAGCGCCTCGGCGTCGTGCGGGCCGTCCGGGTACTTGAAGTCGTACTGGTGGTACTTCACGTTGGTCGCGTCCTGCAGGCTGGCCGGCTCCGGGATCGTGTAGATCTCGATCTGGGCCCGGCTCAGCTTACTGTCGCCGATATCGGCGATGTAGAGCGTGCCGTTCCGGTCGATGCCGAGCGCCTCGACGTCGGAGACGTTCGCGCCGAACCGGAACACCGCCTGCACCTTGCCGGTCGCGTCGAGGGCGAACACCCGGCCGGTGGAGCCGGAGCTGCTCACCGCCCAGTACGTGCCCTGGTGCTTGCTGCTCTTGACCAGCCCGGTCGGATGCTTGATCCGGTCGTCGTTGATCGAGAACAGCTTCTTCGCCGCCGGGTCCGCGGTCCCGGTCGCCGAGGCGGTCGGCAGGGCGGTACCCGCGAGGGCGAAGAGCGTCGCACCCAGCAGCGCGAGGGCGATCCGGAGCTGTCTCACGAGACCACCTCAGCAGCCGCGGGGAGCAACAGTTGCGCCAGGCGCGGCGTCACCTGCCATTCGGTGACCATTGCCTGGTACTCGGCCCGCAGGTCCGCGGCCGGTTCGGCCCCGGTCCGCGCGGCACGGAGCAGCAGATTGCGCGGCGTGTGCTGACTGTCCACGAACTGCACAACCTCCACCCGGTAGCCGACCTGTCGGAGCACCGCCGCCCGCAGGGTATCCGTCAGGACGTCGGCGAACCGCTCTCGAACGATGCCATATCTCGTCATCAGCGCATAAGGCGCCGGTGGTGTGACGCTCTTCAGCTGCTTTTGGATGTCGTGATGACAACATGGAGCCGCAAGTACCAGCGCGGCCTCCCAGCGGACCGCCCGCGCGAGCGCGTCGTCGGTCGCCGTGTCGCAGGCGTGCAGCGCCAGTACGACATCCGGCTGCACGTCCAGCTCCGCACCCTCGATGGTCGCATCCAGGAACCGCAGGTGCTGCTGCCACCCGAGCGCCTCGACCACCCGGGTGTTCCGCTTGCGGGCCGCCGGATTGTGGTCGATACCGGTCATCCGTACGTCGTGCCCGGCCGCGGACAGCAGGTGGTACGCCGCCAACGTCAGGTACGCGTTCCCGCAGCCGAGGTCGACGACCTGCAGCGGCCGGTCCGTCTCGATCCGCCCCGCCGCGACCGCCTCGTCGAGCGCCGGCGCAAGCAGCTTGCAGAACTCCTCGATCTGCTTGTACTTCGCCTGCCGCGACGGTTTCACCCGCCCCTGGTGATCGCTGATCCCGAGCTCGACCAGGAACGGCGCCGCCGGATCCAGCACCCGCCGCTTCACCCGGTCATGACTCGTCTGCTGCTCCCGGCTGTCCTCCTGCCGGTGCAGCAGCTCCTTGCCCTTCTTGGTGTACCGCAGCCGCAACGTCTCGGTGGTCATCTCGACATGCCACGACCCGTACCCCGCCCCGAGCAGCTCGTCGACCACCTTCTCCGACTCCGCCGCCGGCACGTTACGCGTATGCGCCTGCCGCTCGTCGAACTCGGCGACCTGCAGGTGCCGCTCCCCCTTCAGATCGACGTACCGCACCTCGACCCGCAAAAACCCCGGCGCCGCTGCTCCCCGCCGCCGCCCGGACCCGACCCCCCGAACCAACCCGTCCCGCTCCAGCAGCGCAGCCCGCACCTCCCCCAACACCCCGGCCCCCACCGGCACCTCATCCGACCACACCTCTGGCTGCACCGCCCCATTGTCCCCGACCCTCACCCCCGATCACAAAACGATCTCGCCCACCCACCGTCAATCCCCGGCCAACCCGGCAGGTAAACAGGCTTGAAATGTATCCACGCGGAGGCTTCGGGAAACCCATACCTACTGGGTCCGGAATGACAAGGTGCGGACCGCGCGTGCGCCGCCGAAGGCGACCAGAAAACAGTCGCCGCCCTTCCACCCGCAAGCGCCCCACGACGACGGCAGACCAGCACCCGGGGTGGGCGGTGATATGGGGGTGGTGGGGGCTATTCGGGTTTGGGGTCTTCTTCGAGGAGGATGCCGATGGTTCTCAGGCGGGTGATGATGCCGCCTTCCTGGCGGCCCAGGGCTTCGGTGAGGGCGTCGAGGGAGGCGCCGTTGTTGTACATGTCGGTGAGGGTCTTGGTGTCTTCCTCGGTCCACTGGCGGAAGGCGTTCGGGGCGGTCTGGCGGGCCTTCTGGATCTTGCGGACCATCGACTTCGGGTTCAGGGGCTCGAGGGAGCGGATCCGGGACTGGCGGTGGCGGCCGACCTCCTCGCCTTTCTGCCAGAAGATCACCGCCCCGTCGTCGAACGTCATCAGGTCGGCGACGACGTCGCAGTAGTCGGCGTCGTCGAGCATCACGCGCATCATCTGTGGTTCCTCTTTCGGTCGGTCCTGAGGGATCTGGTCGACAGAGAAGATGCCGCGATCCGCACGACCTCCGCAGAGCGATCTGGAGGCTGTGGACAACCGATTGCACAATTCGTTTGCAAAATATCTTTGCAAGTAACCTGTGCAGTCGTACAGTCAGCGTCATGAGCGACGAGAGCAGCAACGAGGCGCCGCGGACCGTTCGGCTGGATCGGGAGTTGGTGCGGGCGCTGGCGCATCCGATGCGGAACCGGATTCTGGGGTTGCTTCGGGTGTACGGGCCGCAGACCGCGACCACCCTGGCCGGGCGGCTCGGGGTGAACACCGGTGCGACCAGCTACCACCTGAGGCAGCTCGCGGAGGCCGGTCTGGTGATTGAGGACGACAGCCGGGGCAACGCGCGCGACAGGTGGTGGAAGGCAGCGCACCAGGGGACCGAGTTCGACAAGGCCGAGCTGCTGGACCAGGAGCCGGAGCTGGCGCTGGGATTCCTGCACGGTGTCGGCCAGTCGTACGCCGAGAACATCTTCAGCTTCATCGACGCCGTGCAGACGATGCCGGCGGACTGGCGGGACGCAAGCGTGCTGTCGGACTACTTCTTCCATCTTCGCGCCGACCAGCTCGACGCGATGATGCAGGAGGTGCTGGCGGTCCTGGAGAAGTACAAGACGGCCGACCTGACCGCTCCCCTGCCGGAGGGCGCCGAGCAGGTCACCGTGCAGCTCCAGGCGTTCCCCCGCGAGACGCGGTAGGAGGTGCAGCGGTGAGGCAAGCAAAACCGCTGATCGCGTTCCTGGTGGCGAACGTGGTGTCGATCTGCGGGACCCGCGTCAGCGCGATCGCGATCCCGTGGTTCGTGCTGATCACCACAGGCTCGCCCGTCAAGACCGGCCTGGTCGCACTGGCCGAGATGACGCCGCTGGTCGTCGTGAAGGCCGTAGGCGGCCCGCTGATCGACAAGGTCGGCGCCCGCCGGATCAGCGTCCTGGCAGACACCGCCAGTACCGGCGTGGTCGCCCTCGTACCGCTCCTGCACACACTCGGCCTGCTGCACTTCCCGACGCTGCTGGCACTCGTCGCGGTCGCCGGCGCGCTCCGCGGGCCAGGTGATTCCGCCAAGGAGACCCTGATCCCGGACATCGCCCGAGCCGCCAGGGTCCCGCTGGAGCGGGTGACGGGGCTGGAGAGTACGACGGAACGCCTGGCCGGCTTCTTCGCGTACGCCCTGGCAGGCGGACTGATCACGCTGGCCGGAGCAGTCAACGCGCTCTGGATCGACGCCGCGTCGTTCGGGATCTGCGCCGTACTCATCGCACGCTGGATCCCGAAGCAGGACAAGCAACTGGTCAACGACGAGGAGGCGTACGGACGCCGCCTGCTGGAGGGCTGGCACTTCCTCCGTACCGACAGGCTCCTGCTGCCGCTGGTAGTGATGATCGCCGTCACCAACCTGCTCGACGCCGCGACCAGCACCGTTTTACTGCCGGTCTGGATCAAAGAGCACGGCTACGGCCCCGGCCACACCAGCCTGATCCTCACCTCGTTCGGCGTGACCGCGACCGGGTTCGCCCTGCTCGCGTCGGCGATCGGCGACCGCATCCCGCGCAAGCTCGTGTTCACGCTGGCATTCCTGATCGCCGGTGCGCCGCGCTTCGTGGCGATGGCGACCGACGCGCCGGTGTGGGGGCTGATGGCGGTGTACGCCGTGGGCGGTATCGGGGCCGGCTTCATCAACCCGGTGCTCGGCGCGATCCGGGTCGAGCGGATCCCCAGGCACCTGCTCGGCAGGGTCAACTCGCTGTCCAACGCGGCGTGCTGGACCGGCGTACCGCTGGGAGGTGTTGTGGCCGGTGCCGCGATCGCCGCGGTCGGCCTGGCGCCGGCGCTGATTGCGGGCGGTGCGATCTACCTGATCGCCACCATGTCACCGGTACTGATCGGCCGCCACGAGAGCTGGAAAGCTACACCGGATCGGACGGGTCCTCCGGGAACGGCGGCAGGTCCGGCTCGGGTGGCAGCCGGTGCGTCATAGCCTTCGTACTGTCGTCCACCGCCCGCCGCATGCGGTCCCGCTCCGCTCGCAGCAGCCCCAGCATCACCAGGTCCAGCAGCATGCCTCCGGCGGCCGCGAACTGCGTAGCGGCGAACTGGAAGACCTGTGTCATCAGCAACGACACCAGCACCGCAAGCTCGAACAGCCGGACCGCCCGCGCCCGGTTACGCTTCCGCAGGGCCAGCGCACCACGCACCGTGAAGGTTGCCGACAGCAAGCTCCCGGCCGTGACACCAAGCACAGGCAAGGTGTTGAGCCCGTCCCCCAGTACGGCGGCGATGACCAGCTCACCGATCACCTGGATCGCCAGTACGGCGACCGCGACCGTCGGAGCCTTCGGGTGCGTGGCCAGCCGCTCGAAGCCGCGCTGGACCGCCTGCCACGCCGCGTCCACCGGAGCGGCCAGCTCCACCTCGTCCGGCGGGCAGGCGGCCAGTAGCTCGGTGGTCTCCCGCCGTCCGCCGACCTCCCGCGGTACCTGGTTCAGCAACTCGGCCGCTTCCGCACGGCGCCGGCGGGACAGGCCGCCCGCGACCCCCTCGACGGCGTGGTCGATGACGTTCGCCAGCTCCTCCCGCGGGTCGATCGGCCGGCGGGTGGTCAGGAAGCGGAATCCCAGCACGATCAGGACGAAGACGATGTACACGATCGCCGCGGTCGGCTTGTAGAAGTAGTTGTTGTCCGAGGTGACGAACTTCCCGACCTCGTCGATGAACAGTCCGAACCCGATCCCGCCGATCGTCGCCGCCGCCGGCCGGACGACCGGTCCGACGTACCCGAGCAGCAGCGAGATCGCGACGAACATCAGCAGGCCGCCGGGCAGGACGTGCGCGATGTGCAGGCCCTTGCCGCCGATCTGCGGGTATCCGCTCAGGCTGAGCAGCAGCCGGGTGATCAGCACCGTCGCCACCCCGGACACCACGAACGTCGTCAGGTGCTCCCCGGAGCGCACGTTCCGGACCATCCCGGCCCGCATCAGGTACGACGAACGTTCACCGGCAGTGCTGGTGGTGGTCATGGGGCCTCCCGGTCTGGACTGAGGAGCGCAGGGAGCGAAGCGACCGGAGCGACGAGGGAAGACCGGGAGCAACAGCCCCATGACCCGCCGCGACGGAGTCGCGGCATGTGCAGGGCCATGGAGCGTGACGTTACCGGAGGAAGGCTGCCACGACGACGATGGCGACCAAGGCTGCCAGTACGAGGGAGGTCACCAGTCGGCGCGTGCGGGGGTCCACGGGGTCAGAGTAGGCGGAAGTTCCCGACGAAGGTGCCGTGGGGGTCGACCCGCCGCTTGATCTCCCGGAGCCTGGCGAGGTCGTCCGAGCTGTAGCAATCCTCCAGAGTGTTCCAGGCGGACAGCCCGGTCGCCGTCTTCTGGCCGACCAGCCACGGCGACAGGGCCTCTTGCAAGGCCCGCAGAGCACGCTCACCAGGCTCTTGTTGGTCGGATGTGGCCGCGATGGAAACAGCCAGGACCAGGTACGACGCCTGTGGGTCAGCGGCCGCCACACCCGGATACCGGCCGTCTTGGCCGGACCGTAGGTGCCAGATGACCACCTGGAAGAGCGGCGGCTTCCCGAACTCCTGCGGCGTGCTGATCAGCTCAGGAGCGACCTCCTGGAACGGACTGGTGATCAGCGACAGCGCCTGCGTGGACAGCGAGTTGAGCTCTGCCACCCCACTCGGCTGCAGCGGCCCGATGACCTCGTAGATCGCCGTACCTGCTGCCCGCACGATCGACAGCACCTGCTCCAGCTCAACGGCCGAGGCGTCCGGAGTGATCACGTCGACCAGGCAGAACGACTTCTCCCGGACCGCCTCCGGCAGGCCCGGTGCTGCTGGGTAGTGAACGAGGTACGCCCACAGCGTGACGCACTCCGGCGCCTCCTTGGTCAACCAGCTCCGCGGCGTACCTGCTCCCAGTCCGGGCTAGCACTCGTCCCCGCAGCTGTTCCATCATGGCCCGGCTGTACCACGCGTACTGGGTCAGACGAGCGGCTCCGGCCGGTGGACGCCGCGGGAACGGTAGCCGAGCGCGTCGGACACGCCGAGGTAGTCGGACAGCAGCCAGATGATCGCCAGCCACATCTCGGTCCCCTGCAGGCCCGGGATCGCCCGGTCGTCGGTCCCGTCCGGCGCGAACGCGAACCCGGCGCCGTCGACCCAGCGGGGCAGGATCGCCCGCAGCTGCTGCTCGGCCCAGCGGCGCCCGTCGGCCTCGCCGTACGACGTCTGCTTGCGCGCCAGCCACAGCGGATGGATGACGTCGAGCACGTTGCAGGCGTTGTAGTTGTCGCCGGTGAACATCCGCTGATCGTTGCTGTGCGCAAGCACTGTGGCGACTGCTCGTTCCGGGTACGGCAGCGGCAGGCCGAACTGCGCGTACGTGCCGCGGGTGAGGCGGTAGAAGCCGTTCACGACCTGCAGCAACCCGTCGTCCGGATGGGGCGAACCCCACATCCCGGTCCCGGGATCGACTCGGGTGTGGAGCCAGCCCATCAGCAGTTCGAGGTGGCCGGGTTCGCCGCGGTTCTGCAGCGCCAGCGCCGTACCGAGAGCGTCGATCCCGGAGCCCGACGACCAGGCCCTTCTTGCCCAGGGCAACTTGTCCAGGTCGCCGACCTCGAAGGTCGTGTCGATCGGGTGCTCGAAGCTGCTTCCGAGGACCTGGAGCGCATACCCGACACACAGGACGTGGTAGCTGGCGGGCCCTTCCAGGACAGCGAGTTCGGCGTCCGGCTGGTCTTCCGGTGGTACCAGTCCGGTCGCCGGATCCTGGTGTTCGCGGAGCCGGCGGACGAGGTCGTCGCGGGTGTGGCCGGCCGGGGCACGGCGTACCAGCAGGTCCGCGATCTCGATGGCGTCGCACCACGGGCGGATCTCCGGCGCGCGGTCGGCACCGGGGCGGTCGACGAAGCGCGTACCGTCCCAGCAGCGCGCGAGTACGTCGTCGGTCTGGGCGCGGGCCTTCGCGGCGAACGCCGTCAGCAGGGTGGGTAGGTCACCTGACATGGATGCTCCTGTCCGCGAGCGGAGGATGCGGGCGGGGTTGCCGGCCGCTACCGAGTTGGCCGGGATGTTCTTGGTGACGACCGCGCCGGCGCCGATGACGCTGTGCGGGCCGACCGTGACGCCGTCCAGGATGGTCACGTTCGAGCCGATCCAGACGTCGTCGCCGATCGTGATGCCGAGCGCGGTGTGCGGCTGCTTGAAGATCGGCTCGCCCGGCGCGGTGCCGTGGTTGAACGCGAGCAGCGAGGTGTGCGCGCCGATCCGGACGCCGTCGCCGATCGTGACCACGCCGCGGACGGCCGCGAACGGGTTGATCGTGGAGTCGGAGCCGAGCGTGATCCGTCCGGTGACGTAGGCGTGCGCCGCGATGTACGAACGCTCCCCCATCCGGAGTTCGTCGCAGTACACCGCGGCCGACTCCGCGACGTACACATCGGTGGCGAGCTCGACCGACCCGCCGAGCCGCGCCTGCCGTTCGGACTGGCGGTCCCGCTCGGCAGCGGAGGCCTTCCGGGCGTACTCCCAGGGCAGGAAATCCAGGCGCAACGGCTCGTTCGGCAACATGGGAAAACGCTATCCAAAACCGCGCGCTCCCGCTAGCCCTGAAACCCCGCTGCTAATCTCCCGTCTGACATGAACACTTTTCCGTCTGTGCGAGGGGCGGCCGGGCGATGACGACGAGCGGACCCGATGCGGACGGCGACGCCGGCGGCGACGGCCCGGCGAGCGGCACGCGCCGCAGTCACCGGGTCACGATCAGCGACCTCGCGCGCCGGCTGCACATCTCGAAGGCGTCGGTCTCGTACGCACTGAACGGCCGCGCCGGGGTCAGCGAGGAGACCCGGCAACGGGTGCTCGACCTGGCCGAGGAGCTCGGGTTCCACCCGAACTCCGCCGCGGTCGCGCTGTCCGCGAGCCGGACCCGGACGATCGGGATCGTGATCGCGCGGGACCCCACGCTGATCTCCACCGAGGCGTTCTACATGCGCACGCTGGTCGGCATCGAGCAGTACCTGAACGAGGTCGACTCGTCGCTGCTGCTCCGGCTCACCGGCGAGCACGGCGAGGACCTCGACGTACTGCGGCGGTGGTCGCAGCAGGGGCGGGTGGACGGGTTCATCCTGTTCGACGAACGCGAGGACGACCAGCGGATCCCGTTGCTGAAGGAGCTCGGCGTGCCGTGCGTGGTGGTCAGCTCGAACGAGCCGAACGACGCGGTCGGGCGGTTGATCAACTCGACGGTGGAGACCGTCGACCTGATCCTCGACCACCTGGTCGAGCTCGGGCACACCAACATCGCGCACATCAGCGGGCCGTTCACGTTCATTCACGAGCGGTCGCGGGTGCAGACGCTGCACGAGGGCGGCGTACGGCGCGGGGTCACCGTGCGGCACGTCGAGGGGAGTTACCGGTACGACGACGGCGCCGAGTTGACGCGCCGGCTGCTGACGGGGCCGAACCCGCCGACCGCGATCGTGCTCGGGAACGACCTGATGGCGGTCGCGGCGCTGCGGGTCGCGATGGATCTCGGTACTGCGGTGCCGGGGCAGGTGTCGGTGGTGGCGTGGGACGACTCGCCGCTGTGCGAACTCACGCGGCCGGGGATCACCGCGGTCGACCAGAAGACGATGGAGCGCGGGCGCGCGGCCGCGGACCTGCTGCTGCGGATCATCACCAGCAACACCACCCTCCACGAGGAGGCCCCCGCGGGCGAACTCCGCCCCCGGGAGTCCTCAGGCCCAGCCCCCTCCTAACTCCTGCCCCACAAGGGTTGCCCATTCACGTGGAGGGTTGCCCCCTCGCATTTGGGATAGGCAACCCTCCACTCCAGTGGGCATCCCCCGAGCTGGAGGGTTCGCGGGGGCCGTTGGGGGTTGCCCATTCAACTGGAGGGTTGCCCCCTCGCAATTTGAGTGGGCAACCCTCCAAGTGAATGGGCAACCCCGCGGGCGGGAGCGCCGGCGCGGGGCCGCGGGGGCCGGCGGTGCGGGGCCGGCGGTGCGTGTCGTACGCCGGGAACGCGGGCGCGAGACCCACCCCGGGAACGCGGGCGCGAGACCCACCCCGGAAGCGCGGGCGCGGGACGTACGCCGGGAACGCGGGCGCGGGACCCACCCCGGGAGCGCGGGCGCGGGGCGTACGCCGGGAGTGCGGGGGTGGGGTGGGTGGGGCGCTGAGGGAGGGGAGTTTGAAGACTGTGTGACATCGGGTGTTCGCGGAGTGTGGCGGATTGCGTTTGCCGGGGGACTCGTGAAGGTTGGGTGAGTCACGAGGTCGTAACGAAGACCGGGGAACTGAACCGGTTAGGGTTTCGAAACTTAACCGGTTAGGTCAGTATGGGGCCGATCCGCCTCCGCAGGTCCGCGGGGGCTCGACGGGACGAGGGAGTCCGACGTGAGACTGCGTTCGCTTGTAGCCACGGTGGCTGCGACCGCCATGGGAGTCAGCCTCGCCGCCTGTGGTGGTGGCGACAAGAACGGCTCCTCCGGCGGCAGCTCCGGGGACCAGACGCTGACCTACTGGGCCAGCAACCAGGGCACCAGCCTGGACAACGACAAGCAGGTGCTGACCCCGGTCCTGCAGAAGTTCACCCAGGACACCGGTATCAAGGTCAACCTCGAGGTGATCGGCTGGAACGACCTGCAGACCCGGATCCAGACGGCCATCACCTCCGGCCAGGCGCCGGACGTGGTCAACATCGGCAACACCTGGGCGGCCTCGCTGCAGGCCACCGACGCGTTCCTGCCGTTCGACGGCGGTGCGATGAGCGCGATCGGCGGGAAGGACAAGTTCGTGCCGACGGCCCTGGCGACCGGCGGCAAGGAAGGCACCGACCCGACCTCCGTCCCGCTCTACGGTCTGGCGTACGGCCTGTACTACAACAAGGCGATGTTCGCCGCGGCCGGCCTGCAGCCGCCGAAGACCTGGGAGGAGATGGTCACCGACGCCAAGAAGCTGACCATCCCGGGCAAGCAGTGGGGTATGGCGCTGGCGGCCGGCAGCTACACCGAGAACGTGCACTTCGCGTTCATCAACGCCGCGCAGAACAAGGCCGACTGGTTCGGCGGCGACGGCAAGCCGACCTTCACCGGTGACGGCAACGTGCAGGGCGTACTGCGGTACCTCGACCTGATGCAGAAGGACAAGGTCGCGAACCCGTCGAACGCGCAGTACGACAACGGCACCAAGTCCGTGAACGACTTCGCCACCAAGAAGGTCGCGATGGTGATCAACCAGAACAACGCGGACTCCTCGATCGTCGCCAACGGGATGAAGGCCGGCGAGTACGGCGTCGTGCCGTTCCCGGCGCCGTCCGGTGGCGAGCAGGTGGCCAGCCACGTCGCGGGGATCAACCTGTCGGTCTTCAAGAACACCAAGCACAAGGACGCGGCGCTGAAGTTCGTGAAGTACATGACGGACGCGACCACGCAGAGCACGCTGGACAAGCCGTTCTCCGCGCTGCCGGTACTGAAGGACGCGAAGCCGAACTTCACCACCGACGCCGCCGAGGCCGCGACCTTCCAGGACATCTACAACACCAAGTCCAAGCCGCTGCCGCTGGTGCCGGCCGAGGACCAGTTCGAGAGCACCGTCGGCAAGGCGATGAACTCGATGTTCGCCAAGATCGCGACCGGCGGGACGGTGACCGCCGACGACGTGAAGGCGGCCCTGAAGACCGCACAGGACCAGGTGGCGGCGAGCAGCTGACGATGGCCGTCGCAACCGAAACCGCGACTCCGGCGCCGGCCAAGCGCCGGAGTCGCCTCGAGCACCGGCCCGGCCTGAACCGGTGGCTGCCGTACGCACTGCTGGCCCCGGCGGTGTTGCTGGAACTGCTCATCCACATCATCCCGATGCTGGTCGGGATCTGGATGAGCTTCGTGAAACTGACCAAGTTCTTCATCGCGAACTGGTCCGCCGCGCCCGGCGCCGGGCTGAACAACTACAAGGTCGCGCTCGACTTCAACAACGCCGTCGGGCAGGGGCTGCTGAAGTCCTTCGGCGTCACGGTCGCGTTCTCGCTGGTCACCGTCGCGTTCTCGTGGGTGCTCGGGATGGCCGCCGCGGTCGCGTTGCAGCCCGAGTTCCGCGGGCGCGGCGTCGTCCGGACGCTGTTCCTGGTGCCGTACGCGCTCCCGGCGTACGCCGGAATCCTGACCTGGAACTTCATGCTCCAGCGTGACACCGGCGCGGTGAACCACGTACTGCACCAGCTGCACCTGAACGACGGCAAGACGTTCTGGCTGATCGGCGGCAACGCGCTGGTCGCGCTGATCACGGTGGCCGGGTGGAAGCTGTGGACGTTCGCGTTCCTCACGCTGATGGCCGGTATGCAGAGCATCCCGCGGGATCTGTACGAGGCCGCGTCGGTGGACGGCGCCGGCAACCTCCGGCAGTGGCGCAACATCACGCTGCCGTCGCTGCGCCCGGTCAACCTGGTGCTGGTGCTCGTGCTGTTCCTGTGGACGTTCAGCGACTTCAACACGCCGTACGTGCTGTTCGGTACGGCGCAGCCGCCGGCCGGTGACCTGATCACGTTCCACATCTACAACGCGTCGTTCCTTACCTGGAACTTCGGCACCGGCGCGGCGATGTCCGTACTGCTGCTGGTCTTCCTGATGATCGTCACCGGCGCGTACCTGCTCGTCACCGGAAGGAGGTCACGTCGTGCGTGAGACCAGAGGCTTCAAGATCTACCGCGGCGTCACGCTGACCGTGCTCGGGCTGTTCGTGCTGATCCCGCTGTACGTGATGATCACGTCGTCGCTGAAACCGCTGAAGGACGTGCAGGGCGCGTTCACCTGGTGGCCGTCGAACCTGACGCTCGCGCCGTTCGTGGACATGTGGAAGACGGTGCCGCTGGCGAAGTACTTCGTGAACTCGACGATCGTGTCGGTGTCCGCGACGGTGTTCTCGGTGGCGATCGCGATCCTGGCGGCGTTCGCGGTGTCGCGGTTCAAGTTCCGCGGGCGGACCGTGTTCACCACGACGGTGCTGTCCACGCAGATGTTCCCGGGCGTGCTGTTCCTGCTGCCGCTGTTCCTGATCTTCGTGAACATCAACAACTCGTTCGGGCTGCAGCTGGTCGGGACGCGGCTCGGGCTGATCATCACGTACCTGACGTTCAGCCTGCCGTTCTCGATCTGGATGCTGGCCGGGTACTTCGACAGCATCCCGCGCGAGCTCGACGAGGCCGCACTGGTCGACGGCTGCGGTCCGATGGGCGCGCTCTGGCGGGTCGTACTGCCGGCAGCTCGGCCGGGGGTGATCGCGGTGGCGATCTACTCGTTCATGACCGCGTGGGGCGAGGTCCTGTTCGCGTCGGTGATGACCACCGAGGCCAACCGCACCCTCTCCGTCGGTCTGCGCCAGTACTCCACTCAGACCAACATCTACTGGAACCAGATCATGGCCGCCGCGCTGGTGGTCAGCGTCCCGGTCGTCATCGGCTTCCTCCTCGCCCAACGCCACTTCGTCGCCGGCGTAACGGCCGGCGCGGTGAAGTAGCCTCGACATCGCGTTGCGTCCGAAGATCCGAGGGCGATAACCCACAGTTCTTCGGACGCAACGAGTCAGGCGAAGAGTTTTTCGCCCCAGTAGGAGCCGGGGGTGACGCCGGGTGGGCAGGCGAAGATGCCGGAGCCCACGTGGTGGATGTACTCGTTCATCTTGTCGTTCTTGGCCAGGTGGTTCTGGATCGGGATGAACTGTTTGCGGGGGTCGCGCTGGTAGGCGAGGAAGAACAGGCCCGCGTCGAGGCGGCCGAGGCCGTCGGAGCCGTCGACGAAGTTGTAGCCGCGGCGGAGGAGTTCGGCGCCGTCGTTGAACTGGGGGTGGGCCAGCCGGACGTGTGAGTCGGCCGGCATCTTCGGTTCGCCGTCGGCCTGCTTGGCGTTGAAGTCGATCGCGTCGAACTCGTCGGCCTTGCCCAGCGGGGCGCCGGTGCCTTTGCCGCGGCCGATGATGCCTTCCTGCTCGCCGAGCGACGTACGGTCCCAGATCTCGATGTTCATCCGGATCCGCCGCGACACCAGGTACGAGCCGCCGACCATCCAGTCCGGGCCGTCCTCGGGCTGGACCCAGAGCTGCTGCTCGAGCTTGGCGGCGTCCTCGAGCTTGAGGTTGTTCGTACCGTCCTTGAAGCCGAACAGGTTCCGCGGGGTTGCCTGCGCGCGGGACGTGGACGACGTACGGCCGAAGCCGAGTTGGGAGTAGCGGACGACGGTACGCCCGAAGCCGATGCGGGCGAGGTTGCGGATCGCGTGGACGGCCACCTGGGGGTCGTCGGAGCAGGCCTGTACGGCGATGTCACCGTACGAGCGGGCGTCCTCGAGGTCGTCGCCGATGAAGTGCGGGAGGTCCACGAGCGCCTTCGGGCGTTTCGCGGCGAGGCCGAACCGTTTGTCGAACAGGGACGGGCCGAAGCCGACGGTGATGGTCAGGTGCGCCGGCGGCAGGCCGACCGCCTCGCCGGTGTCCTCCGGCGGCGCCTCGTCCGGGCCGTTCACCGCGCCGTACTGCCCGATGTCACGGCCGGCGGTGAGGAGCGCGGCTGCGGCGGTCCATTCCTTCAGCAGCGCGATCAGCTCTTCGCGCTTGGTCGTCGTCACGTCGAACGCCGCGAAGTGCAACCGGTCCTGCACAGGCGTGGTGATCCCCGCCTGATGAGTCCCATGGAACTCAACCGGCCCGTTGTTGTCCACAGCCTGCGACGGCTCCGCGGACACCGCCGAATGTACGGCGTATCCCGCGACCCCGGTCGCCACCGCAGCTCCCGCCGCGCCGAACAACCCGCGCCGAGAAAAGCCTCTCCGCCGCGCCGGCTCCGCCGGGGTGGCGGCGGGAGAAGTGGCAGGCTGCTCGCCCGCGATGGGCTCAGGTGCTGTGTCGTCGGTCATTTCTTCGCGATCACTCCGGCTACCTGGCTGACCGGCTCGGCCAGACCGTCTACCACCGCGGCGAGGGTCTTCTTCTCCGCCTCCGTGGCCGTATAGGGCTTGAAGCCGTCGCCCACGCGGTACTTGTCCAGCGCCGCGAAGACCGCCTTGAACTGGGTGTCCAGCTGGGTGACGAGCGCCGCGTCGCGGGTCTGCAGTGCCGGGCGGAGGGCCTGGATCGCGGCCTGGGAACCCTCGACGTTCGCCTGGAAGTCCCACAGGTCGGTGTGCGAGTAGCGGTCCTCCTCGCCGGTGACCTTGCCGGTCGCGACCTCGTCGAGCAGGCTCTTGGCACCGTTCGCGAGCTGCAACGGGTTGAGCTTCACGGTCTTCGCCTTCGCCACCACCGTCTTGACGTCGAACAGCAACTGGTCGGCGTACTTCTCGACGCCCTTGGTGGTGTTACCGACCCAGAGCGCCTGCTCGATCCGGTGGTACCCGGTCCACTCCGTGCCGGGCTCCACGTCGTTCACGCGGGCGTCGATCTTCGGATCCAGATCACCGAACGAACTCGCCACCGGCTCGATCCGCTCCCAGTACGTCCGGGACACCGGGAACAGCGCCTTCGCCTTCGCCACGTCACCGGCCTTCACCGCGGTGACGAACTCCGTCGTCTTCTCCACGAACGCCACCGTCTGCGAGTTCACGTACCGCTGGTAGCTGTCCGTCGCCTGCTTCAGCAGCGCGTCCTCGGAGGCCTGCGCGGGTGCGTTGCCGGTGACGGTCAGGTCGCCGCGGATGCCGTTGCCGACCATGCCCGGCTTGCAGACCGCCTGGTACTTGCCGGTCGGCAGCTCGACGATCAGGTCCCGCTTCAGGCCCGGCCCGATGTTCTCGACCTCGCCCATCACGCGGTCGCCGTCGGCGTACACGTAGAACTCGGTGATCTTGCTGCCACCGTTGGAGATCGAGAACGTGCTGGTGCCGGACTTCACGTCCCGTCGGCTCAGGTCGCAGCCCGAGTCGGTCGCCTGCACCGACACCGGCCCGGTGCCGTCGTCCTTCGCCGCCGGATCGTTCTTCGCACACGCGCTGAGTGCGGCGAGACCGATGACGACACCAACAATCGAGGCCTTCCGGCCGAGTGACGCAGACATGTTTCTCCTGAGATCAGGCCGCTTTGTGGGCGGTCGTCGCCGGCACAGCAGGCGGGGTGGAGCTCTTCACCGGGCGGAAGTACAGGAACAGCACAGGGACGAGGTAGACGACCCAGGCGGTCGCCTCCAGCACGGTCGGTGCCGGGTTGAAGTTGAAGATGCCCTTCAGCAGTACGCCGTACCAACTGGTCGGCGGGATCACGTGCGAGATGTCGAAGGCGAGGTGACCGATGCCGGGCACCAGGCCGGACTCCTGCAGATCGTGGACGCCGTACGCGAAGATGCCGGCCGCGACCAGCACCAGCACCGCGCCGGTCCACTTGAAGAACACCGCGAGGTTGATCTTCACCGCGCCCTTGTAGATCGCGATCCCGAGCAGCACCGAGGTGGCCAGGCCGAGCAGCACGCCGATCAGCGGTACGGCGGTGGTCGCGAGCGCGGCCGACGCGTACACGATGAACGCGGTCTCGATGCTCTCCCGGAAGACCGCGAGGAAGGCCAGGATGACGACCGCACGGGAACCGACCTCGAGGGCCTCCCCCATCCGGTCGCGCAGCTCCTTGGCGATGCTCCGGGACGCCTTGCGCATCCAGAAGATCATCCAGGTGACGAAGCCGACCGCGAGGATCGACATCACACCGCCGACGATCTCCTGGGTGGTGAACGACTTCGCGGTCAGCGCGGTGACGAACTGCAGCAGTCCCCAGGCGGCGGCCGCCACGGCGAGGGCCGTGACGACACCGATCCAGACCAGTTTGAGCCGATCCCGATGCCCGGACTTGACCAGGAACGTCGCGAGGATGCTGACCACCAGCGATGCCTCGAGTCCTTCACGCAGTCCGATCAGATAGTTCGCGAGCATGGCGGGAGAACCTTCATCTTCTTAGGTACGGCTAACCTTGATGAGGTTAGCCTAAGAAGTCCCATTCGCCTACCGTGATGTACGCCGCACTGTGGCCCGGGCCCTCGCCCAGCCGGGACTCGATCAGCTGCAGGCTGCCCGCGGTCCACGCCGGGCTCTCGTAGTTCTCGAAGACCCGCACCCACTTGGTGACGTCCAGCTGCCGACGCAACCGCGCCAGCGTCAGGTGCGGCGTGAACTTCCGGCCCTCGACCTCGATCCCAGCCCGGTTGGCCGCCGCTCGGGTGGTCACGGACAAGTGCTTCAGCGACTCCGTGTCGTCGCGGACCCCGGCGTACAGCACCCGCGCGTCCGGTACGCCGGGAAACGCACCCGCCCCGGCGATCTGCAACTCGAACGGCCGCTGCCGCCCCGCGGCCAGCTCCAGCCGCTCCTCCAGCTCCTCGGTCTTCCAGTCCGGCACGTCGCCGAGGAACGCCAGCGTGATGTGCCAGTGCTCGTCCGCCGCCCACCGGATGTCGTCGTCCGGATGCTCCCGGCGCGGCTCGACGAACTCGCTCAGATCCTCCACAACCTCGGTCGGCGGCACCACAGCCACGAACAATCGCATCCGGAGATGCTATCGGTGGAGGAAACTGCTTTTCATGGAGCTCAAGCTGCCGTCGCCGTGTGTGGTGATCCTGGTCGGGCCGGGTGCGTCGGGGAAGTCGGCGTGGGCGGCGGAGCATTTCGGGGGCGAGCTGATCGTTTCGAGTGATCGGTTGCGGGCGTTGGTGGGTGCTGGGGAGGACGACATCGCGGCCAGTGCGGATGCGTTCGCGTTGCTGGAAGAGGTGGTGGGGCAACGAATCCGGCGTGGGCTGACGACTGTTGTCGACACCTTGGGACTGGATCGCGAGCGGCGGGTGCGGTGGTTGGCGGCGGCGCGGGAGGCGGGGATGGCCTGTGTTGCGGTGGGTTTCGACACGCCGGCCGAGGAGTGCCGGCGGCGGAATCGGGAGCGTACGGCGAAGCGGATTCCGGCTGATGCTCTGACGTCGCAGCTGAGGGCGTGGCGGCGGGTGAAGGACGAGTTGGCGGCGGAGGGGTACGACGACGTACTCGAGCCGGCTGCTGCCCGGGTGGTGCCGACTGCGTTCGTCGAGTCGGCTGCGGCGCAGGCCCGGCAGTCCGAGGCGCCGGTGGGGTTGCGGTTCGGGTTGCAGTTGAGCAGTTATACGCACAAGGGGGCTACGGCCGAGTGGATCCGGGAGGTTGCTGGGCGGGCCGAGGCGGCCGGGTTCGATGCGATCTATGTGATGGATCATTTCCGGCAGATTCCGCAGGTGGGGCGGGCCTGGGAGGATTTCCTGGAGAGCTGGACGACGCTCGGATTTCTCGCTGCCTGTACGACGCGCGTGCGGCTGGGCACGCTGGTCTCGGGTGTCACGTACCGGAACGTCGCCCATCTGGGGAAGATCGCGGCGACGCTTGATGTGTTGAGTGGTGGGCGGGCGGTGTGTGGCGTCGGGCTGGCGTGGTTCGAGGCCGAGCACAAGGCGTACGGGTGGCCGTTTCCGGCGGTGAGCGAGCGGTACGCGTTGCTGGAGGACACGTTGCAGTTGCTGCCTGTTTTATGGGGACCGGGCAACAAACCGTTCCACGGCAAGGTTCTGGACGTACCTGACACCACCTGTTATCCACGTCCGCTGCAGGACCATCTCCCACTGCTGGTCGGCGGGAGCGGCCGCAGGACCCTCCGCCTGGCCGGCCGCTACGCCGATGCCGTGAACGTCTTCGGCGATGTGGCGGCGGTGCGTGAGCGGGCGGCGTATCTGCGGCAGGTGAGCTCGAGGCCGCTCGAGGTAACTCATCTCTCCACAACGCTTGCAGGAAAGGACAAGAATCAGCTCGACCAGTTGATTCGCAAGCTCCGGCCGCGGAACGTGAACCCGGAGAAGTACGCCGCAACGGTCAACGCAGGAACCGTCGACGACCAGATCGGCCGCTTCCGCGAACTCTCCGAGGCCGGGGTGACCGAGGTGATGCTCAGCCTCCCCGACCTCGACACGATCGAGACCGTCGCCGACGTGATCTCAGCTTTCCGGGTGTAGATCGAGCTGCAGCAGGGCGTTCTCGATCAGCTCGGGCATCGCCGGGTGGATCCAGTACTGGCCGCGGGCCATCGTGTAGGCGTCCAGGCCGAAGCTCATCGCCTGGATCACCGGCTGGATCACGGTCGGGGCCTGCGGGCCGATGATGTGGCAGCCGATGATCTGCCCGCTGTCCGGGTCGGCCAGGACCTTCGCGAACCCGGTGGTGTCCTCCATCGCCCAGCCGTACGCGATGTCGGCGTACCGCTGAACCGCTGCCACATAAGGGATCCCCCGCTCCCGCGCCTGGTCCTCGGTGAGCCCGACGGAGGCGATCTGCGGCGAGCTGAACACCGCGTGCGGGACGAACCGGTGGTCGGACTCGATCCGGTCGCCGGGGTTCAGCAGGTTGTGCTTCACCACCCGGGCCTCGTGGTTCGCGACATGCTTCAGCTGGTGCGGGTTCGTCACGTCGCCGAGTGCGTAGATGCCGTCGACGCTGGTCTGCTGGTATTTGTCGACCACCACGCGGCCCGCGCTGTCGACCTCGACGCCGGTCGCGCCCGGGTTCAGCAGGTCCGAGTTCGGTTCCCGGCCGACCGCGACCAGGAGCTCGTCGACGACCAGTTCCTCGGCGCCGTCCGGGTGCAGCATCGTGAGTGCGATCGAGCCGTCGTCGCGGCGGGCCACCCGGACGGTTTCCCGGCTCAGCCGTACGTCGTACTTCTGCTGCGCGATCTCCGTGTACCGTGCGGCGACCTCGGCGTCCTCGTGCCGGAGCAGTTCCGTGGACCTGGCAACGATCGTCACCTCGACGCCGAACGCCGCGAACACGTGCGCGAACTCGGCCGCGACGAACCCGCTGCCGATGATCGCGATCCGGCGCGGCAGCTCGTCCAGCCGCATGATCGTGTTCGAGGTGTGGTACCCGGTCTCCTCGAGGCCCGGGATCGGCGGCACCACCGGGCGGCTGCCGGTGGCGATCACGAACCGCTCGGCGCTGAACACGCTGGTCGAGCCGTCCACGTTGTCGACGGTCAGCTCCTTGAACCCGGTGAACCGTCCGGTGCCGTCGTACATGTGCACGCCTGGGTTGTGGTGCCGGTACTCCGATCCGCCCGCGGAGATCGGGTCGATCCGGCCGAAGATCCGGTCCCGGACGTCGGTCCAGCGGACGCCCAGGAGCTGCTCGTCGACGCCGTACCGCGAACTCACCGACGGGGTCGCCGCGACGTCGGCGGCGTGCACGAACATCTTGGTCGGGATGCAGCCGAAGTTCAGGCAGGTGCCGCCGAACGTCCCGCGCTCGACGATCGCCACCTTCCAGTCCGCGAACCGCTGGTTCACGATCGTGTTCCCGGATCCGGTCCCGATGACGACGAGGTCGTAAGTGGTCACACCCCATTGTGCGCGTTACACCCCTGAGGCTGCGGTGGACCTGGTCACCAGGGAGGATGGGTGGGTGGCAGGTGGTGAGCTGACGAGCACGTACGGCACGGTCGTCTGGGACGGCGTCGGGACCCTTCGGATCCGGTACGACGGGACGCGGCCGGGGCTCGATCCGTTGGCCGGCTCGTTGCGGACCCGCCTGGGGGAACGGGTATTGCCGGTCGAGGCGTTGCAGTCGGTCGAGGTCGTCGGGAACGGCCTCCGCCTGGTGCTGCGGGACGGGGCCGACCCGCTTCAGGCGGTCAGCGGTGTGGACGTCCTCGGCGACCTGTACGACTTCCCGGACGTCGACCGAGCGGTCGCGGAGCAGGTCCGCCGCGAGATCCGCCGTACGCTCGCACGGCGCGACGTACCGGCCGCGGCTGCCCGCTGGCTGCTCGCGCCCCCGGCGGCGCCGGATCGGCTCGAGGGCCGGGACGCGACGCTTTCGGTGGCGAGCGGGCAGCTCACGTTCGCCTATCACCGGGGTGCGGGCCGGAGGAAGCGGGCGCTCGGCAACCCGTGGTCGGTGCCGCTGGACACGATCCTCGACGTGGAGTGGCGCCCGGACCGGGGCGGGATCGGCGGGCGCGGCTACCTGCGGATCCGCACCGGGCGGACGCCGCTCGAGCGGCCGAAGCCCAAGCACGACCCGGCCGCGATGGTCACCCGGCGGGGGTCCGACGTCGACGCGCTCTTCTTCGCCGCCCGCCTGTTCACCCGGATCCGCCCGTAGGCGGACCGCCACGCAGGCAAAACCCCTCGTTTCGAGGGGTCTTCGCCCTGGCCGGGCGGGTTTTGCCTGCGTGGGCGTCCAGCTAAGCGACCCGCGGCCTCGTCGGCTCCGGCACCGGGCCAGGCTCCGGCGCGAGCTCGGGCTCTGGTGCGGGGGCCGCGTCGACGGCTGCCTTGTCGCCGAGTAGTTCGGTCTGTGGGAGTACTTCGAGGTGCGGGCGTGGGAGCAGCCGCGGGCGGATCGAGAGGCCGCGCTTGCGGGAGAAGTACAGCACCGAACCGACCGCACCGACCACGGTCAGCCCGCCGCCGACGATCAGCGACCAGCGGGCACCCATCGTCTGGCCGACCCAGCCGATGAACGGGCCGCCGATCGGCGTACCGCCCATCAGCACCGTCATGTACAGCGCCATCACCCGGCCGCGCATGGTCGGCTCGATACTCAGCTGCATGGTCGCGTTCGCCGAGGTCAGCATGGTCAGCGAGGTCAGCCCGACCAGCGGCAGCACCAGCGCGAACGTCAGGTACGTCGGCATCAGCGCGCTGACGATCTCGAAGAGGCCGAACAGCACCGCCGCTCCGATCACCAGCCGCGCCCGGATCCGCACCCGGCGGGCGGCCAGCAACGCACCGGACAGCGACCCGATCGCGAGCACCGACCCGAGCAGGCCGTACTCCCCCGCGCCCTTGTGGAACGCCTCGGTCGCCATCAGCGCCGACGTCATCTGGAAGTTCAGCCCGAAGGTGCCCGCGAAGAACACCGTGACCAGGATCATCATCAGCTCCGGCCGGCGCCACAGGTACCGCATGCCGTCCCGGATCATGCCCTTCTCGCGGGCCGCGGGCTTGGGTGTGTACAGCTCGGAGACGCGCATCATCCGCAACGACAGGATCACCGCGGAGTAGGTGAAGGCGTTGATCATGATCACCGGACCGGTGCCGATCCAGCTGATCAGCACCCCGGCCAGCGCCGGGCCGAACAGCCGGGCCGCGTTGAACGACGCCGAGTTCAGCCCGACCGCGTTCGCCAGCTCGTCGTGCCCGACCATCTCGACCACGAACGCCTGCCGGGCCGGCGCGTCGAAGGCGGTGCCGACGCCGAACAGCAGCGCGAGCAGGAACACCTGCCACGGCTGGACCACTCCGGCGACCGTGAGGCCGCCGAGGACCAGCGCGACGAAGGCCATCGCGATCTGGGTGTAGGTCAGCAGTTGACGCTTGGGCATCCGGTCGGCGAGCAGACCGGCGTACGGACCGAGGAGGAGTGCGGGGAGGAACTGCAGGCCGGTGACGATGCCGAGCGCGGCGCCGGAGTGGGTCAGCTCCAGGACCAGCCAGTCCTGGGCGACACGCTGCATCCAGGTGCCGACGTTCGAGACGATCGCGCCGGAGGCGTAGAGCCGGAAGTTCCGGACTTTGAACGCACGGAAGGTGGGGCTCATCGAGCCGCCAGCCGTTCGAGAACAGGTGCTGCCTTGCGCAGGATGTCGCGCTCCTCGGGGGTCAGTTGTTTCAGCTTCGTCTGCAGCCACTCGTCGCGGCGCCGGCGGTTCGCCAGGATCAGTTCGTCGGCGCGGCCGGTGAGCTCGACGACGATCTGCCGCTTGTCGGTCGGATGCGGCCGGCGGACCAGCAGGCCCGCCTCCTCCATGTTGGTGACGATCCGCGTCATCGACGGCGGCTTGACCTGCTCGTGGGCGGCCAGCTCGCCGATCGTCATCGCGTCGTGCTTGGACAATGCGCCGAGCACGCTGAGCTGGTTCGCGGTGAGGTCGTGACCGGGCTCGCGCTGCCGGCGGATCTGCCGGGACAGCCGCAGGGTCGACGACCGCAGGGCACTCGCCAGCCCGACGTCACTCTTCACCTGCTGCGCTACGACTTCGGGCATGTCTTTACCTTAACTCATTACCTTTGCTAACTAAAACACGCGCCCACGGGCTGGTATTCCCGGCACCGCTAGAGTTCCCGGCATGAGTGCTCAGCTGGAGCGGTACGAGCAGCGGTTCCGGCGGGCGGGGCTGCCGCTGTTCATCGAGGACTTCTCGCCGACGCACGACATCTTCACCCGGGCGGCGCCGCTGCTCGTGGTGGTGTTCCTGGTCGAGATGCTCGGCGCCACCTCGCTCGACTGGCATTGGTGGCAGAACCTGCTGGCCGCGCTCGGCGGGCTGGTCGTGCTGGTCGTCGGGTTCGGCCTGCTGAACGGGTTCCGCGGGCGGCCGTTCTGGTCGTTGCCGACCCGCTTCGGGATCCCGGAGCTGGCGGTGTTCGTGTTCCTGCCGGCGCTGCTGCCGGTGGTCACCCAGGACCAGATCCGCCAGTTCTTCGGGATTGCCCTCGGCAACCTGCTGCTGGTCGGCCTGGTGTACGTCGTGGTCGGCTACGGCCTGATCGCGACGACGTACTGGGGTCTACGGCGGCTCGCGGGCGAGCTGGCGAACTCGGTGGCCAGCCTGATCCGCGCCCTGCCCCTGCTGCTGGTCTTCTCGCTCGTGCTGTTCGTGACAGCGGACATGTGGCAGGTCTTCGCCGGGATGCCGACCGCGTTCATCGTGCTCTCGATGGTCGCGTTCACCGCGCTCAGCACGCTGTTCCTGCTGATCCGGCTGCCGCGCGAGGTGGACGCGATCGAGCGCGACGCGGGCTCCGGCCCACCACTGCGCCGGAGCCAGCGCCTGAACCTCAGCATCAACCTGGTCGTGCGGCAGTGGATGCAGGTCCTGGTGGTAAGCGCCGGCGTCGGGCTGTTCTTCATCGGCTTCGGCATGCTGGCGATCAGCGAACACGTCTACCAGCAGTGGGGCGTGACGCCCGGCTCCTGGTCGTACCACTTCACGCTGCTGCACCATCCGCTCGTGTTGAGCGCCTCACTGGTCAAGGTTGCCGTCGGCATCGCGAACTTCACCGGCCTCTACTACTCGATCGCGCTACTCACCGACTCGACGTTCCGCACCGACTTCCTCGACAACGTCGGTACGGAACTCCGCGACCTCTTCACAGCGCGGACGGAGTACCTGGCGCTGCGGGACTCAAGTGGGTCGACAGGAACGCCAACTCCGAGCGCATGAGACCGACGGCGGCCGCGTTGTCGGGCATGTGGGTGACGTTCGACAGCGGGAGGACCTGGTGCGGACGGCCGGCTGCTGTCAGTGCTGCGGACAGCCGGAGCGTATGGGCCACGAAAACGTTGTCGTCGGCGAGGCCGTGGACCAGGAGGAGCGGTCGGCGCAGGTCGGCGGCGTACGTCATCAGTGACAGGCGGTCGTAGACCTCGGGGTTGTCACCCGGGTGCCCGAGGAACCGCTCGCGCCAGTGCGTGCTGTAGAGCCGTTGGTCGGCCGGTGCGGCGCCCGCGACGGCAGCCTGGAAGTCGTCGGGACGGAGCAGTACGGCGGCCGCGGCGAGCAGGCCGCCGTAGCTCCAGCCGCGGATGCCGACCCGGGTGAGGTCGAGTGCGCCCGTCTGTTCGGCGGCCGCGTGCAGTGCGGTCACCTGGTCCTCGAGCGGGGCCGTCAGGTTGTCGAGGTGCACGGTCTTCTCCCACGCCGGCCCGCGTCCCGGCGTACCGCGGCCGTCCGCGATCACGACGGCGAACCCGTGCTCCGCGAACCACTGCGCGGTCGCGAACGCCCCGCTCGACCGCCGCATCACCAGCTGCATCGCGGGACCGCCGTACGGCGCCATCAGCACCGGGAGCGTGCCGGATTCGTACCACGACGGGAGCAGTACGGCGGTCCGGAGTTCGAGTTCGCCGGCGCGCAGCCAGGTGACGTTGGGCGTGACAACCGGCTGGGCGGCGCGGGACTCGATCGTGCGGTCCGGTCGGCCGGGCCGTCGTACGGCGAAGGACCGGCGGGACTCGGTGTTCGACTCCACGAGGAGTGTGTCGCCCGATCGGCTCGCG
Organism: Kribbella aluminosa; assembly: GCF_017876295.1. Classification (NCBI taxonomy): domain Bacteria; kingdom Bacillati; phylum Actinomycetota; class Actinomycetes; order Propionibacteriales; family Kribbellaceae; genus Kribbella; species Kribbella aluminosa. The sequence continues at coordinate 990,271 of NZ_JAGINT010000001.1, read as the reverse complement.
GTGTGCGTACCCGGTCCGTCGCTGAGCCGCCGCAGCGCGCCGTCGTACAGCCAGAGGTGGCACTCGGTCGGCTCGTCGCTCGCCTCGAAGAGCACCTCCTCCCCGGTGACGTCCAGGACGCCGCGGACCTGCAGACCGTCCTGAGTGACCGGTACGCCGTCGATCGTCAGCCGCCGGGTACCGCCGTCGTCGGCGGTGTGCACGAGCTTGCCGGACGCCGTACGCGCGGGTGTGCCGTAGATCAGCTCGACCCACGCCGGGTCCCGCTGCTCGTGCAGGAGCTTCGTCACACCGCTGTCGGGATCACCTGCGAGGACCTGGAGCGTCCGTTGGTCGCGGGACTGTACGGCGAGCAGCGGGCCGTGCGCGTCCCACGTCACCGCGGCGAGGTACTCGTACGCCGTGCGGTCCCAGCGCAGCTCGACCTCGCCGCCGGTGAGGTCGAACGCGTGCAGCGTGACGATCGCGTTCGGCGTACCGGCGGATGGGTACGCGACCTCGCGGGGCGGGCGGTCCGGATTCGCCGGATCGGCGATCCACCAGCGCTGCACCGGGGTCTGGTCGACCCGGGCTGCGAGCAGCCGGGTCCCGTCCGGCGACCACCAGTGCCCGCGGGTCCGGCCCATCGACTCCGCGGCCTCGTGCTCGGCGAGACCCCAGCCGACCTCCGGGTCGTCGTCCGCGGCTACCGCCAGGTCGTTGCCGTCGGCAAGATCCACGATGTGCACCTGGCGGCCGGTGACGTACGCGACCCGGCGGCCGGTCGGGTCGATCCGCGGGTCCACCACCCGGCCGGCGGTCCAGATCTCGCGGGGCAGCGCGGCCGGCCCGTCGAGGTGGTAGAGCACGCCCTGGAGCGCGAAGACGATCTGCCGGGCGGTCCGGTCGGCCGAGTACGCGACGATGCCCGACGTACGCTCGCGAGTGCGCTCCCGCCGTACCCGCTCCGCCTCCGGGAGCGACCCGTCGGCGTCGAGATCCTCCGGCGCGACCACGAGCTGTTCCTCGCCGTCGGCTGTGAGTTGCCACAGGCAACTGGTGCGGTCCTCCGGGCCGGTGGTCCGGAGGAACAACACATGGTCGTTACCCAGCGTGAAGGACTTGGGCAGGCCGTGGGTGAACCGGCCGGTGCGTGCGGATTGGGCGGGGAAGTCCTCGATCGGGTCCACTCTGCTCAGGTTAGCCAGTCGGTCAGCGGGCCGATCGCGAAGTACACCACGAACAGCGCCGAGACCACCCAGAGCAGCGGGTGCACCTGGCGGCCCTTGCCGCGGACCAGCTTGAGGATCACGTACGAGACGAAGCCGGCCCCGATACCGGCCGAGATCGAGTACGTGAACGGCATCAGCACGATCGTCAGGAACGCCGGGAACGCGACCTCGAGGTCGTCGAAGTCGATCCCCTTCACCTGCTTCATCATCAGGAACCCGACCAGGATCAGCGCCGGCGTCGCGGCCTCGTACGGCACCAGCGTCACCAGCGGCGCGACCACCATCGAGATCAGGAAGCAGATCCCGGTGACCACACTCGCCAGCCCGGTCCGGGCACCCTCACCGACGCCGGACGCCGATTCGATGTACGACGTGTTGCTGGACACCGAGGCGGCACCGCCGGCGGCGGCCGCGATGCTGTCCACGATCAGGATCGCCTGCGACTTCGGCGGGATGCCGTCCGCGTCGTTCAGGCCGGCCTCGGCGCCGATCGCGGTCATCGTGCCCATCGTGTCGAAGAAGTCCGCGAGCATCAGCGTGAAGATCAGCAGCAGCGCCGACACCACACCGATCTTCCCGAACGAGCCGAACAGGTTGAACTCGCCGATCGTGTCCAGGTTCGGTTTCGTGAACCACTGGTCCGGCAGTTTCGGCACGCTCAGGCCCCAGCCGCCCGGGTTCTTGTCGGTACGGGCGCCGATGTTGCCGATCGCCTCGACGACGATCGACAGCACGGTCGCGGCCAGGATGCCGATCAGGATCGCGCCCTTCACCTTCCGGGCGTACAGGATCGCGATCAGGATCAGGCCGAACACGAACACCAGCACCGGCCAGCCGCGGAGGTTGCCGCCGACACCGAGTTCGACGGGCGGGCCACTGAGCGCGGCGGGACGGCGTACGAACCCGGCGTCGATCACGCCGATGAACGCGATGAACAGGCCGATGCCGACGCTGATCGCGATCTTCAGCTGCAGCGGTACGGCCTCGAAGACCGCCTTCCGGAAGCCGGTCAGCACCAGGACCAGGATGATCAGGCCTTCGAGGACCACCAGGCCCATCGCGTCCGCCCAGGTCATCTTGGTCGCCACCGAGAACGCCAGGAACGCGTTCAGGCCGAGGCCGGTGGCCAGCGCGAGCGGGAAGTTCGCGACCACGCCCATCAGGATCGTGACCACGCCGGCGACCAGTGCGGTGGCCACGGCGATCTTCGCGATCGCGGCCGCCGGGTCGGTACCACCGCCGACGAACTGGCCGGAGCCGTCCTTCACGGTACCGATGATCAGCGGGTTCAGCACGACGATGTAGGCCATCGTGAAGAACGTGACCAGCCCGCCACGGATCTCGCGCCCGAGCGTGGATCCGCGGTCACCGATCTTGAAGAACGAGTCGAGTGCACCGTACACGGAGCGGGCCGTCGTGGCCTGGGGCGAGCTCATGCCCCGCATAGTGCCAGTTCCTACCAGGCAGTTGCGAGCACTTACGTCAAACCGTTGCGGCTAAGGTTGGGGTGTGACGGAGGAGCAGGGGGGACCTAAGAAGCGCAGCGACCCGACCAGTCAGCTGGCGCGGGGGGAGCTGGTGCATGCGGAGGTCAAGCCGCTCGACCTGTCCGGCATCCCGAGCGTGATCACCGGGATCGCGCTCTGGGTGGTCGCGTTCGTCGTACTGCTGATCTTCCGCGGGCAGCTCAAGGACAACGGCCTCGACTGGTGGCTCTGGGTCCCGGTCGCCGGCCTCGGACTCGGCCTGATCGGCCTCTGGTACTGCAAACGCCGCTGGACCGCCATCCAAGCCGGCCACCGCCCCGCCACCGAGGACTAATCCGCCTACGCTCGACGCCTGAGGGCCACTGGCCGCGGCGGAAAGCTGCTGGCGCCGGGCGGGCGCGTACTCGCCGGCGACGGGTTCTGGCAACACCCACCATCAGCCGAGGCGATCGAGATGCCCGGCGACTTCGACACCTCGCCACCACACTCGACCACGTCACCACCGACGGCCGGACCCGGCCGAAGGCCATGTCAGCACCCGCGAGGAGCTGCACGACTACGAATGGTCGCGCTGGGGTTCGCTGGCCGCGTGGGCCTAGACCACCCGGACAACCCAGACCGCGCAAACGCCCTGCCAACCGCCACAGAACGCCGCACCGAATGGCCACACACCTACTGCACCACCTGGGCCACACCCCGAAGGCCTACCAGGAGAACCACCGCACCAACTGCACCCTCCACGACGCCCACCTGGTGCCTGGAGATCGAAGGCACCTCCCGCCCCCACTTCCTCCAGGTCGCCGCCGCGGAGGGCTCAATCGCGTAGGGCTGTGACGCTCTCGACGAGCCCCACATGTTCAAGGGAACTAAGCACGTCATCGACGGTGCCGGGTGGATTCTGCCGAGCATCTGCCATCCGTTGGACCTGGGCGTACACGGCAGGGCGGCTGAGATCAATCAGGTCCAACACGAAGTCGTCGGCGCCTCGAGCTTCGACGTTCCATGGCCGCAGACTGCTCGACGAAAATCCTTGATGTTCTCCGTGACGATTACCTGCGCATGCACCTTGATCGCAGCCGCAAGGACGTGCCGATCGTCCGCGTCCGGAAGGTCTCGTCGAGGATTTGGTCCGTCCACTTTGCCTGCACGAGGCCGGCTTGCGCGACGCGGATGAGGAGATCACGGAGGCTGTTCGGGTACAGGACGTTGGCGTCATAGACGACGGTGAACGGCACGTCAGTACAGACCCATCTCCCGGTTGAGCTCGGTGAGCTCGTCAGCAGCCTGGCGGCGCTCGCTGTCGTCCTTGCGCTTGTAGTCCAGCAGCGAGTCGACTCGAACCCGGCGATGCTTCCCGACCTTGCGGTACTCGATCGCACCGGAGTCCAGCAAGCCGATGAGGTACGGGCGGGAGACGTTGAGCAGATCGGCTGCCTGTTGCGTCGTGAGCTCCGCGTGAGCCGGAACGACCGACACGCCTTGGCCTGCTGCCATGTGGGCGAGGATCCGCGCAAGTAGCTCGACGACGCCCCGCGGCAGCGACAGCGTCTCGTCAGGATCGCCACCGACGACGACGCGAATCGCGCGTTCGTCCACGTGTGCGGACAGATAGCGCTTGACCCGGCGGAGCGCGACATCAGCCGCGTGGATCTCGGTCGCGTCCGGTCTAACGGATGCGGTGCTCATTCGTCTCCTCCTGGATCACCCGGCGCATCGGGAACCTTCATTCGAAGCATCCGCAATAATCGCAGTAAACGCAACGGCTGGATCCAGCTGTCCGCTACGGGTGGGCACCCGACGAGGCAGTCGAAGGCACGCGCCAGCTCCGAGCGCGCGGTGGGGCGTGCTGCGAGTGCTACTCGCCTGCTTGTTCGGCCAGTTCGAGGGTGTCGTAGCCGGTGGTGTCGAAGGCGTGGTCGGGGGTGGGGGGTTCGGCGAGGTCGATGGTGGCGTCGGAGTGGGCGCCGCAGCCGTAGTCGTAGGCGACCACGTGGGCCTCGCCGGGGGCCATCTCGTTGGCGCAGACGCCGAAGGCCTGGCCGAGGCTGTCGGCGAGGCGGATCCAGTAGCCACAGGAGTGGCACTTGTACGGGACTGCCTGGGCGATCGGGGACGCCGGGCCGAAGTCGCCGGCGTACCAGCGCTCGGCCGCCTCCTCGCGACCGAACTGCGAGAGCACCCGCTCGCGTCCGAGGCCGAGCTCCTCGACGACCGTGAGCACGTCCTCGGGGGCGTCCGCGGTGTCGGTGAATCCGGGCTCCAGGCGCGGGTCGTCCGGGTGCGTCGGGAACAGGTCGCCCGGACGCAGGTCGCCGGGCTGGACGCGTTCCGACCACGGGACCCACTCCGGCGCGACGACCGAGTCGTCGCCGGGGAGCATCACGACCTCGTTGATCGTGACGGTCTTCGCACGGGACGCGCGGGTCAGCGTGACGGCCCAGCGCCAGCCGCGGTACCCGGGGTGGGCGGAGGCGAAGTAGTGCGTGACGAGGCGCTCGCCCTCGACCAGGTGACCGAGGTGTTCCCCGACCTGGGCGGCACCGGCCCGGGCACCACCGGCCTGGGCGATCGCGGCCTCCCGGGCCGGTTCGACCGCCGCGACGCAGATGGCGTCGGGCTTGGCACGTACCGATTCCGGTGCTTTGACGGGAGTCACAATCGCCTATTCTCGCACGCCTCCTGCCGTACGCCGAACCGCCCACGGTCCACGTTCGTACGCGCGGTGACTGCGGTCTGTCCCCGGGAAGAGGCAGGATGGTTTCATGCACTCCCCCGGCCCGTCCGACCCGAACGCCCGCGACAACCGCGGCGCGCCGTCCGGTGGTGGACACGAGCCGGGGAACGGCGAGCGCGCTCCGGGCGGACAGCCCGCGAGCGAGCGGTCAGGTGGGGACGTGGGGGACAACGGCGTACGCGGCGGCAACCCGTCAAGAGGCGCACCACGGAGCGGGGACGGGGGTGGGGCGGCGAAGTCGGCTGGGGATCGGCTTGGGGATGCCCGGGAGCGGGTCGGGAGTGCGGGCAAGAAGGTCGGCAGTGCCAGTAAGAAGGTCGGCAGTGCCAGTAAGAAGGTCGGGCATGCCTCGAAGGTCGGCGCGGAGGGCGTTGCGTCGGCTTCGCGGAAGGCGGCGACGGTCGGGGGGAAGTTCGGGCGGGCGACCGGGCGGCGGATCCGTGGGCTGACCGGTGCGCAGGGTGCGGGCGAGTCGGGGCTGTCGCGGCTGATCGAGCTCGGCGCGGTGAATGCCGCCGGTGACACCGCGTTCGCCGTGTCGCTGGCCGGGACCGTCTTCTTCACCGTGCCGAGCGACCAGGCGCGGGACCGGGTGGCGCTGTTCCTGCTGCTGACGATGGCCCCGTTCGCGTTGATGGCGCCGCTGATCGGCCCGATCCTCGACCGGTTCCGGCACGGCCGCCGGTGGGCGATCGGCGCGACCCTCGGCGCCCGCGCGTTCCTGGTCTGGGCGCTGGCATCCTCGATCTCCAGCCACAACTCCGTCTGGCTGTACCCGGCGGCGCTCGGCTGCCTGGTGGCCTCGAAGGCGTACGGCGTCACCCGCGCCTCCGCCGTACCGCGGCTGCTCCCGAAACAGATCACGCTCGTCACGGCCAACTCCCGGATCTCGCTCGCGGGAGTCGCCGGTGGGGCGATCGGCGCGGGACTCGCGGGTGCGTTCGCCGCGATCGGCCCGCAGTGGTCGCTGCGCTGGGCCGCGCTGGTGTACATCGTCGGCCTGGTCCTCGCGATCCGGCTGCCGGGCGCGGTCGACTCCCCCGCCGAAGAAGAGGCCACCGGCACGGCGGGCCGCGAGGCCCGCAAGCGCGCTATCACCGCCGCGGTGTCGCGCGGGATCCGCTGCAACCTCGGACTGCGGTTCGTGTCCGGGTTCCTGACCATGTACCTGGCGTTCCTGCTCCGCGACCAGCCGATCAGCGGCGTCAAGGGTGCGGTCGCGGCCGGTGCGGTGATCGCCGCGGCCGGCATCGGCAACACCCTCGGCACCCTCCTCGGATCGTTGCTCAAGGCCCGTAAACCGGAGGGCGTCGTCCTCGTCGTACTGCTCGCGGACGCCGCCGTCGCGGTCGCTGTCGCGGTGCTGTACGGCCTCCCGATCCTGGTGGCGCTCGGCCTGGTCGCCGGGTTGTGCAGCTCGCTCGGGAAGCTGTCGCTGGACGCGATGATCCAGCGCGACGTGCCGGAGTCCGTGCGTACGTCGGTGTTCGCGCGTTCGGAGACCGTGCTGCAGCTCGCGTGGGTGATCGGTGGCGGGTGCGGGATCCTGCTGCCGTTGATCCCGCGGCTCGGCTTCGGGTTCCTCGCCGGCGTGCTGCTGATCGTCGTCTTCCTGGTACTGCGGATGCGCCCCGCGGCCCGCCCGACCGAAGGCCCGCTCCGTCCCGGCGGCCTCGGCGGCCCGCGCACCGACGGCCCGCATCACCCGCACCGGCAGCCGTCGTACGACGAGCATTCCGAGAGCACGACGCGGACCATCCTCAGCGTCGCCGAGCAACGCGCGAACCGGGAACGCCGCTCGACCTCCCACGACGAGCCGACTGTCGAATGGCGCTCGGGCGATCAGAAGCCCCCGCCCGAACAGCCGGTCGGCCGCTGGTGGAGCGGCCAGCCCGCGGACGACGAGGACACCACCGAAGAACAACCGGCGCCCTGGTCCGAGGAGCCCACCGAGGAACGCAACCGCTCCCCCTTCAAACGCCGCCCCGGCGACCCCCGCCGCCCACCCCGATAGCCAAAATCTTCCCCACAGCTGCCGTTCCCAGGATCAGGCTGCGGGAGCCAGGTCCGCCTCCTCGGGGGCGGGCTCCTCGGTCGGGCTCGGGTGGGTGGTGCCGCGGAGGGTGAGGGTGGTGATGATCGCGGTGGTCAGGAGGAGGATGGCGCCGACCAGGGCGACGGCGTTCATGCTGTGCGTGAAGGCGTGGCGGGCGGTGGTCAGGACCGTGCCGGCCAGTTGGGCGGGGAGGTGGGCGGCCGCGGCGGTGGCGGCGGGCAGACCCTCGCGGACTGGGCCGGCCACACCAGCGGGGAGGTCGGACCGGTAGACCGCGGTGCCGATCGAGCCGAGGACCGCGATCCCGAGCGCTCCACCGAACTCGGAGCAGGTCTCCATCACCGCGGACGCCGACCCGGCACGCTCCGGAGCGACCGAACCGACAACAGCCTCGGTCACCAGCGTCATCACCATCACCAGGCCCGCCGCGAGCAGACCGGCGCCGGCCAGCGGGACCACCAGCGACGAGTCGACGTGCACCTGGGTGAGTACGCCGTACCCCGAAGCCGCGAGCACGAAGGCCCAACCGATGACGTAGGCCCGATCCAGCTTCCCGGCCAGCACGGTCGCCAAGGGAGCGGCGCCACCGACCAGCACCGACGGCGCCAGCGACCACAGCGCGGCCTTCAGCGGCGAGAGCCCGTGCACCAGCTGCAGGTACTGCGTGAGGAACACTGCGTTCCCGACCAGCGCCAAGGTCCCGATCGTGTTCGCGGCCAGTGACCCGCTGAACGCACGGTTCCGGAACATCGACAGGTCCACCATCGGGTGCTCCGCGGTCCGCTGCCGCCGCACGAACAGCACCCCGAGCACCAGCCCGGCGACGATCGCGACCACCGGCGACGCCGACCAGCCGTGAGCGGCCAACTCCTTGATCCCCCAGATCACCGGCAGTACGGCGGCCAGCGACAGCACCGAGCCCAGCAGGTCGAACCGCCCGCGCACCGGCGCCTTGAACTCCGGCAGCAGCGCCGGCGCGAGCACCACCAGCAGCACCATCGCCGGGGTGTTGATCAGGAACACCGAACCCCACCAGAAGTGCTCCAGCAGGAACCCGCCGAGCACCGGACCGAGCGTGATCCCGCCCATCATCACCGCGCTCCAGAACGCGATCGCCTTCGACCGCTGCTTCGGGTCGTGGAACATGTTCCGGATCAGCGCCAGGGTCGACGGCATCAGCGTCGCGCCGCCGATACCGAGGACGGCGCGGGCGGCGATCAACTGCTCCGGGTTCTGCGCGTACGCCGCGGCGACGGACGCGAGCCCGAACCCGATCGCGCCGAACAGCAGCAGCCGGCGGCGGCCGATCCGGTCGCCGAGCGAGCCCATCGTGATCAGCAGGCCGGCGAGCACGAACCCGTAGATGTCGAAGATCCACAGCTGCTCGGTCGCCGACACGCCGAGGTCCGCGCTGATGAACGGGACCGCGAAGTACAGCACCGAGACGTCCATCGAGACCAGCAGCAGCGGCAGCGCGAGCACGCCGAGAGCGATCCACTCCTTGCGTCCCGCCCGTTGGTTCGTACCCATGACACCCCTCCGGTTTATCTGTCTACGCCGCACACTGTGTGCGCCATACACAGACCATACACACGACTGTCTATGCTGTAAACAGATAGGATGAGAGGAAAGCAGCCTCGCTTCGCTCGGCGGAGCGGAGGGAGAGGATGCGGAAAAGCAGCCTCGCTTCGCTCGGCGGAGCGGAGGGAGAGAGTGGGTGACTATGGAAGAGCTACCGAGGGTCTTGCAGCAGCTCTGGGGGATCGAGGGGCGGAGCCGGCCGGGGCCCAAGCCGGCGTTCCACATCAGCGACATCGCGCGGGCCGCGGTCAAGCTGGCGGACGCGGGTGGGCTGGCGGCGGTCTCGATGAGCAAGGTGGCCGCCGAGCTCGGCTTCACCACGATGTCGCTCTACCGGTACGTCGACGCCAAGGACGACCTGTACGTCGTGATGCTCGAGCACGCCTTCGCCGAACCGCCGGCATTCGACCCGGAGCGCGGCTGGCGGGAGAAGGTCACCGCGTGGGCGCAGGCGTTCCGCGACGGGCTGCGGCAACACCCGTGGATCCTGCAGATCCCGATCCAGGAACCGCCACTGTCACCGCACCAGCTGGCCTGGATGGAGGCCGGCCTGCAGGCGTTCGACGGTACGCCGCTGGCACCGCAGGACCGGCTGTCCGCGATGCTGCTGGTGAACATCTACGTCCGCGGTACGGCGCAACTCACCGCGAACATGCTGACCGAGCCCGACGCCGTACAGGTAGCCGACCGGCTCTACACCCAGCGGCTGGCGATGCTGGCGACCCCGGACCGGTTTCCGGGCATCGCCGCAACCCTCGAGGTGCCGCCGGACGAGGGCTACGCCGGCGACTTCGACGCGGCCGAGTTCGGCTTCGGACTGGACACCGTCCTGGACGGCATCCAGTCCCGGATCGATCGACTGACGAGCTGACCTCAGACGTCGAGTTTGTCGGCCACACCTCGGAGGACGGTCGCGACCTGGCGGGCGGACTTGTTGTCGGGCTGGCGGCCGTGGCGGTAGCCCTCGCCGATCCGATCGAGAAGTTTGATCAGGTCCTCGATGACGACCTGCATGTCCTCGGGCTTCGGGCGCATCGCCTTCGCCACCGACGGCGGCGGGTCGATCAGCCGGACCTGCAGGGCCTGTTCGCCCTTGCGGCCCTCGACGACGCCGAACTCGACCTTCTGGCCCGGCTTCAGGTTGGTCACACCCGACGGCAAGGCCTCGGCGCGGACGTAGACGTCCCCGCCCTCCTCCTTGCTGAGGAATCCGAACCCCTTCTCGGAGTCATACCACTTCACCTTGCCTACGGGCACGGGAACCCCATCTGTAGAAATCAAGCACAGCAGTCGTGAATCGTTCGGAATCGAAAACCAAGCGTACGTGAAGCGGCGCAACGGCGCCTCCGGGAAAGTACCTGATCAAGCAGTCTTCCCGCACCCTTTAGAGGTTGCGGTACTTCTCAGGTTCCGGCAGCCGCTCGTTCATCGACCCGGAGCGGAATCCGCGCGGGTCGACCTGCGCGGTCGCGAACCCTTCCGCGACCACCGCGTCGACCAGGTCCTGCCGGTCCACCCGGTCCAGCAACGCCGCGTCGATCTCGATCGAGGCGCTGTCGCCGAGGTCGCGGACGCGTACGTTCTCGACGCCGTACGACGCCAACCGGTCGCGGACCGCCTGCTCGGCACGGTCGACCCGGACGAGCAGATTCGGGGTGATCCGGATGCCGTACGCGATCCGGCTCGACAGGCAGGGCCGCGGCCGGCTTGTCGGACGTGTCCAGTCCCCAGCTGCGCGACGCCTTCCGGATCTGCGCCTTGGTCAGCCGGGCGTCCCGCAGCGGCGTCAGCGCGCCGCGTTCGAACGCCGCCCGGATCCCGGGGCGGAAGCCGGCGATCGCGTCGTCCGCGTTGGTCCCGGTGGCGATCGCGGTGATGCCGAACTCGTCCGCGATCGGCTGCAGCGTCTCGATCAGCTCGGCCTTGCAGAAGTAGCACCGGGCACCCGAGTTCGCCTGGTAGCCCTCGCGCTCCATCTCGTGCGTGTGCGGGGTGACATGCCGTACGCCGAGACCGTCCGCGAACCGCGCCGCCGGCTCCAGCTCGGCGGCCGGCAACGACGGCGAGACGGCGGTCGCGGCGATCACGTTCGCCGGGCCGATCGCCCGCGCCGCGGCCGCCAGCAGGAACGCCGAGTCGGCGCCGCCGCTGAACGCGACGACCATCTTGTCGTACGACGACAGCCGTCGCATCAACGCCTCGAGCCGCTGCTCGAGCACGTACTCCTCGAGCCACGCCGGGAACTCGGTCAGGTCGTTCAGTACGACGTCGGCGCCGTACGCGCGCAGCTCGTCCGCGGTGAACGGGCCGGTCGCCACCGACACCGCGACCGCACCGGCGGCATGCGCGCCGTCGATGTCCGCGGTGTGATCGCCGACGAAGACCGTCGCCTGGTGCTCACGCAGCGCCGTACCCTTCTCGGCTCCGTGCAGGTCGCCGACCGGCTCGTCGACGTCCAGGTCGAGGTGCTCCAGGTGCAGCCGGACCGACGGGGTGTACTTCGCGGACACCACCATCGTGCGGCCGCGGAGCGCGCGGATCGCGGCCAGCGACTCGGCCACGCCCGGCAGCGGCAGGCTGCCCGAGATCGCGTGCTCCGGGTAGTGCTCGCGGTACCGGGCGACCATCGCGTCGACCTGCTCGGGCGGGAACCAGTTCGCCATCTCCCAGGTCAACGGCGGCCCGAGCCGGCTGACGACCAGCTCGGAGTCGATCGGTACGCCGGTCTCCGCGGCCAGCAGGTCCCAGACCGCCTGGATCCCGGGCCGGGAGTCGATGAGCGTCATGTCCAGGTCGAACCCGACGACCAACTCCGGCACGTCGGCGGTCTCAGGGGCGGATTCAAGAGCGGCGGTTGACACGCCCCCAACACTACGTGACCCGTCACGCACCCGGTCTCGCATCCCGAAACAACCCCAAAAGCTACTAAATCAGTAGAAAAATAGAAGTTAACCGACCCCCGCCCCTCGCTTCGCCCGGGGCGGGGGGAATTTCCAGCAGCCGGTCACCGGGCGAGCCGGCCGGCGCGACCGGAGGGAGCACGTCATGACCGCACAACTGCAAGCACCGGAAATCACCGTCAGCAAGGTGGGTGGGACGCTCGGGGCGGTAGTCGGCAAAGTCCGGCTGGGTGGGGACCTGGCGCCGGAGACCGTGGCAGCGATCAGGAGCGCGCTGCTCGAGCACAAGGTGATCTTCTTCCGCGAGCAGCAGCACCTCGACGACGCCGGTCAGCTCGCGTTCGCGAAGCTGCTCGGGACGCCGACGCTCGCGCACCCGACCTCGAAGAGCCTCGACGGCGCCACGAACGTGCTGCCGATCGACTCCGACTACAGCAAGGCGAACAGCTGGCACACCGACGTCACGTTCATCGACCGGATCCCCGCGATCAGCCTGCTCCGGGCGGTCACGCTGCCGGCGTACGGCGGAGACACCACCTGGGCGAACACCGTCACGGCGTACGCGAATCTCCCGCAGGCACTGCAGGCGCTGGTCGATCGGCTGTGGGCGGTGCACAGCAACGTGTACGACTACGCCGGCCACGCGGACGAGGGGCGGATCGGCGGGGTGGACGTGAAGTACGAGGAGCACCACAAGCAGTTCGAGTCCAAGCTGTTCGAGACCGAGCACCCGGTGGTCCGCGTCCACCCCGAGACCGGCGAGCGCTCCCTGGTCCTCGGTCATTTCGTACGGCGGTTCGTCGGCCTGAGCTCCACCGAGACCACCGCGCTCTTCAACCTGCTGCAGAACCGCGTGACGAACAACGACAACACCGTCCGCTGGCACTGGCAGCCCGGCGACCTGGCGATCTGGGACAACCGCGCGACCCAGCACTACGGCGTCGCCGACTACGACGACCTGCCGCGCCGGCTGCACCGGATCACGCTCGCCGGCGACGTACCGGTGAGCGTCGACGGGGTCCGCAGTACGCCGCGCACCGGCGACGCCTCGCACTTCTCCGCACTTGACAACTGAGGACACACTGTCCGGACTCTTGACATCCGGACCATTTTTGTAAACCCTCGTCCGCATGGACTCGTTTGCCGACCGGACCAGACGCCGCCTTCGTGACGAGTTGTTGGACGCTGCACAGGACGCCATCGAGACAGGTGGGTACGACGGGCTCCGGATGGCCGAGGTCGCCCGTCGTACTGGGGTGTCCCGGCAGACCGTCTACAACGAGTTCGGGGACAAGTGGGGCGTGCTGGAGGCCGTCGCGGGACGCGAGACCGAGCGGTTCCTGCTGGACGTGAACGCAGCGCTCGCCGAGCAGTCCGATCCGATCGACGGCCTCCGGGCCGCGGTCGAGCGGGCGCTCACGCTGGCCAGGGAGAACCCGCTGGTGAAGGCGGCGCTGGGCCGGCCGGGATCGGACCAGGCCAGTCAGCTGCTGACGACACGGGGGCAGCAGGTGCTGGAGCTGGCACACCTCCGGCTGGATGCCCATGTCAGGGAGCACTGGCCGGAGGTACCCGCAGAGGACGCGACCAGCTGCGTCGACGTCGCCTTGCGCGTCGTCATCAGCCACATCGTCACCCCGGGCCCTCCCCCGGCGGTGGTGGCGGCGCAGCTGGCTCGCGTTCTCTCTCCCCTCTTGAAACAGCACCGTCCCGCCGAATCCAGGAGGCTGCACGTATGAACGAACTGCACAGGCAGGGTTTCAGCTCACTGAAGGCCGGCGGGCTCAACTGGGACGCGCTGCCGCTGCGGCTGTTCGACAAGGGCAACCGCAAGTTCTGGAACCCGCGGGACATCGACTTCAGCCAGGACGCGAAGGACTGGCAGGAGCTGGGCGACAACGACAAGGACAACGCGTTGCTGCTCTGCTCGCAGTTCATCGCCGGCGAGGAGGCGGTCACCGAGGACCTGCAGCCGTTCCTGCAGGCGATGTCAGCCGAGGGGCGCTTCGGCGACGAGATGTACCTGACGCAGTTCTGCTTCGAGGAGGCCAAGCACACCGCGGTCTTCCGGCTCTGGCTGGACGCGGTCGGCGTCACCGAGGACCTCCATCGGTACGTCGAGAACAACCCGGGGTACCGCGCGATCTTCTACGAGGCGCTGCCGGTCGCCCTGAAGTCGCTCGCCGACGACCCGTCGCCGTCGAACCAGGTGCGCGCGTCCGTGACCTACAACCATGTGGTCGAAGGGACGCTCGCGCTCACCGGGTACCACGCGTGGAACCTGCTCTGCACGTCCCGCGGCGTACTGCCCGGAATGCAGGAGCTGATCCGCCGGATCGGTGACGACGAGCGGCGGCACATGGCCTGGGGCACGTTCACCTGCCGCCGGCACGTCGCCGCCGACGAGTCGAACTGGAAGGTCGTCACGGACACGATGGAGGAGCTCCTCCCGCATGCGCTGACGCAGATCCAGTGGGCTCTCGACAACTCGGCAGAGCTTCCGCCGGAGATCAACCCGACCGCCCTGATGACGTACGCCGGTGACCGCGCCACCCGCCGGCTCGGTGCGATCGAGTCGGCGGTCGGCGCGGACGTCGCCGGGATCGACCTGGACTACTCGCCGGAGAAGCTCGAGGACACCTTCGGCGACGAGGACTCAGCCGCGCTGGCGGCGGTGCGCCAGTAGTACGACAAGCGCCGCGGTCGCGAGGACCGCGGGGAGCCAGGTGACCGTCGCCACACCGAAGCGGTCGGCGACCTGGCCGCCGGTGAAGGCGCCCAGTGCGATCGATCCGTTGTACACCCCCACCAGGACAGCGGACGATGATTCGGGGGCACTGGGCGCCGCGGCGTGCGCCCACGCCTGCGTGCTGACCGTCGTACCGCCGTACGCGAAACCCCAGATCACCAGCAGGACAAGGGATCCGGCGACCGTCGCGCCGACTGTTGGCATGACCAACGTCGCGAGGGCGATACCTGCAGCGATGACGGTCAGGGCTCGGTGCGGGCGGAGGGCGCCGGTGAGGAAGTTGCCGAGGACACCGGCCACGCCGTACGCGAGCAGGAACGCACCGATCAGCACTGGGGCGATGCGGGGTTCGAGGAGTGGGCGGATGTAGGTGTACGCCGCGAAGTGCCCGGTCACGATCAACGCGACGAGGACGAGCCCCACGCGGACCTGGCTTCGTTTGAGCACCTGTCGTACGTCACGTAGCCGGACGGCGCGCTCCGGTGGGAGGCTGGGCAGGTTGATGCTCAGGGCAACGGCTAGCACCAGGGCGAGTACGCCGACGCCGGCGAAGGCCCAGCGCCAGCCGGCCAGCTCACCGACGTACGCGCCGGCCGGAATGCCGAGGACGGAGGCGATGCCGATACCGGAGAAGATCAGGGAAGTGGCGGGGCCGGCGGCGGTCGGCGGTACTACGCGGCGGGCGAGGCTGACCGTGAGGAGCCAGACGCCGCCGATCGAGATGCCCATCAGGACCCTCGTCACCATCAACACGGAGAAGTCGGACGTGATGGCGGCGGCGAACGCCGACGCAGCCAGCAGCACCATCAATCCGCCCAGTACTGCGCGGCGGTCCAGCCGGCCCAGCATCAACGGGAGAACCGGCGCGGCAACTGCGGAAGTCACACCTGTTGCCGTCAGCGCCAGGCCCGCGGCGCCGTCCGTTACGTGGAGGGATTCGCTCATCGGGGTGAGTAGGCCGACGGGGAGCATCTCGGCGGTCACCACGGTGAAGACGGTGGCTGCCATCGTCACGGACGCGGCCCACCCGCGCGTCTCGACCGCGTCGGCGCAGATTGTTGTCATGTCACCAGTGAGCGGCCGGAGAGCGGTGTGGAACAACGACGATCTGGTGATGCTTGTATTAGTAGGGCTAATCGATCGAAGGGGTGCGACGTGGCGCTCGACGTCCGCGAACTGGAGTGCTTCCTGGTGCTGTCCGAGGAGCTGCACTTCGGGCGTACCGCGGAGCGGCTCTACCTGTCGCAAAGCCGGGTCAGCCAACTGCTGCAGTCGCTCGAACGGCGGATCGGCGGCCCGTTGTTCGAGCGGACCAGCCGGCGGGTGGCCCTGACGCCGCTGGGCAAGGAGTTCCTGACCTCGCTGCGGCCGGCGTACGCAGCGCTGGAGCGCGTGGTCGAGAATGCCCGCCAGTACGCCGCCGCCGTCAAAGGCACGCTCCGGATCGGGTTCCAGGGTGCGGCGAGCGACGAGATCCTCCGGGCGGTGTCGGCGTTCCAGTCGCGTAATCCGAACTGCCTGATCAACGTCTGCGAACTCCCCCTGAACGACCCGTCCGGCGGACTCCGTCGCCGAATGATCGACGCGGCCGTCGTACTGCTGCCGGTCGCCGAGGACGATCTGGTCGTCGGCCCGGTCTTCTCACGTCACCCGCAGACGCTCGCCGTCTCACAACGCCATCGCTTGGCCGCGCGGACCTCGATCGACGCCGAGGAACTGGCAGGCGAAACCCTGATCGCATACTCCGGCCCGGCGCCCGGGTACTGGCGCCAGGCCCAGGCGCCGACCCAGACCCCGGCCGGCGCGCTCATCCATCGCGGTCCCGAGGTCGCCACGCTGCAGGAGGGCCTGTCACTGATCGCCGCCGACCGCGGCGCGATGCTGATCTGCGAATCCACCGCCGCCAACAACCACCGCGCCGACATCACCACCGTCCCACTGACAGGCTTCCCGGACTCCGCCCTCGCCCTCGTCTGGCGCCGCGGCGAGGAGACCCCGTCCATCCGCGCCTTCGCGGAGCACCTCAGCTGAGCTCTTTGCGTACCTCTGTGTCGGCGGAGGTGAGCAGGCGGCCGTCGGCGGCGTGGACTTCGAGGGGGCGGAGGGGTTGCCGGTCGCGGCGGTCGAGTAGTTGTGAGTGGGGTTCGTTCGCGTCGAAGGCGAACGCCTCGCCCCACTGCCGTAGCGCCACGACGACCGGGAACAGAGCCTCACCCTTGGGCGTCAGCACGTACTCGTGACGCGCCCCGGCCGGAACCTGCTCGAGGATCCCGCTGTCGACCAGCGCCCGCAGGCGCGCGCTGAGGATGTTCTTGGCCACCCCCAGGCTGCGCTGGAAGTCACCGAACCGGCGGCTGCCGTCGAACGCGTCCTGCACGATCAGCAACGACCACCAGTCGCCGACCGCGTCCACCGACCGTGCGACCGGGCAGCTCTCACCGTCGAACCTGGTCCGTTTGACCATCCCACACCTCCTGGTTGCATCATGCTACCAATTCCTTTTACGGTAGCAAGATGCAACCAACAATCTCTGTCCGTGGCCGCCTGCTGCTCGCCGTGGCCGCCGGTGTCGCGGTCGCCACCGTGTACTTCGCCCAGCCGCTGCTCGTCACGATCGGCCAGGAGCTCGGGATCGCGGCCGGGACGGTCGGCGTGTTCGTCACCGTCACGCAAGCGGGATACGCCCTCGGGCTGTTGTTCCTGGTGCCGTTGGGCGATCTCCTCGACCGGCGCCGGCTGATCCGGCTGCAGTTCGCGCTGTTGGCCGTCGCACTGCTGGTCACCGGTCTCGCACAGAACGCCGCCATGCTCCTCGTCGGCCTCGCGTCGGTCGGCGCGCTGGCTGTCGTCACCCAGTCGCTCGTCGCGTACGGCGCGGCGCTGAGCGATCCCGTCCAACGTGGGCGCACCGTCGGCACCATCACCACCGGCATCGTCCTGGGCATCCTCCTGGCGAGAACCACGTCCGGCATCCTCACCGACCTCGCGGGCTGGCGGGCCGTCTACCTGACCGCTTCTGCCGTCTGCGTGGGAATTGTCCTGTGCGTGGCCCGAGCGGGGCGCGGGCTGCGGTCGGGTCGATCCGCGACGCCGTCGGACGTCGGCCTCACGTACGGCGTCGTACTGCGGTCGACCATCACCCTGTGGCGGGAGCCGATGTTCCGGGAGAGTGCGGTCCGCGCCTTCTTCATCTTCGCGTCGTTCAGCACGTTGTGGACCTCGATCGCCCTGCCGCTCACCGAACGCGGCCTGTCGCACGCCGAGATCGGTGTCTTTGGCCTGATCGGCGCTGCCGGGGCGTTCGCTGCCGGACCGGCCGGACGACTGGCCGACCGCGGTCACGGCCGGCTCGTGACCATGCTCGCTTCGGTGCTGTTGGCAACCAGTTGGCTGGTCACCGCGTGGACGCCGTACACCCTGGTGGCGTTGGCGATCGGAGCGGTGCTGCTCGACCTCGCCGTCCAGGCGATCCATGTCACCAACCAGAGCATGATCTACCGACCTGACGCGGGCAGCCGGCTGATCGGTGGGTACATGGTGTTCTACTCGCTGGGCAGCGGCCTGGGCGCGATCGCGTCGACCGCGCTGTACGAACGCGCCGGCTGGACCGGCGTGTGCATCCTCGGCGGGCTGTTCGGAGTGGGCTCCTTGCTCACCATGATCCGGGCAACCCCTCAGCTGAGGGTCGAGTAGAAGTCCAGGTGCGCGGCCGCGGCGGCTTCCCAGGTGTACGTCGCGGCGACGACGCGGCCGAGGTCTACCCGGCTGCGGTCGGTCATCGCCGTACGCAGCCCGGCCGCCAAGGCGGCTGGACCCGTCGCGTACGTCGCGGCGTCGCCCAGGATCTCGCGGAAGACCGGGAGGTCCGAGACCACCAGGGGCACTCCCGCTGCGAGGGCCTCCAACGGGGCCAGGCCGAAACCTTCTGCGACAGAGGGAAAAGCGAAAGCCTCGGCGCCTGCGACCAGGGCCGGGAGCTCCGCGTCGTCGACCGGCCCGAGCACCACCGGAGCGATACCGAGTTCGGCGGCGCGGGCGTCCCACGCAGCCCGGTAGGCGCGGTAGTCGAACAGGGTCTCGCCACCCGCGATCACCAAGGGCGTGCCGTCGAGACCCGCGGCGGCTTCGAGCAGGTCGAGCGAACCTTTGCGGGGTTCGATCCCGCCGACCGTGAGGACGTAGCGTCCGAGCCTGGCGCGCCAGGCTTCGCGGGCCGCCGTGGCGGCGGCGTCCGAAGCGGCCGCCGCCGCAAACCGGGCGGCGTCCACCCCGTTCGGGATAACTGTTGCCTTGAGCCCCCATCCGGCCAGCAGCTCGGCGGCGACCGCCGTGGACACGCAGACCTGTGCGTACGGCTCGACGATCGCCCGCTCGTGGCAGGCGGCCAGCTCCGGGGTGGTGAAGTGGTCGAGGTGATGCACGGTCCGGACGCATCGGCCGGCCGCGTTCGCGCTGATGCAGTCCTGCGCGTGCACGACGTCGTACTGCGATCCGTCGAACGCATCCCGCAGTACGGAGATCGACCGGAGGATGCGTGCACCGACGCCCTCATCGGGCCGGTCGGGGAACGGGACCAACGACAACCGGACCCGCGGGTCGACGGGCCGGAAGAATCCCTCGTCGCCACCACGCGCCAGGGACCACACCGTGACGTCTGCGCCGGCGGCGGCCAGCGCCTCCGCCAGGTAGAGCGTGTGCACGACGCCGCCGCGCGGTTTGGTCGAGTAGCTGAGCAAGGCGATCCGCATCAGTAGACCTCCGGGCGGCGTTCGTCGAGGTGGTGCAGGACCCGGCGGGCGGTCTCGATCTCGGCCCGTACGTCGACGTCCGCGATCGCGATCCCGGCCTTCGACCAGGTGCGGGCGACGATGTCCCCGCCCGGGCCGACCACCTTGGACTGACCGAGGAACCGCAGGCCGCCGATCGAGCCGGTCAGGTTGGACGAGACCAGCACGACCTGGTTTTCGGCCGCGCGGGACCGGTCGTAGAGGTCGAACAGCCGCGACTGGCGGTCCTCGTTCATCCGCGGTGCCCGGTTGGTGATGCTGGTCGGCCACGCGCACAGGCAAGCGATCACGTCCGCGCCGTCGACCGCGAGCGTCCGGGCCGCCTCCGGGAACGTCTTGTCGTAGTCGATCATCATGCCGACCCGGCCGACCGGGGTGTCGAACGCGGCGAATTCGTTGCCGGCGGCATAGATCGCCCGTTCACCCGGTGGCTGGTGCACCTTGCGATGCTTGCCGAGGATGCCGTCACCGGTGACACACAGAGCGGTGTTGTAGCGCCGTGACCCGTCCGCCTCGCAGAAGCCGAAGCACACGACCATCTCGCCGGCCATCGCGATCACCTTGGCGATCAGCGGATCGTCGAGGGCGAGCGCGGGCGGCAGGTCGTCGAGCGCCGGGTTGCTCAGATCGGTCAGGTAACCGCCGAGCGCCGCGTCCGGAAGCACCAGCAGCCGGGTCTGCTCGCGATGGCCGTGCCGGATCAGGGCCTCCACCCGGGACAGGTCGAACTCCAGGTCCCGGGTGAACCCCGCCGCCACCGCGCCGATCCTGAGCACTGTCAGACCGTCGCCAGCTCAGGTGATCCGTACGTCTCCGGCCGTCGATCCCGCAGGTGTCCCATCGACCGCCGGGCGAGCTCCAGCGCCTGCTGTACGTCGAGTTCGGCGATCGCCACTCCCTCGGTCACGCCGGTGTCCGCGAGGACGTCGCCGCCCGGGTCGACCACCTTGGCGCTCGCGACGAACCGCAGCGAGCCGAACATCCCGGACTGGTTGGCCGACAGCCAGACCACCTGGTTCTCCAGGGCCCTCGCCCGGTCGAACAGATCGAACCGGCGCTTCCAGCGGTCCTTGGCCAGATCCGGATCCGGGTTCGTCCGCGCGCCCGGCCAGGCCGACATACAGACGATGATCTGGGCCCCGTCCAGCGCGAGGGTTCGCGCCGCCTCCGGGAACGCCTTGTCGTAACAGATCATCAGGCCGAGCCGCCCGATCGGGGTGTCGAACGCCTCGAACCGGTCACCGGCCGCGTAGTGCTCGTCCTCCCGCAACGGCTGATGGACCTTGCGGTGATGTCCGAGTACGCCGTCACCCGTGACGCAGACCGCGCTGTTGTAGATCAGTCCGTCGTCGGCCTCGGCGTACCCGGCGGTGACGACCAGGTCGCCGGCCAACTGCGCGAGGCGGGCGATCTCGGGTCCGTCGACGGTGAACGCCGGCGGCGGTTCCGCCGTACCGTCGAGGCTGAGCAGGTAACCGCCGAGAGCACCCTCCGGAAGCGCGAGGAGTTTCACCCCGGCGTCGCGGGCCTCGCCGATCAGCGCCTCGACCTTGGCGAAGTCGGCCTCCAGGTCCCGGCCGAAGCTCGCGGCCACGGCCGCCATCCTGAGCGTCATGCTGCTCCCATCCCGGTCACGCCGGCGCTCAGCGCCTCGGTGACGTCTCCGTCCGGCCAACGCAGTACCACGCCTTGTCCTGCGGTCAGTTCGCCGCACACCGCACCCACGGCGGGCCCGGCGTCGAGCTCTTGCGGACCTGCGGTGAGCATCGCGAAGCCGGGGAAGCAAGTGAGCCAGTCCCCCATCGACGCCGCCTCGGGCTTCGGTACGTCGGCGACGTCAAGCACCGCTCCGCAACCGCTCGCCTCCGCCAGCATGCCCAGCGTCCCGGCGATGCCCGCCATCGACACATCCTTCGCCGCCGACGGTCGGGCCTTGCCGACCGCGGCCACCATCGTGCGCAGCTCCTCCGGTCGTCGACGACTGGTCGAGTCCCACTGCCGTCCCGCATAACCAGGCCGCCAACCACCACCGAGGTCCGCGGTCAGCCTGAGACGCTGCCCTGGCCGTCCGCCTCCACCGGCGACCGGATGCGTGGTCCGGCCGAGCGCGGTCACACTCAACGCCGCCGGCACACCCAGCTGCGTGTGCCCGCCGAGAATGGGTACGCCGTACGCCTTGGCCGCACGTTTCAGCCCGGCCAGCACCCGGGCCGCCTCCGTTCCGTCCCGGGCACCGAGCGCGTCGAGCAGACCGATCGGTACGGCCCCCATCGCGGCCAGGTCGTTGACGTTGACCAGCACCGAGCACCAGCCGGCCCACTCCGGATCCCGCTCGACCATCGACGGCAGGATCGCGTCACACGCGGCGATCAGATCACTCCCCGGCACCGGCGCGCCGTCGTCCCCGACGAACCCGGCCGGTCCGATCCCTTGCAGCAAAGGGCCCAGCTCACTCTTGGTCGCCTCGGCCAACCGCGCGATCCGCCCGATCGGCCACCGCATCAACACATGCGGGGAGCCTGCGGCCTCCACGGGCCGTACGGTCTCCCACCCCAGCCGCTGGAAGAACCGGTGGGTCGACAGCTGCACCGTCGCATCAAACCGAAGCGCACCCGCCGCCTCGGCCCGCGCAGACGCCGCCCGCACCAACGCCGCCCCCACCCCAACCGGCCGCCGCATCCTCCCGCCACCGCTTGCGTCCGAAGACGTGTGGCCGATAGCCCTCGAATCTTCGGACGCAGCGGCAGTGACGAGGCGGCCGCCCTGCCACCAGCCGATGTCGGGACCGGCGGTTGCCGGGCCGAGGCGGACTCCGCCGATCACCGCCCCGTCAGCTGTCCGGGCGACCAGTACCTCGGTGCGCGGATCGGCGTCCCGCTCGTCGAGGTCGGACCCGTCGAAGAGGCCCTGCTGCTCGACGAACGCCGCGTGCCTCAGCCGGTGGTACGCCTGCCGGGCCGCGGCATCCGCCTCCTCGATCAAAAACGCCGGCGGCGGCTCCCCCAACAGCGCACGAACGTCAGCCGCCCGCATCACGCCTGCTGTCTGCACCACCGTCGTACTCATGCTCCGGCCGCCGACAACAGACTGCAAGCACCGCACGCGGCACACCCCGCGCCCTGGTCCGCGCCCCGCATCTCCGCCTCCGCGAGCAACGCAGCGACCCGTGACGTCACGTCACGAACCACCGCGGGATCCGGGGCCGTCACCCCATCGGCCCGCGCGAGCGTCCCGAGCATCGGCCGCAGCGGTACGACGAACGGGTACACCCCGCGCTCGATCAACCGCCCCGCGCCGGCGACCAGCTCGTCCGGGTCCTCGCCGAGACCGATCAGCAGGTACGTCGACACCCGATTCCGGCCGAAAACCCGCACGGCCTCGTCCCACGCCGCGTCGTACTCCGCCAGACTTACGGTCGACTTCCCCGGCATCCATTTCCGTCGTACGGCGTCGTCGAGCGACTCCACGTGGATGCCGATCGAGGTCGCCCCGGCGTCGCGGAGCTCCGTGAGCACGGACAGATCGCCGGGTGGCTCGATCTGGACCTGGATCGGCAGCCCGGGTACGGCCGCCAGGACCGCCTTCACCGACCGCACCAGGTTGCGGGCGCCACGATCACGGCCGGTCGTCGTACCCGTCGTCATCACCATCTGGGTGACACCGTCCAGCCGGACCGCCGCCTCGGCGACCTCGGCCAACTGGGCCGGCGTCTTCGCCGCGATCGTCGCGCCGGCCCGGAGCGACTCTTCGATCGAGCAGAACCGGCAGCGGGTGGATTCGTCGTACCGGATGCAGGTCTGGACGACGGTGGTGGCGAGGACGTCCTTGCCGTGCAGCAAGGCGATCTGTTGGTACGGTACGCCGTCGGCCGTGGTCAGGTCGTAGAACTTCGGCCGGCGGACCGGCTCCACCGACAGGCCGAGGTTCAGGCCGTTGCGGAAGACCGCGCCGTCCCGGACCTGATAGGGGCTGTCAGCAACGATCGGGAGGGTGGCGTTGGCGCCGTCGACGACCAGGTGCCCGTCATCGCTCGGCCCGGCGCCCTTGCTGCGCCGAACGGGCGCGTCCACCTGGACGCCGTACACGGCCATCTCGGCCCGGGTCGCCAATGACTCCTCGGTGCCAACGCTCATGACGAACCCCTCAGAACATGTACGTCGAGTTGATGATGGCGCCCTTGCGGGCGTAGTGGATCAGCGCGTCCTGCACGTCCAGCGGGTGGGTCGGGATGACGCCCTCGATCAGGTCCTCCTCGCGGGCGCCGTGCAGGGAGAGGCCGAACCGGCAGCAGTAGACCTTGCCGCCCTCGGCCATGAACGTCTTCAGCGACTCGTTGATGTTGTGCTCGCCGGGGAAGGCCGAGTTGCCGGTGGTCGGGAAGCCGCGGGTGGCCAGGCAGTTCAGCGAACCCGGTCCGTAGAAGTAGATCGCGGACTCGAAGCCCTTCCGCTGCGCGCGGGTCGCCTGCAGGATCGCGACGAAGCTCACCGAGGACTCGTGCGCGATGCCGTGCACGAGGGTGAAGTAGGTCTCGCCGTCCTCGGCCTGGTAGTCCGGGAACACCTTGGTGCCGCCGTAGATGCTGGAGCCCTGCGGCAGCGACGGGTGCGGGATCTCTCCCAGGCTCTTGGTCTCGAGGTCGGTCAGTTCAGCAGTTTCGGGCATTTCGCTACTCCTTGGGTCAGTCGTACAGGTGGGAGAAGGCGTGGTGGAAAACGTTGTCGGCGAGTTCGCCGTCGCCCATCGCGGCGCGCATCCGGGCGAGTTCGCCGGCGTGGTCGCCCCAGGGCTGGTCGCTGGCGAACAGCACCCGGTCGTGGCCGATGCCGCGGCGTTCGATCTCGGCGGCCAGCCAGCCCGGAGCGAAGCCGATCGCCCAGGACAGATCGGTGTAGACCCGCTTGCCGGCCTCGATCCAGTCGAAGAACCGGGAGCCGATCAGCTTGATGTGACCGCTCATCCCGCCGCCGAAGTGGACCAGGTGCAGCGGTACGGCGTCGGCGTACGTCTCGACGAGGTGACCGACGTGGTCGATGTCGGACGCGGCGCCGGGTGAGGTGTGGACGTGGACAACGAGCCCGTGATCCCTTGCGGTCGTGAAGATCTCGTCGAGCTGTGGCCGTACGGCGTCGTCGGTCGGGTGGCCACCGAGCAGGAAGCTGAGCTTGAGGGCCCGTACAGCGGGCTCGCCGGCCAGCGCGAGTGCCTTCGCGGTGAGCTCGGCGTCCTGCGGTCGTGGCGACACCCAGAGGCCGGCGCGGATCCGGTCGTCGCGCGCCGCCGCCTCGACCACGAGGTCGTTGAAGCCGAACGACACCGCGACGTCGGGAACGCCGTAGTTCGGAATCACGAGCGCCCGGTCGGTCCCCTCGGCGTCGAGGTCGGCGATCAACTCGTCGATCGTCGCGCGGGCGGTGAGGTCAGGGTTGACGGGCGGGCCGCCGTAGAAGGGATAGGCGGGGAGTACGCCGAGGTGGCGGTGGGCGTCGGAGACGTACATGTCAGGCCACCGTCCGATGAAGGCCGGCGATCCAGTGGACGCCGGCTCGCTGCTCGACGATGCGGTCGACGACGTACCGCGCGTCGTCTGCTACGCCTCCGAAACGCCCGGATCCCCAGGTGTGCTGCCAGGGCAGGCCGATGAAGTACATGCCAGGTTCGCTCGTCACACCGCGCCGATGGGTCGGATACCCGCGGCCGTCGAACACCGGTACCTGGATCCAGCTGTCGTCCCGGCGGAACCCGGTACTCCAGATCACTGCGCCGATTCCTTGCAAGGAAAGCGTTTCCGGCGTTTCCGTCGGCTCCCAGACCGGTCGGTAGCGCGGCTCTTCGGGCGCGTCGATTCCCTCGGCCGCGATGTAGGCGTCGATCGAGTCCTTGATGCCTTCGGAGACCGCGTCGGCATGGTCCAGGTTCTGCGCGAGGTCGTCGGCGAACCGCAGTTCCTGCCGGTCGGTGTCGAGCAGGCGGCCGTAGAGCCGCATGCCTTCCAGGGCGAACTTCCGCAGGTCGATGTCGCGGCCGCCGTCGCGCCCGGTGACGTAGTGGTTCACCCGGAAGCGGACCGCGTCGACGTCGTCGAACTCGTCGATTCCCTTGCTGTAGTAGCCCATCCGGTCCAGCCAGGCCACCACGTCGAGCCCGCGGTAGAACCGCGCGACCCGTGGGGCACTGCCCGTCGCCAGGTGCACCGTGCGCCCGGCCAGGTGCAGGTCCTCGGCGATCTGGCAGCCGGACTGTCCGGTCCCGACCACGAGGATCTCACCGGGCGGCAACTGGTCAGGATTCCTGTACTGCGAGGAGTGCAGCTGAGGGACCACGAGTCGTTCGGCGATCCGGGGGAGGCTGGGCCGCTGGTACGGACCGGTCGCAACCACCACCTGGTCGGCGGTGATCGTGCCGGCGGTCGTGGTGATCCGGAACCCGTGCTCGAGCCGGGTCGCCCGGACACCCTCGACGATCGGGACGTCGTACGACTGCCGGTAGCTCTCCAGGTACCCGACGATCTCGTCGCGGACCATGAACCCGTCCGGATCGGTGCCGTCGTACGGGAACCCCGGCAGACTGCACTGCCAGTTCGGCGTCACCAGGCAGAACGAGTCCCACCGGCGGTTGCGCCATTCACTGCCGACGCTTTCCGCCTCCAGGACAACGTGTTCCAGGCCCTGCGCGGTCAGGTGCCAGCTGGTCGCCAGCCCTGCCTGGCCGCCGCCGACCACGACGACGGGGACGTGTGCACCGTCGATGAGTTGCATGCCGGCTCCCGGGGTTTCGGTCCGTTCTGGATGACATCCAGTGAAGGACCGCCCGATTGCCGCGCGATTGCCCCCGGAACAAACTCACGTTTCCGAACCGGCCCGGGAGGTTTCGCGTGTGTAACCACGAATTCAGTCCAGACCCAGCAGCTCCACGGACCTCTCGCGCATCTCGACCTTGCGGATCTTGCCGGTGACGGTCATCGGGAAGTCGTCGACGAGGACGACGTACTTCGGGATCTTGAAGTGCGCGAGCTTGCCGGTGGCGTAGGTTCTGACCGCCTCCGAGTCCAGCGGGTCCGCGCCGGGCTTCAGCTTGATCCAGGCGCACAGCTCCTCGCCGTACTTCTCGTCGGGCACGCCAACGACCTGGACGTCGGCGATCGACGGGTGGGTGTAGAGGAACTCCTCGATCTCCCGCGGGTACACGTTCTCGCCGCCGCGGATCACCATGTCCTTGATCCGGCCGACGATGTTCACGTACCCGTCGTCGCGCATCGTCGCGAGGTCGCCGGTGTGCATCCAGCGCGCCCGGTCGATCGCCTCCGCGGTCTTCTCCGGCTCGTCCCAGTAGCCGAGCATCACGGAGTACCCGCGGGTGCACAGCTCCCCCGGCTCGCCGCGCTCCACGACGAGCCCGGTCGCCGGATCGACGAGTTTCACCTCGACGTGCGGCAGCACCCGGCCGACGGTCGACGTACGGCGGTCGAGGTCGTCGTCGCGCCGGGTCTGGGTGGACACCGGCGAGGTCTCGGTCATCCCGTAGCAGATCGCGACCTCGGCCATGTGCATGTCCGCGACGCAGCGCTTCATCACCTCGACCGGGCACGGCGACCCGGCCATCACCCCGGTCCTGAGGCTGCTGAGGTCGTACGACGCGAAGTCCGGCAGGCCGAGCTCCGCGATGAACATCGTCGGTACGCCGTACAACCCGGTGCACCGCTCGTCCTGCACGGCCTGCAACGTCGCGGCCGGGTCGAACGCCGGGCCCGGGATCACCATGCAGGCGCCGTGCGTCGTGCAGCCGAGGTTGCCCATCACCATGCCGAAGCAGTGGTAGAAGGGCACCGGGATGCAGAGCCGGTCGTCGGCGGTGAACGCGATCGTCTCGGTGACGAAGAAGCCGTTGTTCAGGATGTTGTGGTGGCTGAGCGTCGCGCCCTTCGGGAACCCCGTCGTACCGCTGGTGTACTGGATGTTGATCGGGTCGTCGAAGGACAGCGCGGCCTCGCGGGCGGTCAGCTCGTCGATGGTGATCCGGGCGGCGTCGTCACGGAGCGCGTCCCAGTCGCCGGTACCCAGGTAGATCGTCTCCTCGAGCGCGGCAAGGTCAGGCTTCACTTCCTCGACCATCGCCCGGTAGTCGCTGGTTTTGAAGGCGGTCGCGGAGACGAGCAGCCGGACCCCGGACTGGTTCAGCGCGTAGGCCAGCTCGTGGGTGCGGTACGCCGGGTTGATGTTCACCAGGATCGCGCCCATCAGCGCGGTGGCGTACTGCGTGATCGTCCACTCGGCCTGGTTCGGCGCCCAGATGCCGACCCGGTCGCCCTTCGCGATCCCGCGCGCCATCAGGCCACGGGCAACGAGTTCGACCTCCGCGCCGAACTCGTCGTACGTCCAGCGCCTTCCGGTCTGGACCTCCACCAGCGCCTCGTGATCGCCGTACTCCGCGATCGTCCGTCTCAGGTTCGCGCCGATCGTCTCACCCAGCAACGAAACCTCGGACACCCCGGACGCGTACGACGGCAGGCTCATGGTTGTCATCGTCACGCGACCGGACCCGACCGGCAAGACCACGCGCGGCGCGGCAACCACTTGTGAACCTGCACGTGCAGCAGGAAACAGGGAGTGGACGGCAAGCAATGTCCTTACCAACTCTCTGTCATATTCGGTCGCACAGCGTGGTTGGACCGTTACATTGGATCAGAGAGGTGTGAGGCGATGGGCCGATCTGCCGAAGGTCATGCCCGCAGCGACCGTCCGCCCGGACGTACAGCCGAGGCGGCGCAACGTACCGCTGCGGCGCGGGAACACGTCCAGGTGCTGGAGAACATCCTGGCCGGTGCACTCGCCGTCGACGTCCACGGTACCGATCTGCAGTCCCTGAAACGGGCGCCGCGACGGGCACCGCCGGCGGTGTCGCCGGCCGATCTCGAGGCGCGTCCCGGACCTGTCTGGGATGCGTTCGTGCCCCACCCGCCGTTTCGCTGGTGGGGTGCCCAGCGCCGGTTCGCGCGGCGGCTCGCCGACGCGGAGGACCGGTTCGCGGAGGCGATCGAACGGCACCGGGCCGCTGAGGAGACCCGCCGCGACCGGGTGGCCAAGGCCCTGCGGGAGCAGGTCGAGCGACAGCGCCGGCTCGACGAGGCGACCGCGGAACAGCATGCGCGGATCGACGCGTACGAACGGGCCATGGAGAACCGGGACCGTGCAGCCGTGACGCGGTACTTCACGAAGGCGCTGGACCGGCACCCGGAGCCGCTGGACTTCCCACGGCGCCGCAAGGTCGGGTACGTGCCGGAGTCGACGCTGCTCGCGGTGGAGTGGGACCTGCCTGACGTCAGCGTCGTACCTGCTGAGGCGTCGTACCGCTACGACCGCTCACTGGACGCCGTACTGGCCGTGCCGCGGGACCCTGCTGAGCTACGGCGGCTCTACCAGCAACTGGTCGCGCAGCTGGCGTTGCGGGCGCTACACCTGGTCTTCGGCAGTGACAGGTACGGCGTGGTCGAAACGGTCGTGTTCAACGGCATGGTCGAGTCGGTGGACCTCACGACCGGGCAGACCGTACGGCCGTGCCTCATCACGCTGCGGGCGACCAGGGAGCAGTACCAGGCGCTGGTGCTGGACCAGCTCGATCCAGTGGCCTGTGTACGGCACTACTTCGCTGCCGAGGTCTCCCGGCACCCGGAGGAGCTGCAGCCGGTGGAGCCGGTGCTGGAGTTCGACCTGACCGACCCGCGGATCGTCGAGGCGGTGGACGTGATCAGCGAGATCGACGCCCGGCCGAACCTGCTCGACCTGAGTCCGGAGTCCTTCGAGCACCTGGTGCAGAACCTGCTCACCCGGATGGGCCTCGAGACCCGCCTGTTCCGCCGCGGAACCGACGGTGGGATCGACTGCGTGGCGTACGACCCCCGACCGATCACCGGCGGCAAGTTCGTCGTCCAGGCCAAGCTCTGGACCCGCACCGTCCCACCCTCCGCCGTCCGCGACCTCTTCGGCACCGTCGTCGACGCCGGCGCCACCAAGGGCATCCTGATCACCACCTCAGGCTTCGGCCCCACCAGCTACCAGTTCGCCAACGGCAAACCCCTCCAACTAATAGACGGCACCGCCCTCCTCTCCCTCTGCCACCTCCACGACATCCCCGCCCGCATCATCCGCAGGGCCGGTTGACCATGTCCTGAAAAGTGGGCATATGCCTGCTAAAGTGGGCATAGGAGGTGGTCGCAGTGGAGTTCCCGGAGCCGATGTCGAGCGTCGTTCCAGGATTGCACGGCCGTGTCCTCGGCGTGCTCGCGCGCACCGAGCGCCCGTTGACCGGGCGAGCGCTGGCCGGACTGCTGCGTTCGCCGGGGAGCCCCAGCGGCGTACAGAAGGTGCTGGACGACCTTGTGACCAACGGCGTGGTGGTCGCGGAGCCTGCCGGTCGTGCCCGGCTCTACACCCTCAATCGCCAACATGTCGCATACCAGGCGATCAACCAGCTCGCACGGCTCCGGGAGTCGTTGCTCGATCGCATCAGGGAAGAGGCCAACTCCTGGGCCGTGCCGGCGAAGGCGATCTGGCTCTTCGGCTCTTCGGCCCGCGGCCAGGGCGGCCCCGACAGTGATCTCGACCTGCTGATCGTCAGGCCCGACGACGTCGACGACTCAGACCCCCGTTGGCTGCGGCAGCTCGAAACCCTTTCTGCACAGGCAAGCCTCTGGTCGGGCAATTCCTGCGAGGTCGTCGAATACAGCGATCAAGAGATCCGCGACCTGATCAGCCACGGCGAGCGCCTGGTAGCCGAGCTACGACGCGACGCCGTACCCATCACAGGCAGCACCCCCCGCCAACTCCTCAACCGAAAGGCCGGATAGTTGACCGCACTCGACGAAGCCCGAGCCCACCTGGCGAAGGCCCGCGAGTTCCTCGAAGCCGCCGAGATGACCAACGATCTTGCACTGTTCAACGCTGCAGCATCCAATGCGGTCACTTCCGGCATCAACTCGAAGGACGCGATCTGTCTCGCGCTGATCGGCCGGACCCGGAAGGCGGACAACCATGCTGAGGCGGTCGCGGAACTCAAGAGCGCAGGTCCGGCGGGGCGCGACAGCAGTATGACGCTGTCCCGGCTGCTCAGACTCAAGTCGAAGTCGCAGTACCAAGCAGCCTCTGTCTCCGCCGCGGATGCGTCCAAGAGCATCGACTGGGCGGCGCGCCTGCTGACAGCCGCGGAGGACGTCACACCTCGTTGAGCGTCTGGAGCCCACCGGTGACTCGCAGGTGATGCCAGACTGGCGGGTATGGAGACAGGGGTGCGGGTTGTCGGGTCAGGGCAGGTCAGTGGGACGCCGGACGTCTTGCGGGTGACGTTTTCCGTCGAGCATGCGGAGGTGGATGTTGCTGCTGCTGTCGCGAAGGTGAGTGAGCGTACGGATGCGGTGGTCGCCGCGCTGCGTGCGCAGGGTGTCGACAGGGGGCAGCTCGCTACCAGTGCGGTGAACGTGTACCAGGACTACCGGGAGCCGGGGGCGCCGACGGCGTACCGGGCTGCGCACACGATTCAGGTGGAGACCAGGGACCTGACCGGGTTCGGGGGGTTGCTGAATGCGGCTGTTGGTGCCGCAGGCAACGATCTCGGGCTGCACGGGATGCAGTTCGACATCGCGGACAAGTCGGCGCTGCTGGTGCAGGCGCGCGAGTTGGCGTTCCAGCAGGCGCGGGAGAAGGCCGAGCATCTGGCGGGCCTCGCCGGGTACTCGCTCGGCGGGGTGACAACGGTGTCCGAGACCCACAGCCCGGACGGGATCCCGGTTGTCCGGCTGCAGGCTTCGAAGGCCTACGAGTCGAGCCTGAGCATCACCCCAGGTGAGCACACGGTCGAGGTTTCACTTCAGGTGACGTTCAGCTGGGCGTAACGCGCGTCTCAAATCGCGTACAAAGGTTGCGTTGTCGGTGGCGTCGTACAGACTGCTTTCATGTACGCGCCGGCGCCGTTGAGGCGGCAACTGAGTCGGTCCGGGCTGTTGCTGCTCGGGCCGG
The DNA here is from genome assembly GCF_017876295.1 of Kribbella aluminosa. NCBI lineage: Bacteria > Bacillati > Actinomycetota > Actinomycetes > Propionibacteriales > Kribbellaceae > Kribbella > Kribbella aluminosa. The sequence goes on along the minus strand of NZ_JAGINT010000001.1, from coordinate 958,758 downwards.
CCTTCGTTGCGGCCGTTGCGTACGTCGATCCGGGGAACTTCGCCACCAACATCGCCGCCGGCGCGACGTACGGCTATCTCCTGTGCTGGGTGGTCGTCGGCGCGAACCTGATGGCCGTCCTCGTGCAGTACCTGGCCGCCAAAGCGAGCATCGCGACCGGGCGGACGCTCCCCCAGCTCTGCCGTGACCACTTCAAACGCTCGACCTCGACCGGCCTGTGGGCACAGGCCGAGGTGGTCGCGCTGGCCACCGACCTGGCCGAGGTGGTCGGCGGCGCGATCGCGCTCAACCTGCTGTTCCACATCCCGCTGCTGCTCGGCGGCGTGATCACCGGCGCGGTGTCGTTCGGTCTGCTGATCTACCAGTCCAAGCGCGGGCAGCGCCCGTTCGAGGCCGCGATCATCGGCCTGCTCGCCGTCGTACTGATCGGTTTCGTCGTCTCCACCGCGCAGGCCGGCCCGTCCGCGAGCGGCGTGGTCGGCGGCCTGGTGCCGCGGCTGGACGGCACCCAGTCGCTCGTCCTCGCGGCCGGCATGCTCGGCGCGACCGTGATGCCGCACGCGATCTGGCTGCACGGCGCGCTCGTCACCGACCGGCACTGGAAGGCGATCCGCTCCGAGGACGGCAAATCCCGGGTGCTGCGGGCAACCCGGCTCGACGTCGCCGTCGCGATGGCACTGGCCGGCGCGGTCAACCTCGCGATGGTCGTGCTGGCAGCAGCTGCGCTGAAGGGCACAGGCGCGGACTCGCTCGACGCCGCACACGTCGCGATCGGCGAACGGATCGGCCACCTCCCGGCGCTGCTGTTCGCGCTCGCCCTGCTGGCCAGCGGTTTCGCGTCCTCCTCGGTCGGGACGTACGCCGGTTCGGTGATCCTGGACGGTTTCCTGCAGCGCCGTGTGCCGCTCCCCGTACGGCGCTTGGTCACTCTGGTGCCCGCACTGCTGGTGCTTGCGATCGGCATCGATCCGAGCCGCGCGCTGGTGATCTCGCAGGTGGTGCTGAGCTTCGGCATCCCGTGCGCGCTCTGGCCGCTGGTGAGATTGACCGCATCCCGGCGCGTCATGGGCGACCTCGTCAACCGCCGGGCGACTACTCTCACCGCATGCCTGGTAGCCACCGCCGTCACGGCCCTCAACGTCGTTCTGATCGTGCTGACCGTGCGAGGCTGACGTGAGCCGGGTGTACGCCGTGAGCGACGTCCACGGCCACCTGGAGAAACTGGTCCCGGCTTTGCACACGGCCGGCCTCACCGATGCCGACGGCAACTGGACCGGCGGGGACGCCCGGCTGTGGTTCCTCGGCGACTTCTTCGACCGCGGCCCGGACGGTATCGGCGTACTGCACTATGTCCGTGAGCTGATCGGCCAGGCGCCCGCCGGCGCGGTCCGGATGCTGCTCGGCAACCACGAGATCCTCGCGCTCGGGATGCACAAGTTCGGCGACAGGTTCGTCCCGCACGACGGCATCACGCTGCGCAGCTTCGAGCGCTCCTGGGCGCTGAACGGCGGCCAGGACCGCGACCAGGAGCTGCTCACCGACGACGACGTGTCCTGGCTGCTCGACCAGCCGTTCCTCGGACTGGACGTTGACCAGTTGCTGATGCACTCCGACACCGCCGAGTACGTCGAGTGGGGCGACACGCTCGACCAGATCAACACCGCGGCCCGCGCCGAACTGCACTCCGACGACATCGAGGTGTGGTGGGAGGTCTGGCGCCGGATGACCTCGCGGTACGCGTTCCGCGGCGAGGGCGGCCCGGAGGTCGCGCGGATCATGCTGCAGCACCTCGGCGGCCGGCGGATCGTGCACGGCCACAGCATCATCGCCGACCAGCTGCACATCGACCCGGAGTTCCTGACCGGCCCGCACCTGTACGCCGACGGCCTGGTGCTGGGCATCGACGGCGGTGCCTTCGACGGCGGGCCGTGCCTAGTCGTCGAGCTCTCGGCCGAGTGAGGCGACTACGGCGTCCAGGCAGGACCGGAAGGTCTGCTGCCCGCCGCCGTCGATCCAGCGGCTGAACGCGTTCTGGAAGACCGCCGACCCGATCTGCGCCACCAGCGTCGCGTCCTCGGGTGCCAGCCCGCGCTCCGCGAGCCCGTCGCGCAGCGCCGCGGTGACCGACGCGAGCTTGGTCCGCTCGCGCTCCTGCAGCTCGGGACTCGCGGCGATGACGGCCCGGCGTACGTCGGAATCCTCGGCCAGGTCGGCCAGCAGTTCACCGACGGCCACGGCGGCCTGCAGTACGGCGGGCCACGGGCGAACGTCGGCGTCGACGGCCCGGAGCGCGTCGAGCACCGCGGCCGGGAGCCGTTCGGAGCCGGCGAACAGGACCTCGCGCTTGTCCGGGAAGTAGCGAAAGTAGGAGCGCCGGGTCAGGCCGGCGTGCTCGGCGATCTGGTTGACGGTGACCGCGTCGTACCCGTGTGCGGCGTACAGCTCGAGCGCGGCCTTGCGTAGTCGCTGCTCCGCACCGGGGTCCCATCGCGCCATACCGGCAGTCTAGCAAGAGTGATGTCTCAGGGTGTTATCGTAGCTGATGACACTGTGAGACATAAGGAGCTTCGGATGATCTGGATTCTGGGGGCGACCGGCCGGACCGGCAGGGAGATCGCGACCCGGGTGGCGGCGCGCGGCGGTACGCCGGTGCTGGTCGGGCGCTCTGCTGAGCGGCTGCGGAAGACCGCCGCGGACCTCGGGCTCGGCGACGCCGACGTGATCGCGACGGACGACCCCGCCGCGGAGATCGCCAGCCGGCGGCCGGCCGTGGTGGTGAACACGATCGGCGGGTATGCCGAGACCGCCGTACCGATCGCGCGCGCCTGCCTGCCCGGCGGGCATTACGTTGACCTGGCCAACGACCTGGTCGCGATGCCGCGGTTGCTGGCGCTGCACGACGAGGCAGCGGCCGGCGGCAGTACGTTCGTCACCGGCGCCGGGTTCGGCGTCCTCGGGACCGAGGCCGTGGTCGCGTGGCTGTGCGCGGATCGGCCGGCGCCGCGGCAGGTACGGGTGGATGCGTTGCCGTCGGTGGCGATCACGGCCGGTCGGCTGGGCGAGGCGCTGGCGCGGTCGATCGTGTCGGGGCTGACGACGGGCGGCAGGCGGTACGTCGACGGGCGCATGGTCCCGGCCCGGCTCGCCGCGGATCCGCGGACGCACGCGTTGCCGGACGGGCAGACGGCGAAGTCCGCGGCCGGCCCGACCGGTGAGCTGCTGGCGGCGCACCTGGCGAGCGGGGCGCCGGACGTCGTGGCGACGACCGGGCTGCTGCCGACGGCCCCGCTGATCCGGGCGATCCTGCCCGCGGCCGGTGCGCTGCTGAAGGTCCCGGCGCTCCAGCGGTTCGCCGTACGGCGGATGGCGGCGATGGAGTTCAAGCCCGCACCGCGGCCGCGGGAGCACTCGTGGGGGCACGCGGTCGTGACGTGGGCGGACGGTACGACGCGGGAAGCGTGGCTGCGCGCCGACGACGCGATGGACTTCACCTCGAACGCTGCCGCGGAGACCGCCGTACGACTGGCCCGCGGCGAGGGCCTGCGTGGTGCGTACACACCGGCCTGCGCGCTCGGCGCCGAACTCGCGGAGGCGGCCGGGGCGACTATTTCTGAGCCGTGAGCGTGCGCGGGAATGGTCCCCGGCGGTACGGGGTTGTGGCTGGTCATGGCGGAGAAGACTGTGAAGATTCCCGGGCCGGACCACCCGATCACCGTGGAGAAGAATCCGGACCGTGTCGTCGTGAAGGTCGGTGACCGGGTCGTCGCGGACACCCGGGACGCGTTGTCGCTGCAGGAGGCGAACTACCCCGCGGTGCAGTACATCCCGCGCGCGGACGTCGACTTCACGCAGCTCGAGCGCACCGACCACCAGACGTACTGCCCGTACAAGGGTGACGCGTCGTACTACACGATCCTCCCGGACATCGAGAACGCGGTCTGGACGTACGAGCAGCCGTACAACGCGGTCGCCGACATCCGGGACCACGTCGCGTTCTACCCGGACAGGCTGTCGATCGAGATCATCGCCTAGGGGGTGAGACCACCACTCACCCCCTCAGGAATTCCTTGAGGACCGGGGCGAGCAGTTCGGGGGGTACGGCGTGGTGCTGGTCGGGGAGGTCGGCGTACGTGACGTTCGGCAGGATCGCGGTGACGCGGCGTGCGGCGTCGATCATGAACGGCGCGGTCGCGGTCCCGGCCAGTACGAGCGTGTCCGGCGTGACGCTCCGCAGCAGCGCGACCGGGGTGCCGCCCTGGTCGAGGCCGTGTCCCATCACGGCGAAGTCGTAGGCGAGCGTCGGGGCCAGGTCCGCGACACCGGGTGCGGCGGCTACTTGCTCGGCGGCCTCCTTCGGCATGCCCGTCATCAGCAGGAACCGCTCGACGGCCTCCTGGTTCCGGCCCTCGCGGATCGACTCGAGTACCTGCCCGCCGTCGTCCGACGTGTCCGCATCGTCGGGGCCGTACGGCGGCTCGTGCATGACGACCTTGCCGAACGGCAGCGTGACCGCGGCGATCGCGGCAAGTGCCGCACCGGAGGAGTGCCCGTAGATGGCCGCCGTACCGCCGACCGCGGTCAGCAGCGCGGCGATGTCCTCCACCTCACGGCGGACGTCGTACGGCGTCGTGTCGCCGGAGTCACCGCGGCCGCGACGGTCGTACGTGATGACGTCGTACTCGCTCGCCAGCTCGTCCGCCAGCGGGCGGAACGAGTTCCGGTCGCACAGGGCTCCACCGACCAGGATCACCGGGCTCCCGCTGCCCAGGCGGTCGTAGGCGATCGTCGTACCGTCCGCGGACGTCACTTTCTCCATGCTGCTGCTCCTTGCTGGTTGTTGCCGTCGGACGGTACGTCGGAGCCGGTTCCGGTACTTCGACATACCGGGTGGCAGACGACCCGTCCGGGTGGTTCACTGCTTCGCGATGATTACCAGAGTCGACGACTACCTCCACGCCGTGCCGCTGTCCGGGGCCGACGCTGAGCAGGTCGGTCCGTTCACCTTGTTCCGCAGTACGACGATCTGGCCGTACTACGCGCGCCCTGTGCCTGGTTCCGGGGTAACAATCGAGCCTAGCGACGTTGAGCTCGTACGGAAGCGTTGCGCCGAGCTGGAGATCCCGCTGAGCTTCGAGTGGGTCGTCGAGACCTGTCCGTCGCTAGGACCTGCTGCGGCCGCTGCCGGCCTTGAGGTGGTCCAGCACCCGTTGCTGGTGCTAGAGCGTGCTGACTGCCGTCCTGTCGTGGCTGATGCGCGCTGCGAAGTCCTGTCTGCTGACGAGGCCGTAGTGCGCCAGGCACGAGCTGTCGTCAACCTGGCCTTCGGTGAGTCCGGTACGGCCGTTGGGAACGCGGGGCCTGCTGAGAGGGACACGGCTGCTGCTCAGCTCTCAGACGAGATGGTGGCGACGCTACGCGACCGGGTCGGCCGTGGTGTGTCGGTCGGCGCTGGAGCGTTCACCGAGGACGGCCTGGTCGCTGCCGGTACTCACCAGCCTGTTGGCTCGGCTACAGAGATCGTTGGCGTCGGTACGCTGCCCGCGCTGCGGCGACGCGGTCTGGCCGCCGCTGTGACCTCAACGCTCGTGGAGCACGCGCTGGACAACGGCGTTGACCTCGTACTGCTGTCCGCCGAGTCCGACGCGGTGGCTGCGGTCTACGAACGTGTCGGCTTCCACCGGATCGGTCACACCGGGGCAGCAGAGTGACCGGAAGCCCGAGCACCCGCCTCGTCGTACTGCGTGGCAACTCGGGCTCCGGCAAGACCACCACCGCCCGTACGCTCCGGGAGCGCCTCGGCCGCGGTACCGCCTGGGTCGAGCAGGACCACCTCCGCCGCATCCTGCTCCGCGAGCACGACGTCCCGAGCGGCGTCGAGCAGACCGTGATTGGTCCGGGCAGTGCGCTCGACGAGACGGTGGAGCGGATCCTGACCGACCTCGGCGTACATCCCGTATCTTTGGAAGGATGAGCACCACCCAGCCGACCCGCCCCCGTACCCTCGCCGAGGCGCTGCGGGGCTGGGGCGACGCCGCGCTCGGTGAGCTGCTCCGCCGGCGCCCCGACCTGGCGCTGCCGCTCCCGGCCGACACCGGGCAACTGGCCGCGCGGGCGACGAGCAACGCGTCGGCGGCGCGCGCCATCAACCGGCTGGACGAGTTCGGCGTGGACCTGCTGGAGGCTTTGTCCGCGCTGCCCGAGCCGGTGGAGCTGGCCGCGCTGGTGCAGGGCGTCGGGCAGCCGGCAGAGATCGTCCAGCCGCGGGTCGCCGAGCTGCTGGACCTTGCTCTCGTGTGGGGCACCGAGGACGACCTGCGTACGATCCGGGCGGTGCACGAACTGCTCGGTCCGACACCGGCCGGGCTCGGTCCGACTACTACGCGGCACTTCGGCGACCTGGACAAGCTGATCGAGGACGCCGGGCCGGACGCGCGCGCCGTACTCGAGAAACTGACCTGGGGTCCGCCGACCGGTTCCGTCGAGAAGGCGGATCGGCCGGTCACGATCGCGTCCGCCCGTACGCCGGTGGAGCGGTTGCTGGCGCGCGGGCTCGTCGTACCGAAGGACCCGAACACCGTCGTACTGCCGCGGCAGATCGGGCTGCATCTGCGGGGCGGGCGGGTGCTGCCGTCGACCCGGCCGGTGCCGCCGCCGTTGGACGGCAAGAAGGTGTCGGCTGCGATCGCGGACCGGGCCGCGGCTGGTGCGGCGCTGGACCTGGTGCGGCTGGTCGACCGTGCGTTGGAGCAGCTGGGGACGGACCCGCTGCCGGTACTGCGCACTGGTGGCGTAGGGGTCCGGGACCTGCGCAGCCTGGCCGGGAAGATCGGTGCGGAGGAGCACACGACAGCGGCTGTGCTGGAGATGGCGTACGCGGCTGGGCTGGTTGCCGCGGTGGAGGTCGGTAACGGTGAGCTCTGGCTGCCGACAAGCGCCTACGACGACTGGCTTGAGCTCGACCTGGCGCACCGGTGGGCTCAGCTGGTCGTTGCGTGGTTCTCTGGGCTCAGGGCGATCGGGCTGATCGGACGGCGCGACAGTACGGGCAGTACTGCGGCTGCACGCGAGCGGCTCATCAACGCGCTGGCGCCGGACCTGGAGCGGTTGCTGGCGCCGGAGATCCGGCTGCTGGCGTTACAGGCGCTGGCTGCAGCTGGCACGGGTACGGCGCCTGCTCCGGAGGCTGTTGTGACCTGGGTGGCCTGGCATCGGCCTCGGCGCGGCGGGCAGTTCCGCGACGACCTGGTCGAGTGGAGCGTGTCTGAGGCGGCACTGCTCGGGCTGAGCGGGCTGGGGTCGTGGGCGAAGCACGCGCAGCCGTTGCTGAGTGCTGAGCCGACGGCTGACGAGCTGGCCGCGGCGATCAGCCCGCTGATGCCAGAGCCGGTTTCTGAGGTGCTGTTGCAGGCTGACCTCACCGCTGTGGCTCCTGGTCCGTTGGTGCGGTCCGTGCAGGACGAGCTGTCAGCCATGGCCGACGTGGAGTCGGACGGCGGTGCTGGGGTCTACCGGTTCAGTGAGAGCTCGGTGCGACGTGCTTTCGACCTGGGGCGTACTGCGGAGCAGTTGCACGCTTGGCTGGCCGAACACTCACGCACTCCGGTGCCGCAGCCGCTGGCGTACCTCGTGGACGACGTCGCGCGGCGGCACGGCGTGCTGCGGCTGGGGACTGCGTCGACGTACCTGCGGTGTGACGACGAGGACGTACTGACGCACCTGCTGAGCTCGAACCTGCCCGGTGTGCGCTTCCGCCGGTTGGCGCCGACGGTCGTGGTGTCACCGTCACCGCCCGACATGGTGCTGAGCCGGCTCCGGGACGCCGGGCTCGCGCCGCTGGCGGAGACGTTCGACGGCGCGCTGCATGTGACCGGTGCGCCACGCCGGGGTGAGGCGCCACGCCGACGTACCAGCCGCGACTTCAACGAGAGCGCGTTCGACCTCACCGACGACCAGGTCAAGGCCGTCATCGAAAAGGTCCGCACCGGCGACCGCATCGCCGCCGAACGCCCCGGCGACGAGGGCCTCGTCGAACCAGCAGCCCCCGCCGAAACCATCGCCGTACTCACCAACGCCGCCGAGGCCCACACCCGCACCTGGATCTCGTACGTCGACCACAACGGCCACGCCTCCGAACGCATCGTAGAACCCGCCCGGGTAGCCGACGGCTGGCTCACCGCCTACGACGACACCACCGAAGCCCCCCGTACCTACGCCCTCCACCGAATCTCCGCCGCCCGCCCCGTGGATTGACCGCTCAGGCACAATGGAAGGTCGGGGCGAGGATTAGGAGCTGCGGGTGACGGACGGTCCACTGATTGTGCAGTCGGACAAGACCTTGTTGTTGGAGACGGCGCATGCGGATGCGAGTGAGTGCCGGAAGGCTATCGCGCCGTTCGCCGAGTTGGAGCGGGCGCCGGAGCATGTGCACACGTACCGGCTGACGCCGCTCGGGCTGTGGAACGCGCGGGCCGCGGGGCACGACGCGGAGCAGGTGATCGACGTACTGCTGCGCTACAGCCGCTACCCGGTCCCGCACTCGTTGCTGGTCGACATCGCGGAGACCCTGGATCGGTACGGGCGGCTGCGGCTGGAGAAGCACCCGGAGCACGGGCTGGTGCTGGTGACCACCGACCGGCCGGTGCTGGAAGAGGTGCTGCGCAGCAACAAGGTGAAGCCCATGATGGGCGCGCGGCTCGACGACGACACCGTCGTGGTGCACCCGTCGGAGCGCGGTCACCTCAAGCAGACCCTGCTCAAGCTGGGCTGGCCGGCGGAGGACCTGGCCGGGTACGTCGACGGCGAGGCGCACCAGATCGCCCTGGTGACGGACGGATGGGAGCTGCGCCCGTACCAGGAGCAGGCGACCGACTCGTTCTGGCACGGCGGCTCCGGTGTCGTCGTGCTCCCCTGTGGCGCCGGCAAGACGATCGTCGGCGCGGCCGCGATGGCGCAGGCGTCCGCGACCACGCTGATCCTGGTCACGAACACGGTGTCCGCGCGGCAGTGGAAGGACGAACTGCTCCGCCGTACGACGCTGACCGAGGACGAGATCGGCGAGTACTCGGGTGCGCGCAAGGAGATCCGGCCGGTCACGATCGCGACGTACCAGGTGATGACGACGCGGCGGAAGGGTGTCTACACGCACCTGGAGCTGTTCGACGCGCGCGACTGGGGCCTGATCGTGTACGACGAGGTCCACTTGCTGCCGGCGCCGATCTTCCGGATGACCGCGGACCTGCAGACCCGCCGGCGGCTCGGGCTGACCGCGACGCTGGTCCGCGAGGACGGGCGTGAGGGCGACGTGTTCTCGCTGATCGGGCCGAAGCGGTACGACGCGCCGTGGAAGGACATCGAGGCGCAGGGCTGGATCGCTCCGGCGGACTGCGTCGAAGTTCGGGTGGACCTCGAGCAGACCGAGCGGTTCGTGTACGCGACGGCCGAGCCCCAGGACCGCTACCGTCTGGCCGCGTCCACCCCCGCCAAGTCCAGGCTGGTACGCCGCATCGCCGAGCACCACGCCGACGAACCCCTGCTCGTCATCGGCCAGTACATCGACCAGTTGGACGAGCTCGGCGAACGCCTCGAATGCCCCGTGATCAAGGGCGAAACCACCGTCCGCGAACGCCAGCGCCTGTTCGACGCGTTCCGCCACGGCGAGATCACCCGCCTGGTGGTGAGCAAGGTCGCGAACTTCTCCATCGACCTCCCCGAGGCGTCGGTAGCCATCCAGGTCTCCGGCACCTTCGGCTCCCGCCAGGAAGAAGCCCAACGCCTGGGCCGAGTCCTCCGCCCCAAGGGCGACGGCCGCACCGCCCGCTTCTACTCGATCGTCGCAAGAGACACCATCGACGCCGAATTCGCCGCCCACCGCCAACGATTCCTAGCCGAACAGGGCTACGCCTACACCATCGTCGACGCCGAAAACCTCTTCGCCTGATGTGCAAGGTCGACAGGAGGTGTCGGTGTCAGCAGCTCGTCGGCACGCTCGGCGCCTGCGCTACCAGGCGAGGTTCGAGGGACATCTCCTGTCGAGATTGCACATGATCAGCCGGCAAGACGCCGTGCCAACGCGGCCCGGACAGTCGCGACGACCCAGGCCGGGTCTCCGACCACCTGCTCGTAGGTGAATCGGAGCACGAGCCATCCCGCCGCCACCATTTCGTCGTATCGGTGGCTGGCTGATTCGGCCGGCGGCAAGGCCTGCGTCCGCCACGGCCAACGACTCACCGAACGGGAGGATGCGAGAGCACGGCCAGCTCGTCGGCCGGAAGGCCCGGCAGCGCATAGATCCCCAGCGCGATCCGCTGCACCTCACCCCGCGCGAGCGCAGCCTCAACGGCACGGCGGGAGGTCGCGCCAACCAGCTCCGCCCGGGTCGCCCAGCCGCCATGGCGGGCGAGGACCTCAGCGACAGCTTCCATCCGACGATGGTGCCTCAGGTGGGTCGACCGATGAGTTGGCTTATCCACAGGGGCAAGCTCGACAGGACGTGTCCACGCCCGAGGGCGCCCCCACGCTCAGCTGACTAGCCGATCCTCTTCAGTGGCCGTATATGTCCTGTCGAGG